>CAJQOL010000007.1 GCA_905479925.1 uncultured Kangiellaceae bacterium | reverse complement strand
TCCGAAAGTCTGGATTTTTTCAAAGGTATTTCTTCCCATGACTAAAGCATCAATGTTATTCATAAATTCCGAATAGCCGTAATCGCTTTGTTCTGGGTTAGGTTGTTCGTGAAGCCATTCGATGCCACCATCAATGGTAGCAATGTAACCATCTATACTTGCTGCGATATATACATAATTCATTCTTTTTACACTCTTTTCAACGGTCTAATGCCTTTATTGCCGCAAATGTAGCTAGGGTAGAATGCGGGGATATTCTATAAAAATTATTCTGCTCTTAAACGTCGACCGATTTCAATCTCAACCGGTTTTAGCATTCAGAAACAATTAGGCCGCGGAAAAGCGTTAGCTTAAAGCTTTTATGGCTTGGTCTAATCCGTTAACCGACAGCGGAAACATCTTATCATCGACTAACTGCTGAACCATACCAATGCTTTGTGTGTAATTCCAATACCTTGGGTCAACAGGATTCAACCAAATCACTTTCTCAAAAATATCGGTTAGACGCTGCATCCATACATATCCAGGTTCATCATTCATATATTCAACACTGCCACCACGATGCGAAATTTCGTAAGATGCCATAGACGCATCCCCGACAAATATAACTTTATAGTCTTTGCTATAGGTTCGCAGAACCTCAGATAGCAATGTCTTTTCATCAAAACGCCGAACGTTGTTTTTCCATACACTTTCATAAATAAAATTGTGGAAGTAAAAATACTCTAAATGTTTGAATTCTGTCTTACATGCCGAGAACAGTTCTTCGCACAAACTGACATAAGGGTCCATGGAACCACCGACGTCAAAGAAAATGAGTACTTTCACTGCATTATGCCTTTCCGGCACCATTTTAATATCAAGAAGACCAGCATTTTTAGCGGTAGCGCTAATCGTGTCATCTAAATCGAGTTCTTCTTCAGCGCCGCTACGAGCAAATTTTCGTAGTTTTCTTAATGCCACCTTTAAATTTCTTGTGCCTAGCTCACGGGAGTCGTCCAGATCTTTAAACTGACGCTTTTCCCATACTTTAACGGCGGATTTATTTTTGCTTTGGCCGCCTACTCGAATTCCTTCAGGATGATAACCGCTATGACCAAAAGGGGAGGTACCACCGGTACCAATCCACTTATTACCGCCGGCGTGTCTTTCTTTTTGTTCCTCTAAGCGCTCTTTAAAGGTTTCTAATAATTTCTCTAAACCTCCCAGAGATTCAATTTTAGCCTTTTCTTCGTCACTCAAAGTTTTCATAAATTCAGCGCGTAACCAGTCCTCTGGTATTAAAGCTTGTAGAATATTTTCAAAATCTTCAAGGTCTTTAAAATAGGCTGAAAAGGCGCGATCATAACGATCAAAGAATTTTTCATCTTTAACTAGGCAAAGCCGAGCAAGGGAATAAAACTGTTCGATATCACAAAATACAAGGCGTTTTTCCAACGCATCCAACAAGGTTAATAACTCCTTGATTGATACCGGAATACCCGCTTGCTTTAATAGATAAAAGAAATTTATTAGCATAATGGTTTAGTTAAACATCCATGCTATCGATTTTCTCGTCTAATCATAAAGGCTAGCTTTTCCAACAAATGAACATCTTGTTCGTTCTTAAGAAGTGCGCCATAAAGTGGTGGGATCGCTTTCGTTGGGTCGGCGCCTTTTAGAATTTCATCGGGGATGTCATCAGCAAGTAACAGTTTTAACCAATCAATCAATTCAGAAGTCGATGGCTTTTTCTTAAGTCCAGGTACATCACGAACTTTAAAGAAAATATCTAACGCTTCTTTTAATAGATTAGCTTTAACATCAGGATGATGAACCTCAACGATTTTTTTCATGGTTTCTCTATCGGGGAAATTGATGTAATGAAAAAAACAACGTCTTAAAAAAGCATCGGGTAACTCTTTTTCATTATTGCTTGTGATAATAATTATTGGTCGAGTAACCGCTTTTATGGTTTCGCCGGTTTCATAGACAAAGAACTCCATTTTATCGAGTTCTTGTAAGAGGTCATTAGGGAATTCAATATCTGCTTTGTCAATTTCATCAATCAGCAATACCGCTTGTTGAGGTGAAGTAAACGCCTCCCATAACTTTCCTTTCTTAATATAATTGGCAATATCTTGAACGCTCTCGTTGCCAAGCTGGGAGTCCCGCAATCGCGATACCGCATCGTACTCGTACAACCCTTGATGAGCCTTAGTTGTAGACTTAATATGCCATTGTATCAACGGCATACCAAGCGATTCCGCAACTTCTTCGGCTAACATTGTTTTACCTGTCCCAGGCTCTCCCTTAATTAATAAAGGTCGCTGCAGAGTTGCGGCTGCGTTAACCGCCATCTGTAAGTCATCTGTTGCTATATAATTTTGAGTACCGGTAAAGTTCATTATGTTATGCACCTAGAATGTGAAGAATTGCCAACAAAATTCAAGACAAAAAAAAGCCCTGCTCGACAGTGGTCGGACGAGCAAGGCTTAGTAGGATATCAATTCAAAATCTAATTGGAAACCCAGTAGACGTTATTTATCTAGCTGAATTCACAATTAGTGGGCAAATCGTTGTTAGCAATGATGCTAAAAATACTGGTTTATCCCTAGTTCAATTTGAATAAAAATCCTCTTTATTGCTTACTGGCAATATATTCATCAATGTATTGACTAAGCACACTCAGAGAAACCGGGCCATTTTTAAGCACAACTTCATGGAAATCACGAATATCAAACTTAGTCCCTAGCTCGGTTTTCGCCTTCGCCCGTAATTCCAATATCTTAAGCATCCCGATCTTATAAGCCGTTGCTTGAGATGGCATAACAATATGTCTCTCTACCATTTTCACAGCATCTGGGATTGGGTTAGGGGTGTTCTCAGCGTAATAATCAATACCTTGTTGACGATCCCACTTCATCGAGTGAATACCGGTATCAACAACTAAACGACACGCTCTCCAAAGCTCCATTGCTAGACGGCCAAAATCGGAATAAGGGTCGCTATATAAACCAATTTCTTTCGGAAGCAATTCAGAATACAATCCCCAACCTTCAGTGTACGCAGTAAATCGACCGAATTTTCGGAATTTGGGTATACCTTGAAGTTCCTGGGCAATAGCTAACTGCATATGATGTCCCGGAATACCTTCGTGGTAAGCCAAAGCTTCCATTTGATAGCTAGGCATATCGCTCATACGATATAAATTAGCGTAATAAATGCCTGGACGAGTGCCATCCATTGACGGCGATTGGTAAAAGGCTTTTCCCGCTGACTTTTCTCTAAACGCTTCTACCGCTTTTACAACCATGTCAGCCTTTGGCTTAACAATAAATAGCTCATCTAGTCGAGTCTTCATATTGTCAATTAGGGCCGTCGCTTCGGTTAAGTAACGCTCTTTCCCTTCCGCCGACTCTTCATAATAAAACTGAGGGTCATGCCGCATAAATTCAAAGAATGCTTTTAAATCACCTTCAAATCCGACTTTTTTCATAATAACGCGCATTTCATCGTGAATACGAGCAACTTCAGATAATCCAATTTTATGGATTTCATCGGCGGTTAAATCGGTTGTAGTTGTTCTTGCTAACGCATTGTTGTAAAAAGCTTTACCATCCGGGAATTTGTATGCGCCATCAATGTCATTGGCTTTTGCTGCAATAGCGGTTACCGCTGCAATTAGCTTTTCGTAACTTGGCTTTACCGAACTTTTCAAAGCTTCACTTGCCTTACTAATTAACGCTTCTTTTTCCCGGTCTTCTATCTCAAGTCCAGCCACTTTAGTAGTGAAATCAGTCAACAAAGTGCTACTTTCGCCTTCACTGAAAGGTGCGCCTTTAATTAAATTTTGGCTATCTTCAATCACATAAGGATAAACAAATTTTGGTGCAATGATCCCCTGTTCAGCGCGTGCATTTAAACCTTCAATAACCTGATCAAATAAAGGCGCAATAGCGACCAGTCGGGCAATATAATCTTCGGCATCTTTGCTGTCAGCAATGCGATGCTGATTGATTAACATCGATGGCACTTGTGAATGAATACCAAACATTTGATTAAGCGGATAATTATGCATTCTCCACTTAAAATCAGCGATTTCATTATTAAGTTGTTGCTTAGCCAAATCTAAGCTGACCTTAGTTTGCGGATCGAGCTTACTGGCATCTATGGCATTTATTTTAGCTAGGTTGTCTTTGGTGAGCTGTAAGTTCTCTAGAGCGCGAGCTTCTGACATATCATCCCACTTATCTTGATTGGTTTTTATGCCTAAATAAGATTGAAACATGGGGCTTCGGCTAACGCCTTCGTTAAACATATCTTCAAATAATTGATTCGCTTTTTCGCTTTCCGTTTGCGCAACTTGCTGGGTATCTGCGGCAGTCGGTTTTGTTTCAGCGGTTGGGGCGGTAGTTGATTGCTCTCCACACGCCACTAGAACAGCAGATACGGACGCGGCCAGTATAAATTTAGACGTTTTCTTCACGTTTTCTCCTTAGCTTTGATAGCAATAATTAAACATTGCCTGTATTTGTTAGTTTCTAGAACTCATAGAGTCTAGACTAAATTATCGTTTTCCGCTCTGCTTAAGCCGAGAGCAAGAGCTATAAATTGATTTAATCTTTTGAATAGGCAAATAACACCTGATCGATAAAATATTGCCAATTCGTCGAGGGTTTCCAGATTTTGTTAAGATCTTTGTTAGCTTGCTCGATCGGTACTCCTAATTGAGTCACTCGGTATAAATATACAAAAGTTGAACCTCTCCAATTTAGCTCACAATGTACAAAGACCTTATCTTTACCATACTGCTTCATTAAAGCAACAAAAGCTTCAAAGTCTTGTAAAGTGGGCTCGTCCCAATTAACAGCTATCTGTTCGTAACTCATACCGAGTGATTTTACATGAGCGCGCTCTTCATCTTGGTTTCCTGGAATCAGGTTGATGACATGTTTAAACCCGTAGCGTTCGATAAATTGATAACTCTTCAAATCCAGAATACCTGAGCTCGCTAGATCCGGCGAAACGAAATGAAAGTTCTTGATGGTATGCAAAGATTTATTTAGATCATCAGCAGTAGCAGAAGAACTTGCCAACATAAAAGCACTAATGAGAAAAACATAAGCCGCTTTAATAACTGTCATTTTTTTACCCCTTTCACAACTTTCTTTGCTGTTTATTTAAGCTCGTCACGCATCACAAATTACCAAATAGTAATTGAAACTAAAGGCTTCGACGGAATTTGAGCCAACACATTGGTGGCCTAGTCTAGAGTTAATTGGAAGT
Source organism: uncultured Kangiellaceae bacterium (assembly GCA_905479925.1). Lineage (GTDB taxonomy): Bacteria > Pseudomonadota > Gammaproteobacteria > Enterobacterales > Kangiellaceae. Next base: position 200,720 of record CAJQOL010000007.1, on the reverse strand, counting down.
TGCTGCAAAGTCTCAGTCAGATATTGTGTAACAAAATACAAGTTTTAAAGGCTAGTAGGGGGCTAATCAATTTGATATTAGTACCAACTAAATTGACTTATAGCTTACAAGTAAACCATGTGAATAAGGGCAACGTTAGACAGTTCTGATCCATAATGTTCACTATATGGAGAGGATTTAGCAACGCTATTTTTCCGTTGCCATAGCAGCGTACTTTCGTGCGACAAAACTACCGACATGATAACCAATGTAACTTGATACCAACCAATACCACCCGTTAGTCATATCTAACTCTTTTGGCCAATAAATAAACCACGTAAAGGCGGGAATAATATTTAGAAAACTCTCTATAATAAGCCCAAAAATCGCTTTTACGGTAATCTGGTCCATCAACTGGTTAAAAGATTCGTAATTGCCGATAAACGCAATGACCTCTTGTACTTCCAAATAAATGTAAGTGACCAATGCCATTAATCCATAATAGCCACCTCCAAAATATAACCACTTTTGATGAACAGGATTATATTTAGCTTGTTGGTCTTTGCTCGAGTTATCGTCTTCAGTCGAATCATCATCTTTTTTCGAAGTTTTTGGCTTTTTTAGAACGTCTAGATCATCGTCGGCTAACAAATAGTTCTTTCTAATTGCCCAGAGCATCATAAGAAAACTAACCATGGCGGTAGGAATACCCGCATAAATCACTGCTTCAGTAGTAGGACTCATAATATCGTTTTCTCCACGGCTAAATGGCAAATAAAGTTGTTGCTCAAGAAATATAACGCCCATAGACATAAACTTCCATGCCTAAATAATTTGTTTTTGAATGCACAGTCATGCCATTTTTTTCGGCCACTCGAATTGAACCAATATTGTCCAAATGAATGAGTGAAATGACTCGTCGATTAATTTGATGCTCAGTCGCGTAATTAATCAATACCTCGGAGACTTCATGCGCTATGCCTTGACGCCAAAAACTGGGTAAAATCGAGTAAGCAATTTCATGCTCTATATTGCCATCAATCAATTTTTGGGAAATGCCTGCCTGACCTACTAATCTTCCTGTTTCCTTACTGACAATTGCCAGTAAACCGAACCCGTTATCTGTATAACGCTTAAATTGTTTTTCCATCCATTTTTCGGACCAGTCTCTTCGAGTTACATGCTCAGTATCCCTTTCTTTAATAAAAATAGCCAAGAAAGGCAAGTTAGGATTATCCGCAAAAAACTCGCTCCAAGGCTCTATATCTTGAGTACTTAATCGCCGTAAAACAAAACGTTTGCTTTGTAAATTGGCATAATCGGCAGGTGCTTTTGTCATAATTACTCCTGGCAAAGGCGTTTTCAAAGCCATTAAATGAAGATGATTGTGTCGACATAATACGCCCGTGTCTGCATTTCTCAATAGGTCGACAACCACTTTTGGCATAAGTTAACGATCTAAGAAATAAACTATTCCTTTAGGTCTAATACTCTTTGTATCCATTACAAACGCAAGAAAGCCGTCAAACATTAAAAAATTGCTAAAAAAAATCCGCTGCCTAGAAACTAAGCAGCGGATTTTTGTTCGATCTGAAAACTAATATATATTTCTAATTAGAATTCATAAGTAGCACGAACATAAGTGAAGCGACCAACACCGTTATGGGTAGAATTCACGAAGCCGTTGAAGTCATGATGACTAAACGGTGGCTCTTCGTTGAACAAGTTAGTTGCTCCAAACGATAGTCGGGTGTTTTCGATACCGTTATAGTTTATAGCAAAATCCAGAGTAGTCATTGAATCAACAGTTTTATCACCAAAACCAGTTCCAGCGTCTCCGCCAAACTCATCGATAAAATTAATAGCTACGTTGGCGGAAAAATCATCCTTCGCCCAATCGGTTGCTAAAGTCCAACGCATTTCTGGTTGCTCAAAATCACCTTCAGATTTATTAACACGCTGACCGCCATTACCATCTGGTCTCAACTCTTCATAATCTAAAACATAGTTTAGAATATATGAGAAGTTGAATTTACCCATTTCAGTTTCCATTGAATACTGCAAATCAAAATCTAATCCTGAAGTATTAAGGTCGCCGATGTTTTGGAAAGAACTATTAATGCGAACGATTTCACCTGGGTCACCCGGAATAGTAGAAGGCAAACGATCGACGATAGCTGGATTATTATCAAGTTCAAATTGTGTATCAGAATCAATGATATCTTCAATTTCATAGTTGTAATAATCTACACTAAAGCTTAGGTCATCAGATATTTGATAAACCAAACCCATGTTGTAACTGGTTGATTCTTCTGGACCTAGATCAGGATTTCCTTGGAAAACGGCGGTGTACTCTTGTGGCGCACAGGATAGGCCAACAGCATCACAACGTGCATTATCTACTAACGTTGGCGACTCATCGGTACGACCTAAACCAATTTGATGAAGAGAAGGTGCTCTAAACGCAGTACCAAACGACCCACGTACAACCATTTCTTCAGACGGCGCCCATCGGAATGCTACTTTTGGGTTACTGGTTGAACCAAAATCGCTGTAATCTTCAAATCGAACCGCTAACTGCAGTTCAAAATTTTCCATGACAGGAATTGCTAGCTCAGTAAATATTGATTTATTATCTCTGTCGCCATTGGCTTGAGTTGCCTCAGTACCAAACACATCACCACGTAAGAACTGGTCATCAGGATTATCGCTAATCGTTTCCTTACGCAGTTCCGCACCGACAGCAACCATTAATGGTCCATGTTCCATTTCAGTAATCGCACCAGAAATAGACGCGTCAAGTGAGCGGTTAGTCGATTTACCGACACGAGTGGTAGTAGTCTCAATAAAATCTAGAGACTCTTGAGTGTTCGATGAAGGTTCAAACGGGTTCCATAAACCGCTATCGATCGCTTCTTGAATACGGCGTGAATTTGGGAATCCGTCCACACCGCGCTCAATTGAGTGACTGCGAATATAGTTAGCTGCAACTTCCCAGTCCCACTCTTCCATGCTGCCTTTCAAACCAAGTACAGCACGGTAGTAGTTAGTATCAGCAACTTTTTTTCGGTTACCGATATCAACAGTACGACGTCTCATTGTTAGATCTTGCTGATAGAAGGGGTGAGTTGGGTCAGCGGCGAACGGGTGATTGATATTATCCCCAGCCATGAACAATTCATTAAAGCTTGGGCTACCAGCACCTTTTACAATTGAGCGACCATTTTGTCCGTTTAATTCGGTAAATAATTTAACGTCATCGGAAATTTCGCGATTACCCATGTAATTAAAGCTGAATCTTTCAGTAGATGGCACCATTGTCATGTGAGGCGCATAGTCATAGCGACATAGTGTTCCTACGATTTGGTCAGCAGGACACACATCTGCTCCAAACGTATCAGGAAGTCTTATTGTGGAATCTGACGCCAATGCGATAGTTCCCGGAATACCCGATGAACTTCTGAAATCAACTGCATCAGGGTCATTTGGGCGCAAAGCTGACTGGTTAGCAGAACGAGAATAACTACGATCGGCGTACAATATTTCATCGCGCTGGTAGTAATCCATGATAAATGTATGGCTTGCTTTACCGCTAGTACTTCCCCATAACACGCTTAAATTTTGCTCACCGCCGCCACCATCTGCGGTATTACCTATTTTGGCTGAAACTTCAACACCATCGTAATTGCTCTTCAAAATGATGTTAATTACACCGGCGATAGCGTCAGAACCGTAAGTTGCCGAAGCACCATCTTTTAGGATATCTACCCGTTCAATCGCTGAAAGTGGGATATTATTAATATCAACAAACGCTGTATCGATGCCTTTTGCGAATGGAGAAACGGAAACGCGTCGACCATTGATAAGAATCAAGGTTGAGTCAGCCCCTAAACCACGCAATGAAACACTTGAACCACCGTTTGCAGTGTCATCACTCGAATTACCCTGAGTTGAGAAAGTTCCCTGACCCGAAATTGGCAATTTAGTAAACAACCCAATAACGTCAGTAACACCCGTTAATGCGATATCTTCTGATGTAAGGCTAGTAATTGGAGAAGGCCCTTCCATATCTGCTCTTTTGATATGTGAACCGGTAATGGTAATTTTATTACCTTCTTCTTCTTCGTCGTCCTCAGCAGCGGTAGCTACCAGCGGAATTGATAAAGCACTGGCTAATGCTAAACGCATCAACGTGTACTTAAATGGATTATTAGGTTGCATAATGACTTATTCCTTTTCTTGTTAGTTCAACTCTATTGTTATTGTTAGTGCACCTGATCGCGATGCAATAGGCCAATGTGTTTTAACAAGAAAAGGGGGGTCGACGCAAATAATGTGAATATTCACACTTTTTGTTTTACTGTTATAAAAACTAAGTTGTCGTCAAAATCCACGTTTATGGCTCTTTAAACGAGCGTTAGTCTAATTACTGCAAATAAAAGGCTAATTATGCCATATTGCATTGCAACACTCTTTGGCCAATAATTAGCTCGGGGAATATCTCTTTGCGAGTTTTAAGACGGCTAAATTTAATACTACTCGTCGACTTTATAACTCAAACGCCAACAAAATTGACTGCGCTTTAGCACAAAAAATAGTCACTCTATCACTTGGCATTTGCCCTTGTGGACTCTAAAGCTGATGAGCCTGTTGTTTGTAGTTTAGAGCACATCCACGAATAAAATCCCGATGTTTCGCCATGTCAAACAAACTAGGATCAGAATTTACTGCTTTAAGTGGTTGTTTCGGAAAAAAACCATATCCAGAGAATAAAATCCGCCAGGAATCCAACGGAAAATAGCTTCCAATATTCTGCCGTGCGATTTCTTGGTCAATATCGTGTTTTAGACCACCCGTCCAAGCATTTAATAAACCAATTAGCGAGTCCGACAATGACTGGTTATTGGCATTGTCGCGCCAATACGCAGTATCAGTTCTAGAGTTAATTCGATAATGAGCAACAATATAATCTCTGACGCCTTCAAAACGGTTATTGATAATTTGATTATATTTATCCCGATTCTTATCAGTAAACCCTCCAGCTTCAAAATTTAGCATAAACTCTAAAATAGTCACTTGAACAATGTGCAGCGCAGTAGCTTCTAAAGGTTCAATAAAGCCTTGGGAAAGTCCAACTGCAAGGCAGTTGTGACTCCAATATTTTTCGACTCGGCCAACTTTCATTTTTAAATGACGCGCTTCAGTATCACTGTCTAAGCAGTTTAATTTTTTCCTAAGTTCTGTTTCTGCTGCGTCGGCGTCACAGTAATTACTACTATAAACATAACCATTTCCCGTACGATTAGTTAATGGAATATCCCACGCCCAACCATGACTTAGTGCGGTACTAATCGTCTCCGTGCGCAGTGGCTCGCCGGCCGCTGTTGGCATAACAACAGCGGAATCATTAAATAAGTTATCGCTAAAGGACTTAAACGGAACCGCTAATTTTTTTTGAATTAGGAAACCGCTAAAGCCCGTGCAGTCAACAAAAAAATCCGCGTATAAAGAATCATTGTTTTTGAAAAGTAACGATTCTAAATGACCATTTTTGTTTTGGGTTACTTCGAACACTTCGCCTTGAATATGGGTCACACCCCGATCAACTGCGACTTCAGATAAATATTGACCAAGTAGCCCAGAGTCAAAGTGATAACCATAAGAATTAGTAAATGGAAAATTATCTGCTGACAATGGCGAGAAATTTTTTTCCGCTAAATGTGACTGAATAAAAAACTGATCAGGGTGCGGGTTAATATCAAACCCCGCTCTTCGTAAATGACAATATTGCCCGAGGCCATTAGAAGAATAAACATCTAGTTGACTAGGAAAAGGGTGACGATAACTCTCGAAACCGGGTTCACTTGACCATCCATCAAATCGTATTCCTACTTTATAGGTAGCATTACAGCGCGGCATCCAATCTCTTTCCGCGATTTCAACATCGTCAAAAAAATTCTTTAATGAAGGGGTTGAACCTTCTCCTACACCGACGATTCCGATGTCAGGCGATTCAATTAAAGTTATGTGGATGTTTTTATCTTGCCATTTGTGTTGCATATAAATCGCGGCCATCCAGCCAGCGGTTCCGCCACCTAAAATAGCTATATGAAATGGTTTCGGATGATCATTTGACATAATTATTTTCCAACAGGAGACAATCAGTATGCATCACAATAATGCACGTAGATTGCTTTTTATTCTGCCTCGAATTTATAAGTTAAATCAAGTGGACTTAACAAAATTGCAACATTTTTTAATTAATTCAATATTTATTGTTGTGTCTTTAAAGCAAAAATATCTCCGTAAAGGATGACGCGACGCGTCATGTGTTCTTGGAAAAAAGTTCCAATCTTTTTCTTAAAACATTTCTAAAACGTGTTGATATTAATACTTTCAGGGCAATTGAAGAACTTGCTTACATTTTTCATCATTGAATAATACATCCGCTTAAAAATTCAATTTGCTTCACTATCGATTCTATTGATACAAATGGGGAATGTGAACGCAACCCGTTCATATGTTTGGCTAAATATATAAAAATAACTAAATCGCATAAACCGGTTTTTGGATTTGTTGTAGCGATAACACAATAAAACGACTAGAGGTAACTAACATGCAAATCAAGAAAAATACGTTTCGGCAATCGGTACTGCTCACAGCAGTCCGAAGCGCCTTAGCACTCGGTGTAGTTGCGGGAATGGGAAGTGCTCCCGTTTATGCAGCAGAAGAGGAAGAAGCCGCAGAAGAGCAAAAGGTCATTATAACTGGTTCGCGAATTCGACGTGACGAGTTTGGTAGCCCATCGCCGATTCAAATTCTGACAACAGAAGATGCAAAGAAGCAAGGTATCAATACCATTGCTGCTATGCTGCAACGTGCAACCTTAGTTAATGGTGCTCAGATTGATGAAACCATTAATACTAACTCGGGTAACTCAAATGCGACAGAAGCACCTCCCTCTGGTGGTGTTGGTTCGCAAAACGTTGGACTACGTGGTTTAGGCGCGGAGCGAACTTTGATCCTTGTTAACGGACGAAGACTTGGATCATCAGGAGTTCGTGGTGCGCCGTCTCAACCTGATTTAAGTTTGATCCCTTTTGATATGGTTGATCGCGTAGAAATCTTATCCGATGCGGCTTCGGCAATTTATGGTGCTGATGCGGTTGCCGGTGTAATAAACGTTATCCTAAAAGACTCTATCGACGGCGTTCAATTTAGTGCTAATTTCTCTAGTCCAACCGATCCAGGCGGCGAAACTCGTCAAATGTCATTTGTAACGGGCGCTGAAGGTGATAATAGCTCATTCGTTTTTGGTGCTGAGTTTTTTGAAAGAGAGCGTGTCGCACTAGGTGACAGACTTGATTGTATTCGACGTCTTGAGCAAAACGCCGATACTGGTGAGCGCTATAATTATTGTTATAACTCGTTCCCGGATAATACGGCTATCGTTTTATCAACTGGTTCTCAACATGGTAGCGTGTGGAACTTTTTTACCCCTGGTCAAAGCAATACGTTTAATGATTTAACCGGTAACCCTATTGCAAATTGGAGCGGTAGCGCCAACATACCTGCACCAAACGGTGGATATGCTGATTTCATTCGTTCGGATATTGCAGGAAATGATCGTTTTAGATTAAATCCAAACTACAACGATAACCAAGATCGATTGCGTTCTGATCTCGTTCAGCCGGTGAAACGTTTCTCGTTAATGGCAAGTGGTACATACAACCCAGAGTGGGGGCAAGATTCCAACGTAGAAATGTTCTACGACACCTCTTACTTCCATCGTCATCAAACGTCTAAAGCCACTATTGAACAAATTTTTCCTGAAGTTCCGGGGTTGATTCCAATGGAAAATGGCAATGGTGGATTTTTACAAAATCCTGATGGTAGCCTTCAGCTTTTTGAAAATGAAATGAACCCTTTTGGTGCAAACGCACTTCCAGTAATCACATTAAGCGATTTAAACCAGGACCGTTCGGTAGAGCTTGATCATTTTAGAGCCGGCATCGGGTTACGTGGAGATTTACCTTTTGAGGCGGCAAAAAATAACGGTTGGACCTATGAAGTTGCCGCCACTTATGACCGTGGTGACGGTGTGGCTACACAGCCACTCATGAATGAAAACCACTTAAGCTTAACTTTAAATACGCTCAGGTACGACTCTGCTGGTAATGTTATTTGTGGTGTTCCATTTAACGATACCGATACAATAGGCGGGATCTTAACCAGCCCAAGCTGTGTACCCGTAGATTTCTTTTCGCCTACTTTGTATCCAGTTGGCGGAAGCGGTGGTGGTAGTTTTGCTACAGCAGCTGAACGAGACTACTTAATTGGCGACCGAGTAAATCGTACAGTTGTTGAGCAAACCATGTTCTCTGGTTTTGTAACCGGTGACCTATTCGAAATGAGCGGCGGTACATCGTCAGTATTATTTGGCTTCGAACATCGACGTGATGCGATTGATTCACAAGTAGATATGTTAGGTCGGGACGGATTAATCGTCGCAGAAAATCCAGCGACGGAAGGTGTTACAGCGGGTTCTAGAACAGTTCAAGAATTCTTTGGTGAAATAACGTTACCAATTCTAAGCGGTCATGATTTGGCTGAAGAATTAAGTGTTGATTTAGCAGTTCGATATACCGATGAGTCAAACTTTGGTACCGAAACGACAGAGCGGGTTCGAGTTCTTTATGCGCCAAATGACTGGATGACATTAAGTACCGCCTACGGTACTTCTTTCCGTGCTCCCAATTTGCGTGAGCAATTCCTTGGCGACCAATTTGGCGGTGAAGGAGGTGGTTCAGATCCTTGTAACGTAATCAACGCTGGAAACGGTTGGGACGGTGCTACTTATACCGCTAGCTTAGATGAACGTAGTGCTCAAACGTTAGCTAACTGTAATTTGCAAGGAGTTGATCCTTCATTATTAGGTTCAATCGGTACCACGACTATTCCAGTAAGAACCGGTGGTAACGTTAGTGACCTGAGCCCGGAAACTGCGGAGCAATTAACGGTTACTTTCAAGGCGACGCCTATCGATAGTGAAGACTACGAGTTTGATTTTGGAATTACCTATTTTGATATCAAAATCGAAGATACTATTCAGTCCATGCCTGCATTGTTTATCTTACAACAATGTTTGAACAATGCTCCAGACCTAACTAGCCCTTTCTGTGGAAGAGTAGGACCGAGGAGTGCGGCACAGTCGACCGCTCAGTTCCCTGATTTTGTAGATGCTTCATTCACAAATATTGGTGAACAAACATCGGTTGGTTATGACATTAACACTCGTTTTGCGATGAATCTGGGTGATGTGATGGGTGAACCGATGAAGTTAACTTGGATTAACCAGTTAACGATTCAAGATGAGCTAACAACAACTATTATCGCTGACCCAGCACTTCCAAACGGCGGAACCGATGATACGTTGGGCACTCATGGCTCTCCGGAAAATCGTTTGTTAACGACGTTATCACTGCAACAAGGTGATTTCACTTTAACGTATACTGGCCGTTACATTTCTTCAACGGACCTATTCATAAGGGACCCAGCAACTTCGGCGTCGACTTGTCTTGCTAGCAATGCAAGTGCTTCGACTCGAATTGTTGGTGCTCCTAATGTCTATCGAGTGTGTACTGCAGAGTCTGCATTCTATTCAGACTTAGCATTAAGCTGGACACCAAGCGATGACTTCGGCGCAACAATCGGTATTAGAAATCTTACCGACGAAGATCCTGCGCAAGTTTCTAGTGGTTTAGGTAACGACCGTGGTGGACGCATGGTAGGAACAGGCTATGACCAAATAGGTCAAACTCTGTTTGTTAACATGAGTTATAAATTCTAATAAGTTGGTAACAACTAGTTAGAATCTGAAAAATAGAAAACGGCGGTCATATTAACCGCCGTTTTTTATGCCTAAATAATCTCGCGAGACTAAAACTAGCGCAGGGATATTAAGACTTTAATCTCATCCACAAGTAAACAGGAATTCCACTCAATATAAGTACTATTCCCCAAAGCAATGCTTTACTACCAATTCCGCTCACAGCCCAAAGACAATAAACCATTGCTAAGACAGCAGAAATTATTGAAAACCAAGCTTTTTCGGTTTTCCATTTCGCTATTAGTATTTTGATATCAACGGTAATCGATAGCAAATAGGGAACAAATATACCGAGCGTCGAGACTAAAATCGCAAAGGTAAATAAGGAAACGAGACCCTCGCTATAATTGGCAATAACCAGTGCTGAAATGATGCAGCTTGAAAAAATCAAAGCACCAACAGATAAACCATCGTTTTTTTGGTCGGAAAGAAATTTAGGTAATAACCCATCCCTAGCTGCGGACATAGGAACCTGTCCTTGTAATAAGATCCATCCATTTAAAGCGCCTAAACAACTAATAACAGCGCCGGCGGCAACAATATAACCCGCTACTTCTCCCCACAAAATTCGCGCCGCGTCTGCAAAGGGGGCGCCAGAAACCTGTAGTTCAGCATTTGGAACCACGCTCATAATAGTAATTTGGCTGGTCATATAAACGATAGCAACAACAATTACTCCAAGAATCGTCGCCGTTGGAATCGTTTTTTCTGGTGTCTTTACATTATCCGCTGGAATAGTGGCAGACTCTAAACCGAGGAATGCCCAAAGGGTCAACGCGGCGGTGGCAACAATAGAGGAGGATAATGGCTGACCAGACAGATTCATTGGTTTAAAAGCAGCACTATCAAACGACCAAAAACACATTAATCCAATTGCCACTAAAGGAAGGAGTTTTAACCCTGTAGCAATTAGCTGAAAAATACCTGCTTCTTTCACCCCTTTGGTATTAAGCAATGTTAAAGACCAGAGAATGGATAAGGTCAACCAAAGCGCCCAGTGGGTATTCTCATTAAGTATCGGAAAGAAAAAACTCAAATAAGTAACCGCGGCGACCGCTATTGCTGCGTTGCCGCACCAAATAGACACCCAGTAAGACCATGCAACCGAAAAACCAGCAAACGGACCCAAGTGGTCATAACTATAACGATAGGGTCCTCCTTGACGTGGAAATTTTCGGCTTAGTCTTACGAAAACCAGCGCTGTCATTAGCGCTCCAAGCGTCGTTAATGACCAGCCGAATATACTTACGCCACCATAAGGAGCCAGCGATGCCGGTAACAAGAAAATCCCCGATCCAATCATGTTTCCCATAACAAGCGCCGAACAAATCCAAAGACCTATTTTCTTATTATTAGTTTTTAAGTCACTATGACTTGTGGAGGCTGTCATTGAATGATCCATTACTCTTAAGAGCGACCATTACTACGCGCGAGCAGATGTATTGTCAAACACGAAAACCCCGATCGACCTAGAACAATCCATGGATTGGTTAATTTAAATCATGAGCAAAGCCAGGCTAAATTTCTATTATCAATACCAATTGGTTATATCCGTTTTAACTAACGTCCTCAAAAATTTCCGAGGGTTGCATTTCAATCAAATTGGCGATACTTTGTGGTGAAGTGAGGTTTCAAAATTACATTGAAAAGTTTAGCGATAAGAACGAATTGGGTGGACACGGAACACCTGTGCATTCATTAATAACCTTTTTGACTACTTTTCCCAAGCAAATTAGAATGAGATAACATCATGTTTACAAAAGCAATCGTTCGCACACCCAGTCAATCATTAGTCAAAGGTATAACCACAGCCTCCCTTGGTATTCCTGACTATGAAAAAGCACTTTTGCAACACAGTGATTATATCTCGGCGCTCAAAGAGTGCGGACTAGAAGTAACCGTGTTACCGGCCGACGATAATTTTCCCGACTCTACCTTTGTGGAAGATGTGGCTCTTATGACTCCTCGCTGTGCAATTATTACTAACCCAGGCGCGCCAACTCGGCAGTTAGAGACTATTTCAATAAGACCAACGGTTAACCAGTTCTATAACACGGTTGAAACCATAGAACCTCCGGGCACGGTTGAGGCTGGAGACATTATGATGGTTGGTGACCACTATTACATTGGCCTTTCAGAGCGCACAAACCAGAACGGTGCAGACCAGATGATTAATCTACTCGAAAAACATCAACTGACGGGTTCAGTGGTCACGTTATCTGAGGTTTTGCATTTGAAAACAGGGTTAGGGTACTTAGAGAATAATCATTTACTGGCTTGTGGTGAGTTTCTTTCTAAGCCGGAGTTTCAGCAATATCACCTGCTTGAAGTACCGATTGAAGAAGCCTATGCGGCTAACAGCGTTTGGATAAATGGTACCGTGTTAACACCAAAAGGATTTCCAAAAACACTCGCACTTATACAAGCTTTGGGCTACAAAACCAGAGAAGTAGATGTTTCTGAATTCCAAAAAATAGACGGCGGACTGAGCTGTTTGTCATTGCGCTTTTAACAAATAACTAACTATCAATACACCTTTACAGAGATCTAAAATCAGCTTAATCCTAACTTTTGCATTAGCTCACTGACCGCAGAATAGTCTTCTTTCTGTTCAGCGAATGGAGACATATAGTGAAAATGGCAGCCCGCCGCTCGCGCGGCCTCGCCATCGGATGTTTCACTATCTCCGATGTGTAATATCTGTTCGGTTGATAATGAAAAATCCTGTTTTACTTGGTGCAACATTTCAGGGTGTGGTTTGGCTCTAAAGCCTAGAACCGGAGAGTAATTTTGGCTAAACACCGAACTACAACTTAGCAGCTCTGCTTTACAGTTTCCGTTAGTCACCGATACGACCTTGTAGTTTTTGGCGAGCGTCTCCAGCATCCTATGAATTGGTTGTGGTATTTGAACTTGGCTTCGGTGATTTAAAAAAATAGCTAAAGCTTGTTCAATAACAATATCCGCATTATCTAAAGACGCACATACTTGACGTAAAACGTCCTTTCTTAGCCGCGTTAGATCGTCGTAAAGCGACCCCTTATCTGCTTGCTCTAATAATTCCTGGCGTATTGCCGAAAAATCAGAAAAATCGAATTGTCGATTTTGCGCTTTGAATGCTGATGTTAAATAGCGAGTCGATTGCTTTTCTGCCTGGGCGATAACAGGTCGATTATCATAAAGCGTATTATCTAAATCAAAACTGATTAGTTTTACTTTGGAGTAGGGCATTACTTCTTCGCTCTAGGATGTGCTTTATCATATACTGCGGCTAATTTTTGAAAATCCAAATGCGTATAGACTTGGGTGGTTGATAAATTTGCGTGTCCAAGTAGCTCCTGCACCGCTCTAATGTCACCGGACGATTCTAATACATGGGTTGCACAGGAATGTCTAAATTTGTGAGGGTGCAAGTTTGCGTTTAAGCCAATTCGTTTTCCCCAATATTCTAGACGTTTTTGAATGCTGCGATGGGAAAGACGAGTTTTACGCTGACTAACAAACAAGGCAGATTCAGCGCAACCGCCAAGCCACTCTTTTCGAACAGTTAACCAGTCATTAATCGCGGCTTTAGCTTTTCGCCCAACCGGCACTATTCTGGTTTTATTTCCTTTACCCGTCACGGTAGCAATTTGCTCTGTCAAATCTACTTGTTCAACATTACAGTCAGCAAGCTCTGCCAAACGCAACCCGCTAGAATAGAATAGTTCTGCAATTGCTTTGTCTCTAATACCGATAGTTTCACTGACATCAATATTTTCCAATAACAAGGTAACTTGGTCGACGTCCATTGTTTTCGGAAGTTTCTTTTCGCCTTTGGGAGGGCGAACGTTCTTAGCCGGGTTATTAGGTAATCGGTCGGTGTTCACTAAAAACTGAAAAAAGCTGCGACAACTAGACAATAACAAAGCAATTGATTTGGCTGATTTACCACGTCGGTGCTGCTGTGCCGACAATTGCCGTATATGAATCGGTTTAATCTGCAGCCAGGCTGATAACTTTAACGTTTCCATAAAGTCGACCAAACAAGTTAGCTGGCGACGATAGTTCTTTTGAGTGAGCGTTGAGTAGTTTTTCTGCTCGACGATCATGTTTAGGAACTCGTCGAGATCAGGTTGCAGCTGAAATGGAATTCTTAAATTAGCGTCGCTCATAAGGCTTAACTAATGCACTAACAAAATTAGCGATTAGTTCGATAAATAAGGTTCCCATTTCTGGATCAAATCGGCTAACGTCTTTGCTAGCTAAAGCAAGCAATCCGCCTTCACAACTCTTACCCATAGGTACCAACGCACAAGATTGGTAGTTATAAGACAGTTCACCAAAAAGCGCTAATTTGGGCGCCTGGCCCAATCTTCCGCAAAGCGGTTGATTGTCTGGAAAATGACAATCCAATAAGTCGCTAATTTCTTCCGTAGCATTAAAAACCTGCGCCGGTGCACAAGCCTCATAGTCACCTACCAATAACAAAGCAACGCCATCTAGCTCAAACATCTTTTTCAAGTCATTGATAATCCGAGAGCAAAGTGTCGTTAAATCCTCGCACTCTAACAAATCGAACATAAAACTATTACACATAGCCAATAGCTCTTCGTTAGCATGCGCCGTTTGCAGCATTTCGATTTGTTGCCCTTGCAATTGACTATTTTTATCCCTTAACGTTTTCACCTGCCGCTCTACCAATGAAAAGGTTTCCTGCTCACCATACTTAAGCTCTATATGACTCAACAATTCTGGATTTTTTACTAGGAAACGAGGATTGTCGAGCAGGTATTGTTTAACCTTAGCTTCATCCATCATTTCATACAAACGTGCTAAGTTTTCACGTTTATTAATGTCTAATATTTGTGGGTGCGATAGCTTCATACTTCTATATATCCGTGGTAAACAAACTCTGCTGGGCCAATCATTTTTAAGCGTTGACCTTCGCCTGACCAATCAATATGTAAATGCCCGCCCGGCAGATACACTTTAATTCTTTGTTGTAACTTATTCTCTAATCGACCTACAACCATACTCGCACAAGCCCCGGAACCACAGGCCAAGGTTTCTCCTGCACCACGTTCAAAGACCCTAAGCCTCACTTCGGTATCATTAACGATTTGCATAAAACCAACATTAACCCCTTCGGGGAACATCTCATGCTGGTTTATTTCATCGCCTATGCCATCTACATTGGCATGCTTTACATCTTCAACCGTCAGCACACAGTGCGGATTTCCCATTGAAACAGCGCCAAAGCTTAACGACTCGTTTTTTAGCTGTATTGAATAACGTTCTGCCTGTTGTTCATGCCCCATAGGGATCTTAGCGGGGTTTAATTGTGGAACCCCCATATCAACACTAACTAGGCCATTTCTCATAAGCTGAAGGTCCATAATACCATTGACGGTACTCACCCGTATCTTATGCTTCCAAGTTAATCCCATTTTTCGAACAAATTTAGCTAAACAGCGCACACCATTACCGCACTGACCAACTTCACTGCCATCGGCATTAAAAACCCGGTAGTGGAAGTCTACATCGGGCTGAGGCGGCGGCTCGATCAATAATAACTGGTCAAAACCAATACCTTTGTTTCTATTGGCTAATTTCCTTATCTGACTTTCATTAAAAAAAACATGCTGGGAAACATTATCGACAACCATAAAGTCGTTGCCTAAACCGTGCATTTTGGCAAAGCTAATCATCATAGCTGTGGCCCTACAGACACCGCTGAATCAGCTGTCGGATGGGAAGAGTTATTCTCAGGCACTGTTTTATCATGCTCCGTTTGCTCAGACGCCGCTTTATCAGAATCGGTTAGCTCAGGTTGAGTCTTGTCTTGTTGTTTAGTTTCCGCCTCTCCATCAGGTAAATAAAGATCGCCTTTGGAGCCACAGGAAGCTAACAATAAACCAGCAACAATAATAATAATGATCCGCATTTAGAAAGTAACCAACGCTCTATAAATAGTGACTTAGTTAAGGATTCTCAACAATTTCATTCAGGAAAGCAATTTTTTATTGGAATTTCGCGACGGTTCGTTTAATACTTCTCTAAAAATCCATAACGATTATTACTAATAACTGACTTTCTTATGACAAATAGCTTGTCATTCGAGGCCAAATTAATCATTTTGCCGATTAGGATAAGACTAAATGCCACATTCAGCAGCAGAACAAGCAAAACATAAAGATAACAACCTTCATTTTTCGGACTGGGTGCAAGGGTACTGGCGAGCAAATGACTGGAAGCTATCAGCGAATGAATTATTGACCTTTATTAAACAGCACTTAGAGCTAGGTGTGACTACCGTTGATCATGCCAGTATCTATGGCAATCCGTCCTGCGAATCTTTGTTTGGGGAATCTTTAAAGCTTGCGCCCGAGCTTCGCGAGAAAATGCAAATAGTCACTAAATGCGGGATCCAGCTGAATACAAACAAGGATCATCGAGTTTCACACTATACAAGCACCGCAGGTGATATCACCAAGTCGGTCGAACAATCGTTAACGCGGTTAAATACCGACCATATTGATGCTTTGCTAATCCACAGACCCGATTTTTTAATGGATGCTGATGAAATCGCATCTGCTTTTGATCAGTTAAAACAACAGGGTAAGGTGTTAAATTTTGGCGTTTCCAACTTTTCAAGCAGTCAGTTTTCGCTGCTCGAGTCACGACTCGACTTTCCGCTTGTGACTAACCAGGTAGAGATTAATCCCGTAAATTTTGAAGTAATACACGATGGCACCCTCGACCAATTACAACAAAAACGGATCCGCCCGATGGCTTGGTCCTGTTTAGCTGGAGGCGCCCTATTTAACGGAGAAAGCGAGCAAATTAAACGGCTTAGAAGCACTTTGAATCAAGTCGCGGAAGAGCATGACCACTGTAATATAGAATCAATTATTTTCGCCTGGATTAGAGCGTTGCCGAGTAATCCGATGTTAATTCTAGGTAGTGGCAAAATCCAAAGACTGGAATCGGCGCTAGAATCGAAAAGCATTACTTTAACTCGTGAACAATGGTACCGCATTTGGCAGGCCTCAAAAGGGCACCCAGTCCCTTAGGTTTTTGTAGCGCGGTTTTTTCTTTATTGATATACGGAATAGTTTATGAGCGAAGCAAAGAAAGTAGCTGATTGGCCTTATCGATGGGACTTGTTATTGCGCTACAGAATGATTGAAATCATCGCCATGTGGGAGGGTCGCTTAACCAGTAAACATCTGCAACAGGCCTTTGGCATTGGTCGTCAGCAAGCCAGTAAAGACATCAATGAGTATAAAAACAATATTGCTCCGGAAAACCTGACTTTTGATAGCCATTTAAAAGGTTATATACCCAGCAAAAATTTTAAGCCACTGGTCACTAAGGGCGATATCAACGAATACCTGCATATGCTCAATAGTCGCGGCGATTTAATGACTCACTTCGCTGACCTTAATATTCACCAAGCCAATACCGAAGTGCTTTCACCACTGGTAAGAAATATTAATGCGGCTATTGTCAGACCCATTTTAACTGCGGCTCGAGATCACTTGCGCGTGGAGGTCGAGTACAGTTCGTTAACATCAGAAAAAGAGTATAGAAATATTATCCCTCACACCTTGGTATATAACGGATATCGATGGCATGTAAGAGCATTTTGTGAGAAGTCTCAAAGTTTCCGTGATTTTGTTCTATCCAGAATATCTGCCATTTTTGACTTTGTTGGCCCGGCAGAATTAGCCGTCGAAGATGATAAAGCTTGGTGTGAGAAAGTCAGAATTATTATTCAACCAGACCAACGCTTAAGCACCCATCAACAAGCGGTTATTGCCGCTGACTATGGAATGACAAACAACCGATTAGAGATAGAGACTCGTGGGGCAATGGTGCAGTACTTGCTGCAGTTCCTGCGAGTAAGCACCGATACCATCAAAGCAGATCCGAAGGCGCAACAAGTTGTTATTGAAAATATTGAGGAAATAAAACCTTGGTTATTTAAACAATAGTTATCTCTTAACTTTCTCGGTTTTTACCGGCCGACTAGTCCTTACCCGAAATGGACTTAAGGTAGGCAGGTAAAAAGATGCCAACTGCCGGTGCCTTCCTATCGTTAAAGGCTTCTAACCCAGCATTAATATTGATTTGTAGAGCCGTTCGCCAAGCTTGATTTTCGCCAAATAAGTCCAGCGCCTCAACAAACATGGCGGTCGGTGTCGTTACCGATGAAGCGCCATTGACTGTTATTTGTCTGGCTGCATTATCCAACCCGCGGACTATTTTTCCCTTTAATTTAGCTTTTAATGCATGTTGTTGAGGTAAAGCGGCATATACAGACATCATTGCACGAACATTCATTGCATGAAAAACAAGCTGGGAATTGGAGGGGTCGAGCCAGCGCCCATTACTAAGTTGACCAGGCAAAACGCCTAAAGTCAGCTTTTCTAGAGCTACATCAAGGTATTTTTGATTACTATCAAACGCATAAAGTTCAGCTAAGAACCAGACGCTATATGCGTTATAAGACCAGTTGGTATCAAGGGATTTTTTAATCGCCCAATCAGCAGCCTTTTTAACACTTTCCAGATATCGCTTATCGTTGGTTCGCTGATAGGCTCGAATCATCGCTACGCCACTAACACCATGATCAAATTGAAGTTCTCCGCGATAATCATCCACAAACCAGCCATCCACTAAAGCATCAGGATTTTTTCGCAGTGCTCTTTTGTTAAAAGTCGTATAATTTTCGTCATCGCCGCGCAAATCAGGAGATGGAAAAAGGCCATCCTCTCGCTGTAATGCTAGTAAATAATCAGCACCCGCAGTAAGAAAAGCGAGCGTTTCTTTTGTTTGATAGGCCGGGATTTGATAAAGATCGGAGTAGCCGATAATAGGTCGAGCAACCTGCCTTAAGCCATGTTCCATTTCTTCAGGATTACCATCAGGAATTTTAACCCACATGACATTTCTTCTAATTTTGCGTTCAGCTTTGTACCACAATCGATAAACCTTTTCAGCGGCTGGTAAGCTAGATTTCTTGACCTTGTAATAGAGCGGTCGACTGCTCGGATTTCCAGCCCAGGGGCCAAGATGAGTGATGATTTTTTGACGAAGTTGATTTATCTTTTGCATGTCTTTTTGTTGCTGCGCTAAACGAATCTCCTTTAATAATGGACGTACTTTCTGCTGAATTTCTTTAGGTGGGTATTGCCCTACAACCACAGAATCATTAGCTTCTAAAGAAAATGAAGTAACTAACAAAGCCGTCAAAAAGAGTAAGTTAAACCGAAAAATCACGTAAAATAACCTCTTTATAAATTTTTTAGAACTCGAGTGATTTGCTTCTATTGCAAAGACTATACCGTCTATTTAGGCAATCAACAAACCAAAAGAGTTCAAAAAATAACCAAGTAATGTTAAAAAATGTTGCACCGAACGGACATAAGGCTTTGAAGAAACTCTATGATTTGCGGTTTCCATAAAAACGGTCAGTCATGTGTTTGTGCGACAAACTATTTACCGGTAACTTAGCGGTAAGCTTTGGTCACCAATTTTGGGGATCACTTGTATTTATACGGAAGGAGGGGAAGAACGGATAATATTTCAGACTAGCGCGCTTTATTAAGCTTTGTTTCAATCATCTTTTTATAACCGAGGGCTTCAATGATAGTAACCTTGTCTTGGATTGCCGACAAATCAATATCGGTAAGAAAAATAGGGTAAGATTCACCGCTTTTTCGAAGGGACAATAGCTGTTTTCTTAAACGTAAGTAAACACCTTCGCCGTGATCCATATACCGATAACTATCGGTATCGGTAAATAAATCAAAACCTGCGGAAAAAACGTGTTTCTGAGTCGCAATAGCTTGCACCAGTGAGAATTTTTGCTCCAAGCTACCAATAGATGCTTTATGTGGTTTGATTTTTGTTTCAGAAGACGCTTTTGAATACAAAAATTCAAAATATCTAACGGTTTCAACTTGTCCAGAGCTCAGTAAATTGCGGTTTTGTATTTTGTCGAAAAACTGTTGATAGTGCCCTGTTAGCTGCTTTATATTGATATTACGGTGCGTTTGGTAATGGACACAACCACTCGGAGATTTGGCAACAACCTCTACTAATCGTTGACTCTTCACATAAAAATAAACATCTAATGAATCGGAAAAGCGCCGGTTTAGCACCTGTTTGATAAACGGATTCATCTCTATAGCATCGTCAAAGTGATACTTAGTCTTCAATTCAGGCTGATCCGCATACGGCGCCTCACTTAACCCTTGATAAAATTTTGAAGCTGTCGAGTAGCTTTTTACATTAATATCTTCTTCTAGCAAATCAATGCAAAGCCATCGTTTAGCAACCACCATGACATAACGATTAACGGTTTGAGTACGTCGGCTATGACCCAAGAGCCTTTGCCAGCTTTCAAGCAATGACTTTATTTTTGCAATAATCTCGTTCTTTTGAGCAATACCTCGGCAATAGATAGGTGGCCCATCAATCAAATGACTCAGATTCTCTGCATGTTGCTGGAAAAATTCAGCAATTGCGCTTTCTCCCGTATAATGCTGAGTGGTTACTTCCCCCCAACTATTCATGAACACGACATCAAAATGATCTACCAGATTTATTTGGTCCTCGGTCCAAGAAAAGCAGTTCGATTGTGTGCTCACTCGGTAAAAATTTTCCTGTCTGTCCGCTTGAAGCGGATCTTTTCGGGTGTTGATGAATAAACCCATAGATACTATTTCAGCTTCTTTTTCGAACGCTTTGTTATCATGGTTGTGCCCGAAATTAGTCAATAGGTCAATTAGATCACGAGTCATTTCACTGACCAGTTGATGGGTCAGATAACTGCCATCTTGATACAAATGAAACCGTGTGGTTCGGTCTATCACCTGATTAACGCTTGCCCAGCAAATACATTCAAATAGCGATAACCCGCTATAACATGGCTGATTCAAAACTAGTTGTTTGTTATCGATATGCCCTAAATAGAGCTTCCAATCTTGGGCGCTAGCTTGATGAATAGTAATCGCGCTTTCAAAAACATCCTTACCTATACCGCTATTTAAACGGTCAATTTTTCCGCTTCTTCGCTCAAAAGCTGCATAAAGTCGCCTTCCGAGAGAAAGAAGTTCAGTTTTAGCCAATCGGTTGATTACCCCTTGTACGCGGGCAAAATTAGAAAGGAAGTGGTAGGAGTTGGTTAATTCATGAACCAAATTTTTACGTTCATCTTTTACCTGCCTTATACTCCAGCGCTGACGGCTATTAAGATAGTCTAAACGAGCCTGATTCCAACCCCAACGCGCTACTAATTTTGAAACCATTTGATATCGCCAATTAGGCCGGTGCTTCTTTTTGCCGGTAATTTTTACATTGGTCTTCAAGTAAAACGCTCTGCGCAAAAACTCTAGGCGATGTGGGTTATCAGCAAAAGCTTGTTCCGCAAACTCAAGGATTAATAAATAGGGATCTAACTCATTGTCAATGGCACCCTCTGAGTAGACTCTCTTTTTGAAATCTTCCGATAATACGCCTCCGCAAGGAAATAATTTGGCATATACCTCCAACACCAGCAGTTTTACCGATGATTTGTATGGTGAGTCGATCGCTTTAAATAGCTGCCAAAGTGCGGCACTAAAATATTCTGCAGCGGGAATAGTTTTTACTTCTCCAAAATCCAGCCAATCCGCAGAGTCTAAGTGTTTGTCTTCAATCAGTCTCTTTGCCTGTTTTTGGTAAGCTTCTTCTGGAGGAATCATCCACCAAAGCGGCCATCGGCCCGCCAACCAAACAGCAGTTCTATAGAATTCGTCAAGGAGCAGATAGTTTTGTGTATTACCGCAACTATCTAGTCCAATTTGTTTGCGTTTATTTTTGCTAAAATCATCTAGATTAACCAAATAGAAATTTAGCTCAACACCCACCTCGCTAAACCATGCTTTAATTCTCTCTCCCTTCTGACTCAGTTTATCCAACAGTTTTTGCTCTAACGGCTCGGCCAAGCAGACCCAAAGGTCTATATCGCTGGAGTTAGACTGCCCAAGCGTTCCCATACTGCCCATTAGAAACAACGCTGCTATTTGATAAGACAAATGGGCTCTTGGTTTATATTCAAAGCTCTGACTAACGGTTTTGGCTATTTGTTTATCAATTTTGGAAGGGCTATAGTTAGGTATACCCGACGGTGTGAATTTATCCACATAACCGGGCAGCATCGGGTGATTGACATGAAAAAGTAACGGCAGCAGTTTCAACCGATCCGATTGATGTGGCGACAAGCTCGACTCTGTCCGTTTAAAACGTCGTTCACTTAACGCTAAAAACTGTAGTCGCCTTTTTCGCAACTCCCTAGGATCGATTTCGGATTGTTTCAAGATAAACCTTATTTTAATGAATCTATGCTATTGAGACATTTTAAGCAGCTTGCTGCATCTGTCGCTAAATTTGGTATATACTTAATTGTAGTATGATTTTTGTGCTTTCAAGTGCTATTTTAGTGGGTACTAAGTCTTAAAATTCAAAGGGTGCAGACACGCCAACCAATAAGCAGTCAGAGAATTAGCGTGGTTATTTATGTTGCTCTTAAAACTACATTAAAAATTGAACCAACTGCTGGATAAACCAATGCCATTAGAAGCTACAGAATTACTCGCCAAGTCACCTTTAGGGATCCTTACCACCGATACCAATCAAAGAATTACCAGTTGCAATGAACGATTTCTAACGGATACCGGTTTGTCACAGGAATTGGTAACCGGTAGATTGTTTGAGTCCCTTCCTTTGGAAGCTATCGACCAAAAAGGTTATTTGTTTCAGCAGTTTGAGGAAACTTCATCACAGATTAAGAAATATCATTATTGGGATTCTGAAAGTGATGATGGTCAACATATTCACTATTTTTCGTTAATCAGGGATATCGCTAAGAAATCGATGAACTTGCACAATACCAAAATACCGAAACGCCCCAATTGGGTGGAGTTTTTGGAGTATGAGGTCAGCAGAAGCCGGCGCTACGATAATCCATTGTGTTTATTAAAATTACACGTCATCATCGACGATCAGCCCGAATCCCTTGATGATGAAGATATCAAGCAATCAATTAAAGATACTCTTATGGATGAATTGCGTTGGGCGGACATGATTGGCAATACCAGTCATGGTAGTTTCCTTATGGTTTTACCTGAAACACCCGTTAGCGCTTTGGAGCAACTATCGGTCAAGCTAGGAAAAGCAATCAAAGCAGCGGTGTCTGCGTTGAGTCAGTCTACCCAAGTCGATGTCATTTTTGGTAGAGCTTATTGGCAAAAACATGATGATGGGACCAAAATGCTGGCAAGAGCTCGCAAAGACCTTGTTGAGAAATTAGAGAAAAAAGCGAACAATATCAACTAACTAGAATAAAAATCTGTTGTTTGCTAGTCACCACTCGCCAAAATTTGAGCTTTGGCTGGTCAGAGCACACTGTTAACTAATTGATCTGCCGATTATTAATTGATTATTTTGTGAATTAGGTCAAATTTAGGCTAACAAAAGACGCCGAACCCCCTTAAGAAATTTGAGATATTGCCGATACAAGTAGGTATCTAACTGATAACAAGATGTCATCAGCTGTAGCGGTTAATATCATGCATTTTTAGGGGGCGATAATGAATTCTAATCTTGATCTCGAAAAATCTCGCCTTGGTAGATTGCTACTTAACAGCCAATTGATTGACGAAAGTCGGCTAGAACAAGCGCTTAACTACCAAAAAAAGCGTAATATTAAGCTCGGAACGGCTTTACTGGAGCTTAATCTAATAACCCGCAAACAGCTGAATAACGCGCTCCGACGGCAGAATTGGACAAGAAATATTGCCGCAGCAATTGCTTTAGCCTGCACTCCCTTTTCATCAGTATTTGCCAACGAAAATCACGCCACCTCTATTCAAGTTGAGCAAGAGCCCAATCCAAACAATAACGCCTCGATATCAAGCCGCCAATACAATACAGACTTATACTTTACTCCAAGAGAACTCGATGAGGAGTCTAGAGACTTTTACTATTCTAGCGATCAAGAGGAACCGATTTCACTCAATACTGACTTTTCGAAGCGATCGGGCTTGAAACTGAGTATTGTTCGATCGTCTAATTTTCATAATAATAACCAAGTCGATTATAGTTATGACCCACAGATTTCATTGTTTAAGTACAGCTCGAAGCCAACCTCATCTAACTTTAGCAACCCGCGCTCTGGAAAAGGGTTAAACCGATACCGCAATACTGAGCCCGCCGTTTTTATGCTTACGTTAAAAGGCCGTTGTCTGCTAGAAAACTCAGGGACTGAAACAACGATGTGGAGTCTAGATCGAGCGAAAAAGGGCGTTCAACGTAAAGCCGAGTTAATGTTTTCTATTACTAAACAATTCTAGAACCCTAATCCTAGTGATCTGCTACTAGAGAGTCTGCTACAATCAACCCACCTTAACCCTACAAGCCAATGATCATAGGCTCTATACTTACTTTTAGGAATCACTGTGAAGTTAATCTATACGTTACCGTTACTTCTGCTATTGGCAGCCTGCAAACCAGATACCAGCCCAGAGCCCGTTGAAGAAAAAGAAATAGTCAAAAAAACCGCGCCAACTCCCGCGGAACATGATGACCACAGCGGTCATTCCCACGCAGAGAAAGAAGCAGAACAAGGATTTACGCTATTACGCGATGTCGCTTATGACATTGTCGAATCTGACGTTACCTGTGAAGAGCCTGTGGTTATTGAGTTTTTCGCTTATCAGTGCCCCCATTGTTATACATTAGAAAAACACGCCGAAGAGTGGCGCGTTAAGAACGAAGGAAAAGTAAAGTTTATTAGCGTACCAACTCATTTAGGCCGCGCAGAGTTTGGCGCATTCCTGCTTTTACACGAAGCTGCCACAGCGATGGGAATTCTTGATAAAGTGCGACCTGCATTGTTTAAAAGAATACACGATGAGAAACGCGGCTTTACTTCTCAGGATGACGCTATCGATTTATTAGTGGCTAATGGAGCGGACAGAGAGGTGGCTGTTGCAACCTTGGCGAATGAAGAGACTATGAAAACTGCTCTAGATGCTAATTTTAAGTTACTTAGCAAATACAAGATTGCTGGTGTACCAACAATGTTGGTTAACCATAAATACCAATTTGATGTGACTAAAGCTGGTGGTTATGAAAAAGTCTTTGAGGTTGTTGAAGAAACCTTGAAATTGCCATCTAACTGCAAATAGGCTCACTTTAAATGGCTGCTTATTCGGACAACTCTTTATTATCGATAGTAGCTTTGAGTTTGGTTAGCTGATCTAATTGAACAAAGTTGAAAACATGCTTATTCTCTATTTTTTCATTTACCAGCTCAATCATCTCCTCTAATGGCATTCCTTTAATAGCTTCTTCAATTTCTAGGCTACGGTAAGACTCTTGCAGCTTTTCTTGCCTTGCTATTTCCGCAGATTTAGCCTGTTGTTCAGCTAGCTCATTTTGTTCTTTAATGCGCAGTTCAGTTAATTCCTTTTCTGCCTGTTGTCTTTTCTTATCTTCAATGATGGCAAGCCGCTTTTCTTTGACTTTCATACTTTCCATTGTTTTGGCTTTAGCCAAAGCAGCCGCTTTTTCAGCTTCTGAGGCTGCTTTTTCTGCATCATTCTTTTGGGTTTCTACAGATATCTTTTCGCGTTCGATAGACTGTTGCTCAGCTATCTTCTTTTGCAGTTCTTGATACATATTCTTGACCCTTTGTTGTATGTCCTCAAGTTGATATATCCGATGAAAATCATCTGACTGACCAATGAATTTCAGCTCATTCATAGCCTGTTTAAGCATTTTTACGTTAACGACAGAGGTTTCTTCGAGTTTTTTCTCAAAAGCTTGTAGCTTATTATGGGCATCGGTATACCAATAGACGTGACCTAAATCATCTTCTGGGATCAGAAAACCCGCAAACACCTTTTCCACTAAATCCAGTTGAACGGATTCATCCGCTAGCTCTTTACGAAGGTCTTTTAAGGCCGTTTCAAATTCTTTTTGTTGCTGATGTGTTTTTAGCCACCAAGATATACCAGAACCACCGAAGCGTGAGATACACTCAGTCAAATAGCGATATTTATGCTGTACAATAGCCCATAAAATAAGGCAATTTTGCTTCAGCTTGTCGATATCAAATGCTTTGCTCACAAGACGTTTTTTAGTTTTTAACCGATTGATTTGTATATTGTTTTATTTATTATAACCCATAATTCAAGTTTTTTTCAGGATCCTTGATGATCCACACTTAAACCAGAGGCAATAAAATGAAACGCTGTGAATGGGTTGGCAACGATCCAATATATCTAAACTATCACGATACCGAGTGGGGCGTTCCTGTCTACGATAGTGAGCTTTTATTCCAACACTTGCTATTAGATGGCGCTCAAGCGGGCCTTAGCTGGATTACCATATTAAAAAAGCGTGAAAATTATCGCTCACTTTTTCATCATTTTGATCCGGCTATAATGGCCAATATGACAGATAAAACGCTCGAAAAAATTCTTCTTAATCCTGCGATTATTCGCAACCGATTAAAAGTTTATGGATTTAGAAAGAATGCCATTGCCTATCTCAAAATATCGGAAACCGAACCTTTTGCCGACTTTCTTTGGCGTTTTGTTGATGGTAAGCCGGTAATTAACCATTGGAAATCACTGAAGGATGTACCAACCAATAACGAACAGTCTTTAGCAATGTCAAAAGCTCTCAAAAAAGCCGGTTTTACCTTTGTGGGAACCACCATTTGTTATGCCTTTATGCAGGCCGTTGGAATGATCAATGATCACACAACGGACTGTTTTCGTTATTCTGATAATAATTAAATTTGGGATATAAAAAGCTCATTCGTAAAAACAGATTGGTTTGAAACATAAGGAACTTAGCCTTCATGCAACAACTTACTCAAGAATACCTCGACAGCTGCTCACGTTCCGATGGTTTTATTATGCGCGGCGAAAATATGACCCGCATTGAAACCTTTGTCGATGCAGCGTTCGCTTTTGCTATGACTATGTTGATTATAAGTGTCGATGAAATCCCAAACTCAGCAGAATCTCTTTTTGTAAGTTTAAGGGATATTCCTGCGTTTCTTGCCAGTGCAGCAAATATCGGCCTTATTTGGTATTGGCACTCAACCTTTAGTCGCCGATTTGGGCTTCAGGATAGCCGCACGACGATGCTGAGCTTTGCACTTGTAATGCTGATGTTGATCTTCATATACCCACTAAAACTGGTATTCATGGGGCTTTTCGCGTGGCTTAGCTCAGGCTACCTTTCTCCTGGTCTAGAAACCATGCATATTGATGAGCTTTCAAACCTTTTCGTCTATTTTGGACTCGGTTTTTTCAGCTATGGCTTAATCGGTTATTTTCTGATTAAAAACGCTTTAAGGTTTAAAACCGAACTCAGACTAACTGAATTTGAGATTTACCAAGTCAAATCCGACACGATTAATTGGGTTGTAATCATACTAGTATCAATTGGCTCAATTATTTTGGCGAAGTTTTTAAGCGGTATGTGGATAACCTTGGCGGGATTTATTTACAGCTTTTTGTTTATTTCAGGATGGTTAATTACTAAATTAAGAGATAAACAGTTTTCCAAAAAATAAGGGGTTAATTGCCCCTTATTTTCTTCTTCTTTAGTTAACGTTTACTCTTTAATCTTCATGTCTAATGCTAGGTCTTTTGCGGCTTTTACTCCCATCATTTCAATGAGAGTCATAGCACTGTCACCACCACTATTTTGACCTCCCATTTGAACTTCTGGAACCCATTTCTGCTTTTCTACAGCTTCCGCAAATCGATTCATCACTCTTTCATAAGTCGCGAGTTTTTGAGATAAAGCGCCATCCGCTTCCATTACAATTCGCTTATATGCTCCATCACCTTCTCCACGAAGTATTTGCTCTTGTTTATATTCCGCTGCCGCTAATTTTTTCTGTTCAGCTTCTAACTTCTGCTGCCTTGCAACTTCAACACTTTTTTGAGCAGAAATAACCGCCACTTCCTTTTCACGTTGTGCATCAACAAGTGCCTTTTCTTTAACCACTTCCTTTTCATATTTTGCCGTCATGACATTTGCTTTACCTTGCTCTTCAGAAGTAATCGCATCTTGTTTTGCTCTTTCTGCATTAGCTTTAGCTGTAATAATCGCCATCGTCGCTTCACGTTTAGTCGCAATCTGCTGAAGTGTTTTTGGCTCGAAATCCCAATCCGTGATCTGGAAACCATTAACACCTATTCCATATTCAGATAAGTCACTAAAAAGGTGGATAGGTAAGCCATCGCTACCATAACTAATTACAGGTATATTTTTAGTAACTGTTTTGCCGGTACTTTCATCAACCGTGTTTATTCTCTCTAGCTTAGTCTGAAACTTACCTTTAGAAATCTGTTGACTCGACCATTGAGTAAAGATGCTACGTTTTTCAGCATAAGCTTCCTCTGAACTCATCAGACCCGCAGTCAAGTTCATTCCTTCTTCAGTAACAGACTTAATCAGTTTTTGAGATACTCCTCTGTTAGACCGGAATGCTTTATGAAGATGAAGCATCGTCTCTTCATCGCTAGGCAGAGAAAATCTTGCTTTCCCATAAACGGTGCCTGTGCCGCCGTCTTGGTATCTAACTGAAATTCCAACTTGATCTATCGATGAATCTACCTCAGCATCCGATTTATCATAATCAAATGTAATGACATCATTATAAATTTCGGCTGTACCAAACCATTGCGGATAAATCCCCGGTGAGAATTTTACATAGAGCGTACCTGTCGGGTACTGTACAACGGTTCTATGTCCGGCATTGTTAATACCGAAGGCCATAAACAATATGGTTATTATTCCTATAACTAGAAAACTAATTACAATTAACTTAGGTGACATCTTATTCATCATTTTTTCCTTATTCTCATTCATGACTTTAAACCCTGAGTCTAGTCCTTTCGAAATCGCATATAAAGTAATAGACTGTTATTCTTTGACTTATAATTGCTGTTTTTAACGATAATGACTGCAATATATTCCAATATTACCGATCAATTAACGTAGAAAACTAGATTAGATGATAATTACTATCGATTCACTAGATAATATCGAAATACAATGAGCGAAACATACACCAACATAGATCGGTTTCAAATTCTAGGCGATAAGGCCGAGCTAAGCTCGGATAAAATTGTCATTGAAGAGCCGTTGCAGATCCGGCTAAAACACAAACATAACAGTGATATTTTTAGTATCACTATGAGAACCCCGGGCGCCGATCACGAGCTGACTACCGGTTTGTTGTTCTGCGAGGGTATTATTAAGACCGCCACCGATATCCTTTCATATCAGCGAGAAACGGTAAATCAGTTAACCAGCGAAAATCAGCTAACGATCACCTTAAATGAAGCGTTAGATTTTGACTTAACTCGATCAAAGCGAAGACATCCTAGCTATTCGGGCTGTGGAATTTGCGGCAAAACAAGCATTAGCTCCATTGAACTAAAACCTTTTAGAACAATGAAGCTCTCCGCCACATCGTTTAACAATCAAATGATTTGTGATTTAAAATCCCTTTTGGCGCAACAACCATTATTTTCGTCAACCGGCGGTTCACATGTTGCCGGATTAATTTACGAAAT
The DNA here is from genome assembly GCA_905479925.1 of uncultured Kangiellaceae bacterium. Taxonomy (GTDB): domain Bacteria; phylum Pseudomonadota; class Gammaproteobacteria; order Enterobacterales; family Kangiellaceae. The sequence continues at coordinate 171,209 of CAJQOL010000007.1, read as the reverse complement.
TAACGGTAGACTAACATCTCCAATATTTTTTGAAGACGTGGGTAGGCATAATGCGTTAGACAAATTGATCGGTTATGAGCTTATTAACAATGATTTGAATCAAGCTGGCATACTTCTACTTTCTGGTAGAATAGGCTTTGAGCTAGTACAAAAATCAGTTATCGCAGGGTTTTCAACCATAATTGCGTTGGGCGCCCCCAGCAGTTTAGCCGTAAACGCCGCTAAACAGTTTGGAATTACACTGCTAGGATTCGCCAAAGATGACCGTTTTAACCTTTACACAGCAGACAGTCATCGCTTATTGTAGCTAATAGAAAAACTCCTTTATTAACAATCGCTCCGGCCATTTTATTCATCGAATTTGGAGCAATGCTAACCGGGTAATGCAAGATGTCAGAAAACCTCTCAAAACTATCGGCTCGTAAAGGCTTAAAAACCAACTTGTTTGAAGAAACCATCAAAGCTAAAGGTGATCCTATACGCCTTAAGGAGCTAGCGAAGACATTTAAAGTTGGTGAAGCAAACCTATACTCTAGTTCTACAGCTTATGACTTTATACAAGGCGAAAATGCGAATAAGAAAGCCTATTTATGTAATGGCTCCTCGTGTTTATGCGCGAACAGCCAACCAACTGTGCAGAAAGCGCTCGAAGAGCATATCGACAGTGAGGATATTGGTCATGTTACTTGTTTAGGTCGATGTCATGAAAATGCAGCGTTTCAAATCAACGGGATTAACTACTCAGGTGAAGCGATTAAATCTCTTCCCTCTATCCTCAATAAAGAAAATGAAACAACCAACCTACACTCAGACACCTACCCAGTTAAATGCCTACTGGATAAACCAATTCTTACCGAAAGCATTGATGACACGGAGTCTTACTATCAATTATTGGCTGATTTAATAGCAAGCTCTGATAAGCCTGCCATACTTCAAACAATCATAGACTCAGGTCTCAGAGGGCGCGGTGGCGCTGGTTTTCCAACCGGTATAAAATGGAAATCCTGTGCCGAGCAATCTAACGAAGAAAAATACATAGTCTGTAACGCTGATGAAGGTGACCCTGGAGCATTCAGTGATCGCTATTTGATGGAGCACAAACCTCACGCGGTGCTATTTGGCATGTTTGTCGCTGGTTACTTGGCCGGAGCGAAATGGGGTGTTCTTTATATTCGAGACGAGTATCCTGAATCAGTAGCCATCATTCAAAAGGCGATTAACGAGTTTGAGGCTTTAAACAATTTACCACCAGCCTTTGATTTCCAATTCAAGATTATTCGAGGAGCAGGCGCTTATATTTGTGGCGAGGAAACCGCATTATTAAGGTCAATAGAAGGTCAAAAGCCGATGGTCTCGGTAAGACCGCCCTTTCCAACGGTTAAAGGGTTATTTGGTAAACCAACAATTTTAAATAATGTAGAGACATTTGCCGCGATTCATTGGATTTTAGAGCATTCGTCAGATGCCTACGCCGCCCATAATAATGAGAACAACGCTAGTTTAAGAAAGACCATTTCAACCGGCTCTAAACTAATCTCCTTAGACGGCCATTTTAGTCAACCGGGAATTTATGAAGTGGCTATGGGGCAGAAACTGAGTGAAGTCATTAAGGCCGCTGGCGGTTATTCAAAGCCATTAAAAGCATTACATATTGGCGGCCCATTAGGCGGTTTAGTTCCTATAACTAAAGTTGACGACTTAACCGTCGATTTCGAATCATTTGCTGAGCAAGGATTTTTGCTAGGCCATGCCAGTATTATTGGAATTCCTGAGTCTCAACCTATTCCCCAATACATAGAGCATTTATTTGAGTTTACCGCCGCAGAATCCTGTGGAAAGTGTTTCCCATGCCGTTTGGGAGCTACCCGCGGAAAGGAAATGTTTAATGACGCCAATAACCACAAACAAAGTCTAAATCAGCAACTGCTGGAAGATTTGCTTGAAACCATGGAGCAGGGGTCGCTTTGCGCCCTTGGTGGCGGTGTGCCTTTGCCGGTAAAAAATGCACTTCAGCATTTTCCTGATGAGTTTCAACCACTTTTCGACAGCCAAATAGTCATCAAGGAGGTGCACTAATGAACACCAACTCACCTCAAACCATAACAGACAATGAAAAAGTCGCTAAGGTCGCATTTGTAGACGGTCAACCCTATTCAATAAAACCCGGTGAAACCATTCTGGCACTAAGTCAGCGGGTTGCGGTTCATATACCGACACTATGTGATGATTCGCGGTTGGAATCCTTTGGTAGTTGCAGAGTCTGCTCGGTAGATGTGGCGCTGTCAGCGGACGGACCATCAAAAACGATGGCATCCTGCCATACTCCGGTAGCTGAAGGCATGCATATAAGAACTCAATCCACTGGAATTCAGAAACTAAGAAAGAATATCATTGAGCTAGTACTAACCGATCACCCCCTCGATTGTCTTACCTGTGAATCGAATGGAAATTGCGAATTACAAGATGTTGCCGCCGAGGTCGGGATTAGAGAAATTAGATACAAAAACGCCGCGGATCACTCGCATTACCAAAAAGATAATAGTCATCCGTTTATGCGGAGCGATTTATCAAAATGCATTAACTGTTACCGGTGCGTGAGAGCGTGCGACGAAATTCAAGGTGAGTTTGTATTAGATATAGCAGGGCGTGGATTTAACAGTAAGATTATAAAAGGTAATAACCAATCTTTCGACGACTCTCCCTGTGTTTCTTGTGGTGCTTGCGCTCAAACCTGCCCAACCGCGGCTATCAGCGATGTTTTTCAGAGCAAATCTGTAGAGGCTGAGAAAAAAGTAAGAACGATTTGTTCCTACTGTGGTGTTGGTTGTAATTTAGAGGTATCGGTCAAGAATCAACAGATTTTATCAATCAGAGCCCCGGATGATGCCGAGGTTAACCAAGGACATACTTGTCTTAAAGGACGATATGCTTGGCGTTTTTATAAACATCCCGACCGACTGACCAAGCCGCTCATCAAAAGAGAGGGTAAGTTTATAGAGTCAACATGGGATGAAACCTACCAATTTATTGCGGATAAATTAACAGCTCTTTCTTCTAAACACGGTCCAGACTCAATTGCAGGGATCTCTTCATCTCGTTGCACAAACGAAGAAAACTACCTCATGCAAAAGTTGCTGCGAGCCGTAATAGGTACCAATAATATTGATTGCTGTGCTCGAGTTTGTCATTCACCAACCGCGTATGGAATGCAACAGGCCTTTGGTACCGGCGCGGCGACCAACTCTATTAAAGATTTGAAGCAGACCCAGTTCATTATGGTTATCGGCGCAAACCCTACTGCAGCTCACCCGGTAACTGGTGCGAAGATAAAACAACATCTTATGAAAGGAATGCCCTCAATCGTTATTGACCCAGTTAAGACTGAAGTCGCTAACTATGCTACTTATCACTTACAACTTAAGCCTGGCACTAACGTTGCGCTACTTAATATGATGAGTTATTTCATTATTGAGGCTGGTTTAGTAGACCAAGCTTTCGTAGCAAAGCGTTGTGAAGACTGGGACTCGTTTAAAGCGAGTATTCTATCCCTTGATGTTAATCAACTTGAGTCAACCACAGGTGTTGCAAAAGAGCTCGTTAAACAAGCTGCCGTCGCATACGCATCCGCCGATTGCGCAATGAGTTTTCATGGTCTTGGTGTAACGGAACACTCTCAAGGAAGCAGAACGGTTATGAATATTGCTAATTTAGCAATGATGACCGGGAATATAGGTAAACCTGGAGCAGGAGTTAACCCACTGAGGGGACAAAACAACGTACAAGGTGCGGCGGACATGGGCTGCCAACCTCATCAAGGAGCTGGTTATTTACCGATAGATAATGCCGAGAATAATGAGCGCTATAAGGTCCATTACGGCGTTGAGATACCTATGGGGGATGGCTTGAAAATCCCACAAATGTTTAACGCAGCTATCAGCGGCGAGTTGAAAGCATTATGGGTTATGGGTGAAGATATTGCTCAAACGGACCCCAATCAGAAACACGTGCTTGAAGCAATAAACAGCTTAGATTTGTTAATAGTACAAGAGATTTTTATGTCAGAAACAGCAAAATTAGCCGATGTTGTTTTGCCCGGTAGTTCGTTCCTCGAAAAGTCCGGGACATTTACCAATGGTGAAAGACGTATTCAAGCGGTTAGGGCTGCCATCGACCCAATTCCCGGTTGTAAAACCGATGGTCAAATTATGGTCGATATGATTAATAAACTTGGTTATGAACAGGAAAGTTCAGAACCAAGCGTATTACTCAAAGAAATCGCTCAAATAGTGCCGTTTTTTGCAGGTGTTAAATGGGAAGAACTTGGCAGCCAAGGTAAACAATGGCCAGTAATGCCCGACGGCAAAGACACCGATATTTTGCATATTGACGAGTTCAGACGCGGTAAAGGGAAATTTCACTATTTTGACTGGATAGAAAGCGCAGAACTAGTCGAAAATAGTGATAAATTCCCCTTTATATTGACAACCAGCAGAGTATTGGAGCACTACAATGCTGCAACGATGACTCGGCGTAGTGGTAACGAAAGAATAGTTGATAAAGATCTATTGCTAATTAACCCGGAAGACGCTCGCAGGAAGAAGATAAAAAACAACTCTCAGGTAAGGCTTGCAAGTGAACGAGGAGAGATTGAGCTACAGGTCGAGCTTAGTACGACCGTTAAACCGGGAATTTTATTTACCACCTTCCACTTCCCAGAATTAATGGTAAACCGTGTGACCGGCGATGTATGTGACACCGAAACAATGTGCCCAGAATACAAAGTGGTAGCGGTTGATATTCATGCGGTTTAATCTTAGAAAGCGTCATTATGTTTTAGTTGCAGGCGTATCTTTGCTGGCAATTGCCGTATCTACCACCCTTTGGTCAAATTCCGATGAGTCCGATAAACTGAAACCTTTTACAACCGATGGTTGCTCCTCATTTCCGGACGGTACACTATCGGACAAGAATTTGTGGTTAGGTTGCTGTCAAAGCCATGACAAAGCTTATTGGCAAGGTGGTACTAAAGATCAACGACTAAAAGCCGACCAAGTATTACAACAATGTGTTGCTCAAGTTGCCGATCCTAAATTAGCTAAGCTAATGTTAGCCGGAGTTAGAGTAGGGGGTTCGCCTTATTGGCCAACCAGTTTTAGATGGGGTTATGGGTGGAATTATCCGCGAGCTTATGGACCGTTAAGTTCCAGTGAATTAGAACAAGTGTCTGCACAATGGTTACTTTTTAAAAAGCCAGAAACTGAGTAATTACTTGGTTTGTACGTTTACCAACAGTTGTTGGTATTTAAACGTTTAAGTTTAGGTAGAACGTCCGTTCAATAAATTAAAGACAAAAAAAACCGCTGATAAATCAGCGGTTTTTTATTACCTGGCTAAAAACTTAGTTAAACGTATACTGAGCTTTCAAATACCAGAATCCACCGTTAAATCCAAACGGAGATGTTGTTGGATACTTAGCACCAACAATACCTGAGTACGGATTATCGTCAGGATACTCATCAAAGATATTCTGAGCACCAAACGCAAAGCGTAATGTATCAGAATAATCCATAGCGATTTCAGCATCGACGGTTACAGCAGAACCAACATCAATTGGTAAATCACCAGCATCAAGATGCGCTTCAAAATAATCACCGTAATAATTAATTCTGAAGAAGCTATCGATGTCACCAAACTCATGCGATACCGTAAAAGTAAACTTATCTTCCGGCAAGTTTTCTTCTAACTGACGCACACGTGTGGCGCTGATGATGGTTGGGTTAAAGCTATCAACCTCTGTGGTCGTATGATTGTAAGCAAGATTAAACTTAGTCTCAGTACCTTCCACAAGTTCAGCAGAATAACTAACAACTAAATCTAAGCCTTCAGTTGTAGTATCAAAGTCATTGGTAAAGAACTTGATACTCGTGAAGTTAGCTGCATCAGTAACACCTTGAGCCAATAGGTCAGCGATATCTTGTGGAGACACGGCTAGATCAGATGTTTGAGCGATACGATCCGTTACTTCAATATGGAAGAAGTCAGCAGTGATAAACAAGTTATCTTCAGACTCGTAGACAAAACCCATTGAGTAACTTTCTGAATCTTCTGGCTGTAGCTGCTTACCACCCAACTGTAAAGAAATTGGATTAGTTGGCGGTAGAGTTGCTTGGTCAACAAGACGCAAACTTTCATCGAAAGCCGTTGTAACGTTAGTTACATTAGACTGACCGATGGTAGGCGCTCGGAAACCGGTTGCAATAGCTCCACGGACAGAGAAGGTCTCTGACACATTATAAATACCACTAAGTTTGAAATTAGTTGTTTCACCAAAATCACTAAAGTCTTCATAACGAACAGCAAAGTTAGCAATAAAGTCCTCTGAGAATTCCTGCTCAACATCTAAGTAGGCACTAACATTATGACGGCTAAAGCTACCCTGAGATCGGGTAGAAAAACCGTTGAAACCATTAGAACCAGAACTAAAGCCTTGTGTTGCTAAAGGACCAATTTCAAATGATTGAGCATCTCCAGCACCAATTTCAAAGGTATCTTGCCTCCACTCAACCCCCCAAGCTAACATGGTTGAATCTACAACATTAACAAAATCAGCATTAAACGCTTTTTCACGTTGGGTATAAGAACCCGCCTTGAATGACGTTGGAGTATTTGGACCTAACGACGCATTAACGGTATTGTTAATTCGGAAGTTTGTTGAGTTTTCACCAATATAACCAGAAACATCGTAGCTAATACCATTGCTAAACTCGCCCTTAGTACCGGCAGTCAATGAAACGTCTACAACGGTACCACCGAAGAATGGTGTGAAACCACCAGGGAACATTTCTTGGAATGAGAAACAGTTTGGATCGGCTGCCACTTGACCATATGCGGTAGGATCAGGAATATTATTCACAACTGGAACTACCGGACAGGTTAAACCATCATCAGGTGTTAAGTCACCGATTAATAATGTGGAACCACCGTCACCGGAGAACACACCGCCACGGGTATTAGGGTTACGGAAGAAGAAACCACCGGTAACTTCTCTTTCTGCCCAGTTCGCAAACATGTAAGCTTCACTGTTATTGCCTAAATCAAGGCCAGTATTTAGCCAGAATTTAAAGTCGTCTTTAACTTCTGGAGAACCCCAAACCTGTGCCGCTGGAGTGCGTACCGCGGTATTGCCGGCAGCGATTAAGCCGAGAGCATCATCTCTCTGTACGCTTCGACTGGTAGGATCTTGCTCTTTCCACTCAAAACTAAAGTTAACGAATCCCGCATCGGTAAGAGGCACACCAATATTTCCAGAATATTGTGTAGTGTCTCCATCACCTTCAAAGAACTCGCCATACTTAACTTCAAATGTTCCGCCACTTTGCGAATCTTTTAGAACGAAGTTAATAACGCCTGCGATTGCATCAGAACCATATTGTGCAGCAGCGCCGTCACGTAATACTTCCACTTGTTTTAAAGCAATAGATGGAATAACAGATACGTCTGGACCTTGCGAGCCATCAGCGATACCGCCACCTAAGAAAGCGATAACCGACGCTCTGTGGCGACGCTTACCGTTAACAAGTATTAATGTGTTATCAGGTGGAAGTCCACGAAGGTTAGCAGGACGGATTAATGTCGCCGCGTCTGAAATTGGTTGGGAGTTAACATTGAAAGACGGTACAACGCTAGCGAGCATTGATACCATATCGGCGGATCCATTCTTAACGAATTCGTCACCTGAGATTACATCAACAGGTACCGGAGAATCACCGACCGAGCGTGGAGCAGCACGAGAACCAACGATAACCATCGTTTGTGCTTCCTCCTCCTCAGCCTCAGCCTCCTCAGCATATACGGGTACACTTGCAAAAGTTACCCCCATAGCCAAGATAAGGCTTTTAACCTTAAATTGATTTGTCATGTTTTATATCCTTTCGAGAGTTAGTTTCTATTTTTATACTTCTTTCTTTTCGACGCCTGTGGACAGTCATTCTATCTCTTATTTGTGTAGATTTGAGTCGTCGTACCTCTCGTTATAATTTATCTATATTTCAATTGCAAGTTATTCCCACCTTAGCTTGGTAGGTTTACGCAAAAAACTCAATACGAGATACCCAGGAAAATACAAATGATTTGGTATAAAATCATGATTAAGATAGCTTATAATAGTAGGGAGAGTGCGGCAATAGAATTACCACACCCCTTTGATATTTATAGATTAGTCAGCATTAAGTGTGAAACTAGACGCTTTTAGACCATTTGAGGCTCCAACCTCGATAAGACCATTTTTCGGATAACTGGAGACTGACTCTAGACGCTCATCTAACTCAGCTAAGATTTTAAAGTCATCACAAAGCTTTTCAGCCTTCATTTCTAACTTTTCGGCATTTGCTGAAACGTAGGTTTCGATATCATGTTCTAAGTTTTCCATCCGGAACTCAAAATCCTTCACATCTTCTTGGTCTCCGCTAAAGATTGAGCTCAATACTTGACCAATTAAACGACCAGAGTACTTAGACATCGCTTTTGAAACCAGCGCTTCGACTTCCTGGTCAAACTCTGCATCAAAGGATTTTTCAATCGCCAAAGTATTAATGCTATCTCGCTTAATGTTTTCCTTTAAACGTGTTGATATTTTTTCGATTGGTTGTATGAGATCTTTATGAATATCCTGATCTTCACCAAATAAGGAGGTAACGACTAGTGAGGCAGCCTTTAAGCCTAACTCCGCTCCTTCGATGGCAATATCAGCGATTTTTGGTATGGTTTCCTGAGTTTTAGCTTGAAACGCGATAGCATCTTTCGTCTGGCTATTATTTAAAGAAACATTTTTACCATCAACCTTTAATACACCTTGATTAAATTCAACGGTCTTATTTGACTTGCTTGTGTAGGTAACTACACCATTTTCTACAGCAACATTGTAATCCAAGCTATATTCGCATTGATTATTATGAGCTTGTGCCGATGCACATGAAACCGCTAATGCGGCAGCCAGTAGTGTCTTTTTCATATCAAACCCTCCCAATAGTTGTGATTCAATCATTATGACGAAACAGCTATCGAATTAGTTTGTTTTAAAAGTTCTTAGATGTAAATAAATGTGTTTGTTGGTTTACGAAGGGAAACGGTGGGGTGAGCACGGCAGAATAAATTGCCGGCCACCAGTGTAGCCGGCTTACAGAGAGTTAGAGCTCTTGCTTAGTGAGATCTAGCAAGGCTTTTTCAATCATATCAATCGTTTGTAGACTTCGATTGTCTAACTTGTATTGTTGGTTTGCAATAAACGTTGGTGTTCCAGAAATACGATAGGTTTTAGCCAGTTGTTTCGCTTTTCTAATTTTTGAACTTAATGCAAATGATTTCAATGCCTTATCGTAACGCGCTGGGTCGACCCCTAAATCAACAAAGAAGGTCTTAAGCTCAGCATCGGAGCTTATTTGCTTCTTTTCTATGTTAATTCTATGAAAAATCTTCGTATGGCTCTTATCAAGGACTTTGAGGAGCTCACCCAAATAATAGGCTTTAACGTAAATTTGCCATTGTGGGTGTCCTAAATCGGTCGGCACCGGAATAATTTTTATGTCGGCATTTTTTTCCTTAAAGTTATTTACGAAGGTTTCCATGGTGTAACAATGACCACAAGCATAACTAAAAAACTCAATGACTTCCTTTTCTTTAGTGCCTTTGGGGCTAACAACTTCGTAATCCTGGCCCTCAACTAAAGGTCTGATTTCTGCCTGTGTTTGGCTAGGCGCTATAACAACTGCAAAAACAAAAGCAGTTAGCAAAACAAAACTATTTTTCATAAAAACCTCAATATTCAAAAACTCATTTCAAAAAATTGTAAAAGTTGCAGACCTATTCAACGGTCACAGATTTCGCTAAATTTCGCGGTTGGTCAACATCGGTACCTCGAATAACAGCAACATGATAAGACAGTAACTGTAAGGGCAGCGTAAACACAATCGGCGCAATATAAGAACCGGTAGGCGCACAGCGGATAATCTTAATCCCGGTATTCTCGCTTATTTCACTATCTTGCTCGGCAAATACATAAAGTTGACCACCTCGCGCTCGAACCTCTTCCATATTAGATTTCAATTTTTCAATAAGTTCATTATTTGGTGCAACAACTACAATTGGCATATCTTGATCAATTAATGCTAACGGTCCATGTTTCAGTTCACCTGCAGCATACGCTTCAGCGTGAATATAAGAGATTTCCTTGAGTTTTAATGCACCTTCCATGGCAATGGGATACTGTTCACCACGGCCTAAAAATAGACAGTGCTCTTTTTCATTAAACTCTTCGGCAATTTGCTCTATCGTCGAATCCATCTCTAAGGATTTATTGATGTCCGATGGTAACTGTCTTAGCTCACTAACGACTTGAGCAATTTGTTCACTGGTTAAGCTACCCTTGGTTTGTGCTAACGCAGTAGAAAGCATTAATAACCCGGTCAACTGAGTTGTAAATGCCTTAGTAGACGCTACGCCAATTTCGGCGCCGGCTCGGGTCATAAAGGCCATATCAGATTCTCTTACCAATGAAGAGCCCGGTACGTTACAAATAGTTAAACTAGCAAGAAACCCTTGTTCTTTTGCAATACGCAGCGCAGCCAGAGTATCCGCAGTTTCTCCTGATTGAGAAATCGAAATAAATAGTGAATTAGGTAATACGACGGTCTTGCGATATCGGTACTCACTAGCAATTTCTACCTGGCAAGGAATACCAACCATGGATTCAATCCAGTACTTAGCAACCATTGCAGAATGATAACTAGTACCACAAGCAATAATCTGAACAAATTCAACTTTCTCTAGGAGTTCCGGGGCACGATTACCAAATGATTCGATAATTACCGAGTCCGCATTTAAACGCCCCTCTAAAGTCGAATTAATAGAATCGGGCTGTTCATAGATTTCCTTCATCATGAAATGTCGAAATTGGCCTTTATCGCCAGCGTCGTGTGTAACTGAGGTCTCTTCAAATTCTCGACTTAGCTCTTCACCGCTCGGTGATAGTATTTTTACGTCCCGTTGGCTAACTTCTGCTACTTCACCTTCCTCAAGAAACATGAACTGTCGAGTAACCGGCAATAGGGCAAGTTGATCGGATGCAATGAACATTTCACCAATACCTTTACCAAGTACCAGTGGGCTACCGGAGCGAGCTACAACCAAGGTGTCTGGGTTAGCCAACTCCATAACGACTGTGCCATAAGCGCCACTTAATAATTTGGTGGAACTAAGCACCGCTTCAAGTAGTGAGCTTGAAGTTTTTCGCTCTCTTTCAATAAGATGGGCCATAACTTCAGTATCGGTATCAGAAGTAAAAACATAACCCTGGCTTTTTAACTCTTCCCTAAGCGATTCATAATTTTCGATAATGCCATTATGTACTACGGCAATCGTATCATTAGAAAAATGAGGATGAGCGTTGTTTTCATTAGGTTCGCCATGAGTAGCCCAACGCGTATGTGCAATTCCGATATGCCCGTCAATGGGAGTCTCTACAATTGCCGCCTGTAACTCTGAAACTTTACCGACACGACGTAAACGAGAAATCTTGTTATCTGAAATAACCGCTAGACCGGCAGAATCATAACCTCGATACTCTAGTCTCTTTAAACCTTCAATTAGAATTTCAGAAATATCTCTTTGTGCAACCGCACCAACTATTCCACACATAATAAGGGCTCCAGATTATTTGTTCTTGGTTGGGCGCGCCCAATCTTCAATTTGTTTTTGTTTAACCCGGCTAATACACAATGCGCCGGGTTGAACGTCATTTGAAACGGTAGTACCCGCTCCAATCGTTGCGCCTTTACCAACGGTAACAGGAGCAATAAGCTGAGTATCGGATCCGATGAAAGCATCATCTTCGATAATGGTCTTAAATTTGTTTGCACCATCATAATTGCAGGTAATTGTGCCAGCACCAACATTAACGTTTTGTCCTATTTCACTGTCGCCAATATAGGATAAATGACCGGCTTTAGTTCCTTCACCTAAGGTAGACTTTTTAATTTCAACGAAGTTGCCTACATGACTATTATTTTGCATTTCAGTAAGGGGTCTAAGACGTGCAAAAGGGCCGGCGCTACAATTTGTGCCAATCATTGAATCTTCTACGATACTGTTAGGCTTTATTTCAGAGTTAGCGCCAACGGTACAGTTTTTGAGAATAACATTAGCGCCAATTTTAGCGCCTTTTTCAATGGTAACATTACCTTCGGCGATAAAGTTGATATCTATGGTAACGGCGGTTCCGCAGGTTAACTTGCCTCGTATATCAAAGCGATTTGGATCTAGTAAGGTTACACCGGCCTCCATTAGTTGGTTGGCTAATTCTCGCTGCCAAGTTCGCTCAAGCTCAGATAACTGACGTAGTGTATTGATACCCTCTATTTCATAAAGGTTTACCGGTTGAGCGGTATCGATACGTTGACCATCTTTTGCGGCCATTTCTATAATATCTGTTAAATAATATTCTTGTTGAGCATTATCGTTATTTAACTGTCCAATCCATTTCTTTAACTGATCGGAGTTACAGCATAATATCCCTGTATTGATCTCCGTGATTAGCTTCTGCTGATCGTTAGCATCTTTTTGTTCGACGATTCCCGTTACTTGGTTATTTTCGTCCCTAACAATTCTTCCGTAGCCAGTTGGATCATTGAAATCACAAGTCATTAACGCAATGCCTTGTGGGTTCTCTTCATAAAGCTTCACAAGTTGCGCCAAAGTGTCTGCGTGAATAAGCGGAACATCGCCATAGAGTATGAGTGTTGGAGCATTATCGGAAAGAGCAGGGAGAGCCATTTTTACGGCATGTCCGGTTCCAAGTTGCTCTGTTTGCTCGGCATAAGTGATAGATAGTTTTCCACCGTCAATTTTTTCTCTAACTAGCTCACTTCCGTGTCCAACAACTAAGTGGCAATGGGTAGCGCCAAGTGACTGACAGCTATCAATGACATGTTGAACAAGAGGCTTGCCCGCTAAGCAATGCAAAACTTTCGGCAATTCGGATTTCATTCGGCTACCTTTACCGGCAGCTAAAATGATAGTTTGAATATCCATTCGTGGAAATGTTCCCTAAATTAAAAACGCAAGCCTCTATTTTACTTAGATTTGATTAATAGATAAACCATTTAAAAATAGAAACGGGTGTTAGTTTTTGGCATATTTACAGAAGACAATTCTTTTAACATAAAAAAAGCGCCTTATAGGCGCTTTCTTAATACTAACAATCTTTTACTCAGTCGTTATTTACCGACTTTCTTACGAATAGCCTGTAATGTACGTAACTGAGCAACAGCTTCCGCTAGCTCTGCTGCAGCAGCGGAATATTCAATCTCTGAATTTTGATCCGCCATAGCTGCTTCTGCCGCTTCTTTTGCTGCAATAGCAGCTGCTTCATCAACATCATCGGCTCTTGCTGCGGTATCAGCAAGAACAGTCGTTATATGCGGTTGAATTTCAAGCATGCCACCAGACACATAAAAGTGTTCTTCGTTACCTTCGCGGTCAGTTACTTTGATAGTCCCTGGCTTTAACGAAGTTAACAAAGGTGCATGGCCAGGAGATACTCCTAACTCACCTAATTCACCACTAGCAACTAATGACGCTACAGCACCCGAAAATATAGAATTTTCTGCACTTACGATCTCTAATTGGAATGTATACATTGTCATTTTCCTATACTTTTATGACGGTGCATAACACCGCCAATAAAAACAATTATAGAGTCTTTGCTTTCTCTACTGCTTCTTCGATAGTACCTACCATATAAAACGCTTGTTCTGGTAAGTGATCGTATTCGCCGTTAAGAATCCCCTGGAAACCAGAGATTGTATCTTTCAGAGATACATACTTACCCGGTGAACCAGTAAATACTTCTGCAACGAAGAAAGGTTGAGATAAGAAACGCTGGATTTTACGAGCACGAGAAACCGTTTGACGATCTTCTTCAGATAACTCATCCATACCTAAGATAGCAATGATATCTTTAAGCTCTTTATAACGCTGAAGTACTGATTGAACGCCACGTGCAACATCATAATGCTCTTGACCAATAACCAATGGGTCCAATTGACGAGAAGTCGAGTCTAATGGATCAACAGCTGGGTAGATACCTAGCTCAGCGATTTGACGAGAAAGTACAACGGTTGCATCCAAATGAGCAAATGTTGTAGCAGGAGATGGATCCGTTAAATCATCCGCCGGTACGTATACCGCTTGAACAGATGTGATGGAACCAGTCTTAGTTGAAGTAATACGCTCTTGTAAACGACCCATTTCTTCAGCAAGTGTTGGCTGATAACCAACCGCAGAAGGCATACGACCAAGAAGTGCGGATACTTCAGTTCCCGCAAGCGTGTAACGATAGATATTATCAACGAACAATAATACGTCACGACCTTCATCACGGAATTTTTCAGCCATTGTCAAACCAGTCAAAGCAACACGTAATCTATTTCCTGGAGGCTCGTTCATCTGACCGTATACAAGTGATACTTTATCGATAACGTTTGAGTCAGTCATTTCGTGATAAAAATCATTTCCTTCACGAGTACGCTCACCAACACCAGCAAATACAGAGAAACCACTGTGCTCAGTCGCAATGTTTCGGATAAGCTCCATCATGTTTACAGTTTTACCAACACCAGCACCACCAAACAAACCAACTTTACCACCTTTTGCAAATGGACAAACCAAGTCGATTACTTTGATACCAGTTTCTAGTAGTTCGTTTGCTGCAGACTGATCTTCATAAGAAGGTGCTTCACGGTGAATCGACATACGCTCTTGCTCGCCGATAGGACCTTTTTCATCAATAGGGTTACCTAAAACATCCATGATACGGCCAAGAGTTTCTTGTCCAACAGGAACCTGAATAGCAGCACCTGTGTTAGAAACGTTCATGCCACGGCTCATGCCTTCAGATGATCCCATTGCGATACAACGAACAACACCATCACCTAATTGCTGTTGAACTTCTAAAACTAACTCGCTACCTTCAATATTTAGCGCGTCATATACTTTAGGTACGTCAGTACGTGGAAATTCCACATCAACTACCGCGCCGATTATCTCAACAATGCTACCGTTACTCATTGTTTATTCCTCTATTAAGTTTAATCTTTAAAAATCGTTAACTAAAATCTCATCGAACAGCAATCTATACCGCTGCTGCACCACTAATTATTTCTGAGATTTCCTGAGTAATCGCCGCTTGACGAGCTTTATTGTATATCAACTGCAGGTCATCAATAATATCTCCGGCGTTATCCGTTGCGGCTTTCATCGCAACCATTCTAGACGCCTGTTCACAAGCAATATTATCAACTACACCTTGATAGACCTGTGATTCGATATAACGAACCAAAAGTACATCTAACAATTCTTTTGCATCAGGCTCATAAATATAATCCCAATGATGCTTTAACTCGTCTTCTTCCTGTTTTTCAACAGGTAGCATTTGCAAAACTTTTGGTTGTTGAGTCATAGTGTTAACAAACTCATTATGTACCAAATAAAGACGATCGATTCGACCTTCATCAAAAGAGTCCAACATAACCTTTACCGTACCAATCAAATCAGTAACAGTAGGACGGTCACCTAAGCCGCTCTTCTTAGCAACAACATTTCCACCGAATCGGTTAAAGAAAGCACCCGCTTTGGAGCCGACCAAACACAAATCGATTTCTACTTCTTGCTCTTGCCATTCTTGCATTGACTTTAAAGCATCTTTAAAAAGGTTAGTATTTAAACCACCACATAAACCACGATCACTAGAAACAACAATAAAACCAACTCGTTTTACTTCGCGTTCAATGATGTAAGGGTGTTTATACTCAGTGTGACCCATGGCCAGATGACCAATTACGCCACGAATTCTTTCAGCATAGGGCTTGGTTGCTTCCATACGATCCTGCGCTTTACGCATTTTACTCGCAGCAACCATTTCCATTGCACTGGTAATTTTCTGAGTATTTTTAATACTTCCAATCTTGGTACGAATTTCTTTTCCGACCGCCATAGGACTGATTCCAGTAAATTAGTTAATGTTCTAACCCTCTTCCTAAAGAAGAGGGGACGTTCTATTTAGCAATACTTAATAAGCGCTTGAAGCGTCTTACCAAGTAGCCGTTTCTTTATATTTGCTGATTGCTGCTTCTAACTCAGCTTCGATTTCTTTATTGTAATCGCCAGCGACGTTAATTTTATCCATTAACGCTTTTTCACTACTTGCCATATGGTCTAATAATGCCGCTTCAAAATCTTCGATTTTATTAAGCTCAACATCTTTTAAGTGACCTTTTTCAGCAGCGAATAAAGAAACAGCCATAATAGCAACCGACATTGGCGCATATTGTTTTTGCTTCATTAATTCTGTAACACGTTGTCCATGCTCTAACTGTTCACGAGTAGCATCATCTAGATCCGATGCAAACTGAGCAAATGCTGCTAGTTCACGATACTGAGCTAATGCCAATCGAACACCACCACCTAATTTCTTGATGATTTTAGTTTGTGCAGCACCACCAACACGCGATACCGAAAGTCCAGCATTTACAGCAGGACGGATACCAGCGTTAAATAAGTCAGTTTCTAGGAAAATCTGACCATCAGTAATCGAAATTACATTGGTTGGTACGAATGCAGATACGTCACCAGCCTGTGTTTCGATGATTGGTAATGCAGTTAAAGAACCTGTTTGGCCTTTTACTTCACCGTTAGTTAATTTCTCTACATGGTCAGCATTAATTCTAGCTGCACGCTCAAGAAGACGTGAATGCAAGTAGAAAACGTCACCAGGATAAGCTTCACGTCCCGGTGGACGACGAAGTAATAGTGAGATTTGACGATAAGCCCAAGCTTGCTTAGTTAAATCATCATAAACGATTAGTGAATCTTCGCCTTTATCTCGGAAGTATTCGCCCATTGTACAACCGGCGAAAGGTGCGATAAATTGAAGCGCCGCAGAATCAGCAGCTGATGCAGCAACAACAATGGTATTAGCCATCGCGCCGTGCTCTTCTAATTTACGTACGATGTTGGCAATTGTTGACGCTTTCTGTCCGATTGCAACATAAACACAGCGAATGCCGGTGTCTTTTTGATTGATGATGGCATCAATCGCTAAAGCTGTTTTACCGGTTTGACGGTCACCGATGATTAACTCACGCTGGCCACGACCAACAGGAATCATTGCATCGACTGCTTTGTAACCAGTTTGCACTGGTTGGTCAACTGATTGTCTGGAAATTACACCCGGTGCAACTTTTTCAACAGGCTCAAAACTAGCGCCTTCAATTGGACCTTTTCCGTCAATAGGACTACCCAAAGCGTCAACTACGCGACCTAACATACATTCGCCGGTTGGAACTTCAAGAATACGTCCAGTACACTTTGCTTTCTGGCCTTCAACGATGTCAGAGTAGTCGCCAAGTACAACCGCACCAACCGAATCTCTTTCAAGGTTAAGTGCTAAACCGTATTTACCGCCTGGTAATTCGATCATCTCACCTTGCATAACTTCAGCAAGACCGTGAATTTTTAAAATACCGTCAGATACACTGACAATAGTACCTTCATTTCGTGCCTCAGAAACAACCTCAAACTCGTTAATGCGTTGTCTGATTAACTCACTGATTTCTGATGGATTCAGTTGCATACTCATGCTCTGCGTTCCTCTAATTTGTATAAACTGTTATACGTTCAATGTATCTGACAATTTGGCAAGCTTTCCGCGTACCGAACCATCAATCACTAAATCTTCTGCTTGAATAATCAAACCACCCAATAAATCGGCGTTAACTTCAACTCCGATTTCAACCTGACGACCCAATTTAGCGGCCAATTTTTCTTTCAGTTGTGCGATTTGCTGCTCATTTAACTCTGTCGCTGAAGTGATTTGCGCTTCAATTGTTTTTTCAAACTCGCTACGCAAAAAGTTAAATAACACTTCAATTTCAGGTAAAGCCAAAAGACGACCATTTTGTGCTAGTAGCTTGATGAAGTTAACGCCATTGGCGTTTAATTTATCTTCACAAACCTTAAGCATCGCATCTTTTTGGTTCTCTTTAGTAAAATGAGGGCTTGTTAATAGCTGTTGCATCGCCTCATCACTAACGACCTGAGCTGCAAAGCCAAGCATTTCTGACCACTCAGCCAGTTGCTTTGCTTCAATCGCATACTCAAACGCCGCTTTTGCGTAAGGTCTTGCTAATGTTGTTAGTTCAGCCATGAGCCACCTTTACCTTTAAAGTTCAGCAACTAAGCTATCAAGAATATCTGCTTGTGCAGAGGCATCAATGCTTCGTTGTAGAATTTTTTCTGCGCCAGCAACTGCTAAAACAGAGACTTGCTTACGAAGTTCTTCGCGAGCGCGGTGAACTTCTTGCTCGATTTCAGCTTCTGCGCCAGCCTTTATTTTATCAGCTTCAGCTCTTGCATCATCTTTAGCAGAATCAACAATTTCCGCATGACGCTTCTTTGCTTGATCCAACAATTCAGCGGCTTTATCTTTTGCTTCACGCATTGTTTCTGCAGCGTTCTTTTGAGCAAGTTCTAAATCCTGCTGGCTGCGGTCGGCAGCGGCTAAACCTTCAGCAATTTTCTCTTGACGTTCTACAATAGCAGCGTCAAGAAGAGGCCAAATGTTTTTCATTGTGAACCAGACAAAAACGATCATCGCTATTATCTGGCCTGCCATAGTTAGATTAAAATCCATGGTTATCTCCTCTAATGTCAGTTAAGTGTAAGACTCGAGAGTGATTAACCTGCATTTACTGCAATAAACTGTGCTACAAATGGGTTTGCAAAAGTGAAGAACAACGCGATACCAACACCAATCATTGCAACCGCATCAAGTAGACCAACAACGATGAACATTTTTACTTGAAGCATTGGCGCTAGTTCTGGCTGACGTGCAGCACTTTCTAAGAATTTACCACCTAAAAGACCCATACCGATACCAACACCTAGTGCGCCAAGACCGATAAGAAGAGCTACTGCGATTGCGGTAAAACCGATTACTGTTTCCATTTTATTCTCCTAGTAAGAATAGATTGATTTAAAGTTAAAAATAAAAGTTAAAAATAATACTAAAAATTAGTGATCTTCATGGGCCAGACTAAGGTAAACCACAGTCAACATCATGAAAATAAACGCTTGCAAGAAAGTTACCAGTAGATGTAATACCGACCAACCAAAATGTAAAGGTAACTGGTATAAACCCATCAAAGCGATAAGGATATAAATCAACTCACCAGCATACATATTTCCGAACAAACGAAGCGATAACGAGATAGGCTTTGCAATCAATGCCGCGCCTTCCAAAATCAGGTTAATTGGAATAGCCGCCCAATGGTTAAACGGGTTAAGCGTCAGCTCTTTAGTAAAGCCTCCAATACCTTTGATTTTAATGCTGTAGAAAATAATAAGAATAAAGATAGAAATCGACATTGCAAAGGTGACATTAACGTCAGTGCTTGGAACCACTTTCAAGAACGGTATTCCCATCATTTCCGCAAGTTTTGGAATAATATCAACAGGGATTAAATCCATTAGGTTCATCATATAAACCCAAACAAAGATAGTTAGACCAAGAGGCGCAATCATGCGATTTTTACCATGGAAAGTATCTTTAACGTTGGTATCAACAAAATCGATAATTAATTCGATAAATGCTTGGAATTTGCTCGGTACACCAGTCGTTGCTTTTTTCGCTGCTCTTCGAAACATCCATAAAAAAACAAAACCTAATAACAGCGAGAAAAACATGCTATCAACATTAAAGGCTACAAGATTGCCTTTACATAGGGTAGGGTTTTCCGAAGTGTTGAACTGCCAACCTTCTTGAGTAGAACATACCTGCAAGTTTTGAAGGTGATGCTTGATGTAACCGCTACTAGTTTCTGCGCTCATAAACTCAATAATCCTGATAGTTAATGGGTTTTAACCATTACCGGAGTTAACCACTGTAATAACAGTGCCGATATATAACCAACTAATACAAACATTTCAAATCCCGGAAGTAGAATAAAGGCAACAACCAATAAACTCACCGAAATAACAATCTTTAAAGTTTCTCCAAGGTAAAAAGCTCGTACCACTTGCTTACTTGCTTGAGCACCCGATTTAGAGAACACTTTATACACAAAATAAAGGTTTGCTATATAAACCGCTATTCCGCCAGATAACAGGGCTAGTGCTACCTGATAATTTTTTAACAAACCGAGACTCGCTATAGCAACAATCAATATTGCCTGAATTAACAATAGTCTCTTAGCTTGTTCAAATCCGCGCTTGATTAAGGCCTGACTCATTAAAAACTCGCTTTAATCAATGGGTGGCGATGGTTGCTTCGAAATATAAACCGAGTTCTATCAACCATCTAAATTCGGCGCAAATTATAGTGATCAACGACTATAGAAGCAAGCCTAGTCACTACTATTTTGGGGATATTTGAATAATATTGTTGTTTATTTTTTATACTGACGAATCGGAAAAAATGGTCGAATTTGAACACCACGACAATAAGTTGATATAACTTGTTGTTATTTAACAAATTGTTAGGATTTCTCGGTCTAAATGAATGGATTTAGTGGAATCTTAACTAGCAAACTTGTTCAGACAGTTTAACTGGTCCAACTATCAATATTGGACCTTCTTTGGTAAAAATGACGACAAAAACAACCGCTTCATTTGCGCAAAGCAGCAATAAAAGCAACTAACGTCATTATAAGTCCAGGCTAATATCCGACTTAACTTGGGTTGTGCAGGTCAAAATAAACTGCGCCTTTTTATCATCACTGGCCAAACCCGATTCATTTTCAGTGGTCGTTTCGCCGTCGATTTTTTTAACAATACAGGCCCCGCAATTTCCGACTCGACAAGAGGAGTCCATTGAAACTCCTTCGGATTCTAGCTTTTGCAGCAAAAACTCTTCGCTGGAAATATCAAACTGTTTGTTTGATCGTGTTAGTTTTACGGTAAAGATTGTTGGTTTATTCACCTCAGCTATTTCAGGCTCTTTGGCTTCATTTTTTAATTGTTGTAGCTTGGCTTTTTTTTTGCCACCCGGATCAAAGGATTCATCGTGGTAATTAGACATATCAAAACCAAGTTCACTTAAACAAGCTTTAACTTGCTCCATAAAGCCTTCTGGCCCACAACAGAACACTTCTCGACTGAGCAGATCGGGTACCATATCCTGCAAAACCGTCGAATTAATCCGTCCTCGTCTACCTAACCAATTTTCACCAAGACCCGGCTGAGTGCAAATAACTTCAAATTGAAAACTAGTATTTCTATGGTCAATTAACGCCATTTCCCGTCTAAAAATAATATCATTGACTGAACGGACCCAGTTTAAAAACTGGACGTCTTTTGCTGGCTCCACGTCACTCCAGTAACGAGCCATTGACATCATTGGCGTTATACCTGAACCAGCGGAAATCAATAACGCCTTATCGGATTGAATATCAAAACAGTTAAAACGTCCAGCGGGACCACGTAACTCTATTGATGAGCCGACTTTAATATTTTCATGTATCCAGGGTGATACCGCACCGCCATCTTCTTTTTTAATGGTCAGCTCAATGCTATGGGGGCGACTTGGTGAAGAAGCAATGGTGTAAGAACGATTATGCCTTTGCCCCTCAATTTCTACTTGAATTCCAACAAACTGACCTGGAATAAAATGGAACAAAGTCGCTTCAGGAGCTATGAACTGGAACGTTTTGACATTATGGGTTTCGTCGATAACTTGAGAACAAACCACTTCGGTTTTTCGGGTCGACCATGTTGGTAGTGCTTGAAGATCAGAAAGAGAAGAAATAGACATCAAATCAACCTATTAAAATAGTTTAAACATTTGTAAGCGGGGAAGGATAAATAAAACAACTCGCCACAATGGACCAATAATTAACGTTATTCTCATTGGTATGCGACGAGTTTTTTGAATGCGACATCACTAAACTGGCGATTATTGCTGCTCGACGCCCAAATGACGAAGAACACCGTCTAACTCATCAAGACTATTATATTGAATAACAATCTTTCCTTTACCTTTAGCGCCATGCTGAATTTTAATGGGTGCGCCCATTTTATCGCCAATGGCTCGTTCAAGCTGCTCAATGTGAGGATCACTTGCTGCCTCCGCTTTGGCTTTAACCGGCTGATTAGCCGAACGAACGAGTTTTTCGGTATCTCTAACAGTTAACCCTTTAGCGACAACCGTTCGAGCAATGGCACTTTGCTCGTCGGCAGGAAGCGATAATAGTGCTCTAGCATGGCCCATTTCTAAGTCACCACGCTCTAACAAAGTTCGACAAACTTCTGATAAAGACAACAAACGCAAAAGGTTAGTAACGGTGGTTCGGCTTTTACCAACGGCGTCCGCCGTTTGTTGATGAGTAAGCTCAAACTCCTGCATTAAACGCTGCAAAGCAACCGCTTCTTCCATAGCGTTTAAGTCTTCACGCTGGATATTCTCAATCAGCGCCATCGCAATTGCCGCTTCATCGGGAATATCTTTAACTAAACAAGGAATTTCATCGAGCTCAGCTAATTGCGAAGCTCGCCACCGGCGTTCACCAGCAATGATTTCGTATTTATCTTTGCCGACAGAGCGAACAACGATTGGCTGAATAATACCTTGAGCCTTAATGGAACTAGCAAGCTCTTCAAGTGCATCATCGGTCATGATCTTTCTAGGCTGATATTGGCCCGGCTGCATATATTCAACCGGCAGTTTTCTGAGCTCCCCTTTAGGCATAGCAGAAGTTGGCTCATCATTGCTTTGGTCAGCAGACTGTTTCTTCGGTTTACTTAAAAACGCGTCTAACGGTGACCGGCCTAGTTTTTTCTTCATAATAACTTCTCAAATTTATTGTATTTTTTACTGCTATAAAGCTGCTATGCAGCAGTAAACACTAACTTTTTAGTTTTAAACAACAGACTCTTCGCGGCGAATCATTTCGCCAGCCAAGCCCAGATAAGCCTTAGCGCCTCGGGATAACCGATCGTACATTAAGGCCGGCATGCCATAACTTGGTGCTTCCGCCAAACGAACATTACGAGGAATAGCTGTTCTATAGACTTTGTCGCCAAAATGCTCATGTAATTGGTTAGAAACTTCAACCGAAAGTCTGTTGCGTGGGTCATACATAGTTCTTAAGAGACCTTCGATATGTAGGTCTGGGTTTACATGTTCAGTAATTTGTTCAATGGTACTTAGCAAGGCTTTTAATCCTTCAAGAGCATAATATTCGCACTGCATCGGGATCATCACACTATCTGACGCAACTAATGCATTGACCGTTAGAATGCTTAGTGAAGGAGGGCAATCAATGAAAATATAGTCAAACTCATGTTTGATCGCGTCTAATGCGTTTTTTAGGCGGCTCTCTTTATCGTCTTCGCTTAAAAGATGCGCTTCGGCAACGGCTAGGTCTGAATTGGTAGGTAATACATGAAAACCTGCCTGTTCAGCATTAACAATGCACTCTTTGACGTTTTTATCGCCGAGCAGAACATCCAACACGTGAAACTCAAGCTCGTCTTTGTCAATACCGCAACCACTAGAGGCATTACCTTGGGGATCTAAGTCAATTAATAAGACACTTCTTTTAGTTGCAGCAAGTGACGCTGCAATATTGATGGTGCTAGTCGTTTTACCTACGCCACCTTTCTGATTTGTTATTGCGATGATCTTTCCCACATGCGCCTCTTTACATTGATTTTGTCTATCTTATTGTTTTTATTTGTTTTTATTAATTGATTACTCAAAACTAATCTATTAAAGCCCCAAATTTATAAAGGTCCAGTCGTAACCCAACTCTATTTGAGCGAACCTATCATTATAGATTGATCTAGCGGATGATCAATAACTACCTGAGTATCCAGCTATACAGTTGCTAAAACTACCCTTTAACAGGCTCCAACTCAATTAAACAACGTTTTGCATCTAACCCTGGAACATTTATCGAATGATAGGCCATCTCTGTTGCCATTGAGTGAACAGCTTGAACCTCTTCAGAAGAATAAACACCTTTCATTGCTAACCACTTGCCGTTGGAATTCAAAAGGTGCTTTGTCTGAAGAACCATATCTTCAATAGATGCAAACGCTCTAGAAATAACCGCATCGACACCTTGGTTCGAATAGCTCTCAACCCTGGAATGAACGGCCTCAACATTGTTTAACGCCAACAGGTGGACCATTTGTTGAATAAACCTTACCTTCTTACTGTTACTGTCAAGTAATGTAAACTGGGTATTTGGCAGCATGATAGCTAAAGGCAAACCAGGGAATCCTGCCCCAGTGCCAACATCGAGCAAGCTAGGCTGGGAGGTATGTGGCAATACCGCTAAACTATCAAGAATATGTAAAATAAGCCCTTCTTTTGGAGACTTAATTGCCGTTAGGTTATAGGCTTTATTCCATTTAACTAATTGTTCTAAAAGAGTCAGTAATTTTTTTTGTTGCTCACTAGTAGCTTCAATAGTTAATTTAGCAAGACCTTGCGTTAGGGAGTTTTGCAACTCCTCACTACTCACAGTCCCCATTAATTAGCTACCTTGTTTTGCTGACTTTGGTTTATTTTGTAAGAACGCTTTTTAATGGTAATCAATAATAGAGAAATCGCCGCCGGTGTCATTCCAGATATTCGCCCGGCTTGCCCAATGGTTTCTGGCTTTGTTGCTTCCAGTTTTTGGATCAACTCCGAAGATAAACCCGCTATCTTCGAGTAATCGATATCTTTGGGTAAATTAAGGTTTTGTTGTTTTTTATTTCTTTCTATTTCACCTTTTTGTCTTTCTATATAACCTGAGTATTTTGCTTGTATCTCCGCTTGCTCTTTTACATCTTCAGCGAGGCTATCACCAAAACCTTCTATTAAAGCAGTTAGTTTCGCATAATCAAGCTCTGGTCGTTTTAACAAATCGAGTTGGCTGTATTCCCGCGTAAGTGGTTTCTTTAAACTTTCAGATATTTGTTTGGCGTTTTCTGAACTCGGGTGTATCCAACTAGTTTTTAAGCGTTGCAGCTCAGCTTCAATGGCGGTTATTTTCTCTGAAGTTAACTTCCAGCGGTTTTCATCGATCAACCCGAGAGCAAAAGCTTTTTCGCTTAACCTCAAATCCGCATTATCTTCCCTCAACATCAAACGGTACTCAGCTCGAGAGGTAAACATTCGATAAGGTTCCTGGGTGCCTCGAGTAATCAAGTCATCAATCATGACACCAATGTAGGCTTCAGCTCGGGAAGGCGACCACGCCGGTTTTTGTTGAACAATTAGTGCTGCGTTAAGACCAGCAATTAACCCTTGTGCGGCAGCTTCTTCATAACCGGTAGTTCCATTAATTTGGCCGGCGAAAAACAATCCTCGAATATATTTAGTCTCTAAAGTACTTTTTAACTCTCTTGGATCAAAATAGTCATATTCGATCGCGTAGCCAGGCCTTGTAATATGAGCGTTTTCGAAACCTTTTATAGAACGAACCAACTTTAGCTGAACGTCAAAAGGTAAACTGGTCGAAATTCCATTAGGGTATATTTCATGGGTATTTAAGCCTTCTGGCTCAATAAATATTTGGTGACTTTCTCTTTCCGCAAAACGAATTACTTTATCTTCAATTGAAGGGCAATATCGCGGTCCAACCCCTTCAATTTCACCGGTAAATAGTGGTGAACGATCCATACCTTGATGAATTATTTCATGAGTGGTGAGATTGGTATGAGTAATAAAACAGGGTATTTGCGCTGGGTGTTGGCTTCGCTTTCCAAAAAAAGAGAATACCGGCGTCGGTGTATCACCATGTTGCGGTTCAAGATCCGAGAAATCGATTGTTCGACTATCTATACGTGGTGGTGTACCAGTTTTTAACCTTTGGACATTAAATGGCAATTGTCTCAATTTTTCCGCCAACCCCATTGATGGTGGGTCTCCGGCTCTACCGCCTGAGTAATTCGATTGCCCAATATGAATTTTGCCCGCTAAAAACGTACCGGCGGTTAACACTACTGTTTTTGCTCGAAAAGTTAACCCCATTTCGGTGATTACACCGGTTACTTGGTCAGACTCTATTACCAAATCATCAACAGATTGTTGAAATATCTTTAGGTTCGGTTGGTTTTCTAACCGTTCTCTAATATAACTCTTATACAAATTACGGTCTGCCTGAGCGCGAGTCGCCCTAACGGCAGGACCTTTACTGGCGTTAAGTTTTTTGAAATGTATACCAGAGTGATCAATAGCTTGCGCCATAATACCGCCCAAAGCGTCTATTTCTTTTACCAAGTGGCCTTTACCAATTCCACCAATCGCTGGGTTGCAGCTCATTTGGCCCAAGGTTTCTATATTATGAGTGATTAATAATGTCGAGGCATGCATGCGTGCTGCCGCTAAAGCAGCTTCGGTACCGGCGTGTCCACCACCGATAACAATCACATCAAAAGTTTGGTCAAAATACATCTAATAAACTGACTTGAGAAAAAGGAGGGGGATCTTACCTAAAATTGGATAAAAAATGAACAAGATTTAGGTGTTTTAATGGCTGTACCAGCTATTTAGTTAAGCGAATCGGTCAAAAATCTCATTTTACCGTTTATTTTATCGACCAATCGCCATCTCTAGCAGGTAAAAGGTGAAAAACATGACAAACTCAACTAGTCTGTTAGATAACACGGGTAAATTAGTTCGGACATTATTAGACGATGAAGAAAACAGCGAAAAAGCTAATCAAACGGACATTGATCTACCTTGTCGTGTTGACTTCAATTCCTTATTTTTACTTGGTATGGCAAGCTAAAGGCGGGGTAGATACTTTTTTAGCGACGCACAACCTTCAAGGTGATTTTAACTATGATTGGTTATGGGTCGACTTGGATGGTTATATCTCATTATCTAATGTTAGTTTTTACCAACAAGATTATGACCCTATTTTTGAGGCCGAACTATTATCCATTAAGTTACCAAGTGTCTTTGATTTTATTAACTCCAAAGAAAAAGTAGTTTATAAAGAGTTTCCAACCAATATAAGCGTTTCTTTATTGGATGCCAAAACGATTAAAACGCCAGAATTACTACAGCTTTTTGGCGTTAACCATATTCCAGCCATGTTACCTCTATTTTTTCCGAATCAATGTCGGGAAGTATTATATAACGAGCTGCCTAACCTACAGTTTTCCCTTAGCACAAACTTTAGTATTTATAGAACAGCTGATGATGTTGTTGTGGATTTTGATTTTAGTAATAGCGAACTGACTAATGCAACCGGACAGTTTAGAGTTAACAACTTCTCAGATATCAACTCCGATGCTAGCTTTATTAGTGACTTATCACTGAAGTTTTCAGAGGTCTATTTAGTTCAACAAAATACCCAAAAGTGCTTACAATCCAACCCGCTGGAGCGTAAAGAATTTATACAGTCCGTTGCCGAAAATATAGAGAAGACCAGTAAGGATTATCGGTTGTTAGTAAATAAGGACAGTGCCAATATCATTGGCGAATTTATATTTGCGCCGCAAAAGGTTGAGTTAGTATTCGATTTACAAGAAGGCAAAACTTTTAGCCAAATAGACTTAAAACCCTATCATCAGTTACAACAAAAATTAGGCTTAAAGATTTCACTAAATGAAAAACCTGTCGGTGATCTCTTTAAGGCATTTAACTATATAGCTCCCTCCGTTTCACAAGATAATCAACAGAAACCAACCAGCAAAGTGGTCGAAAAAAACGACAATTGGATTTCAGTGAATGTGGGTGAAATTAGAAAATATCTTGGCGCTAAAGTAAGAATTACTTTGTATGAAGGACAACCCGCTGAAGGATACATTGAACGGGTAACTACTAGACAACTAGAGCTGCGACAGCTTAAATACAAGGGCGAGTCGATTCTTCCTTATGCCATGAAGGACATAAAAAGCATTTTTTTATTAGTTAAAGAAAAGTAACAACAAATATAGGTTTATGGCTAAAAGAATTAATTAGTGCAATTGGAAACTATTTACCAATACAAAAACTTGTGAATATCTTGCCAAGCAAATCATCTGAGGTAAATTCACCGGTTATTTCATTGAGACAGTCTTGAGCTAACTTTAACTCTTCAGCAAGTAATTCTCCCGCTGCAAAGTCCGCTAATTGAGAAAAACCTTGGTTTATATGGTGTTCCGCTTTTTTCAGTGCGTCAATATGACGACGGCGTGCCATAAACGTACCCGATTCTGCAGCATCAAAACCAACCGATGTCTTTAAGTGTTCACGCAATAAATCAATCCCTGAACCGGTATTCGCAGACAAAGCAATCGTTTCAAAATTATCTATCGGCTGCTCGGCTAAAGCCTCTTCGGGGATTAGATCTATTTTATTTCTTATAACGGTTATAGGCGGCAAATCGATACTTGGGTCAATGTATCGAGTAATTTCGGTTGAAACATCAACGACGTTTTGTTGACTAGCATCAATAACTAAAAGTATTCGATCGGCACTTTCAATTTCTTTAGCGGCTCTTTGAATACCTATTTTTTCAACTTGATCGTTTGCTTCTCGTAAACCAGCGGTATCAACAATATGAATTGGAAGTCCATCAATACTAATTTGTTCTGTTAATACATCACGGGTGGTTCCCTCAATATTGGTAACAATAGCTGATTCTTTTCCAGCTAACGCATTGAGTAGACTTGATTTTCCCGCATTAGGTTTACCTGCAATAACAACTTTCATGCCTTCTCTCAGCAAACTACCTTGTTCGGCATTTTCTAGCAGTTTCTTCATAAAACTAGATATTGCATTAGTTTGTTCAGAAACTTTCTTATCTTGCAAGAAATCGATTTCTTCCTCAGGGAAGTCAATGGCAGCTTCTACAAAAATTCTTAGATAGATAACTTTTTCTAATAACTCATGAACTTTTTTTGAAAATTCGCCAGTTAGAGAGCGTAATGCACTTTTGGCCGCTTGACGCGAACCACAATCAATAAGATCAGAGATTGCCTCAGCCTGAGCAAGGTCAAGTTTGTCGTTATGAAAGGCTCTTTCCGAAAATTCCCCTGGTTTAGCTAAGAAGACACCGGAGTGCAAAACAGCTTCTAACAACATATCCATGATTATAGGACCGCCATGTCCCTGTAACTCTAGGACATCTTCACCGGTAAACGAGTAGGGTGCTTTAAAAAATATTGCCACCCCTTGATCAATCACTTGACCATCACTGGCATAAAAAGGGAGGTAGTTTGCTTGTCGAGGAGAAAGCTCAGTGTGTAGGATATTACTTATAACGCGATGAACCAATGGGCCCGAAACCCTAACCACTGATATGCCACCTTTACCAGGCGGCGTTGCAACGGCTGCTATCGTAGACTGAGAAAGGTCTTTCAACAATTGGTCCATGAAAAGCTCCAAATCCTTCTAAGATAGTTTCATAGAAGGATTCCTAATAACTAGTTCTATTTTTTACCTTTTGCTTCCTGTTCATTATTAAACTGCTTTGTAATATACAACTGCTGAGCAATAGATATTAAGTTGTTCATTAACCAGTAAAGAACTAAGCCTGCAGGAAAAAAGACAAAAAAGACGGTCATAAATACCGGCATCATTTGCATCATTTTTTGTTGCATAGGATCCATGGTTGGTGACATTGGCTGCATCTTTTGCATGAGATACATACTCGCCCCCATTAATAGTGGCATTACATAATATGGATCCATAACCGACATATCATCAATCCACAAAATAAATGGCGCATGACGTAATTCAACACTTTCCATCAACACCCAGTATAAAGCGATAAATACGGGCATTTGAATCAACAGTGGAAAACACCCACCAAGCGGATTAACTTTTTCTTTTTTGTAGAGCTCCATCATTTTCATCGACATTTTTTGTCGATCATCACCATACTGCTCCTTCATAGCGGTCATTTTCGGAGCCAATAAGCGCATTTTTGCAAATGATCGGTACTGAGCACGAGCTAACGGATAAAGAATTGTTTTTATTGCGATGGTGACCAGAATAATGGCAGCACCCCAGTTAATCACAAATCCTTGAAAAAAGATCAGCATATAAAAGATTGGTTGCCCAATCCACCATAAAAAGCCGTAATCCACCGTTAGTTCCAGTCCACTGGAGACTTTCTCAAGGTTAGCTTGTATTTTTGGACCAACATATAATTTAGCGGAAAAGGTTTTTGTTTCTCCAGGAGCTATCCACTGCCAATCCTGAGTTATTCTAATTTGAGTCAATCCTAACTTACCTAAATTCTTATCGGTTGTATCGATAGTGTTAGTTCCCTCACTAACTGGTACCCACGCAGTGACAAAGTAGTGTTGTAGCATAGCCACCCAACCGTCTGTGGTTGTTTGGTTTAAGTCAGCTTCAGCCAAATCATCAAATTCATACTTTTGGTATTTTTCTTCTTGTGTTGAAAAAGCAGGACCAATATAAGACTGCATGCCCAACCCAGCTTGCTCCTGGCCATCTACGCCACCGGTATCTCGTCGAAGCGCAGTAAACATTCGGTTAGCAACACGCTCTTGAGTTGTATTGTTTACGAGATAATCTACATCCACTAAATATTGGTCTTTATAGAAAGTAAATCGTTTGATGTATTCGATGCCTTGTTTGTTAACCCAAGTTAAATCGACGGAAAGGTTTTCGTCATTTTCTCGTAACTGGTAGGCGTTTTGAGAAGAGGAATAGACAGCTACGTTTTTATCAAAATCTGGCGCGTCTTGACCGTATAAGCCAGACATCGCAAGAAAAACTCGACCGTTTCGGTTTTCTAAAATATTAATTGGTTGTGAATCTTCGTTAAGTGTTTCTTTGTATTTTAATAATTCTGCAGAGACAAAGTTTCCACCTTTTGGTGAGATCACCACACGTAGCGTATCAGTCGTTACAACAATCGGTTGTATCGTTTGACTGTTTACTTCTTTAACTGGTTGTTGAGACTCTGGTAATTGAGATGAAATATCATCAGAGGATGGTATAGCCGCATTTTCACCGGTGGAAGGTTCAGGCATGGTTGCAATAGGGTCAGCTTGGTAGGTCTCAATTGAAGATTCAATCGGTGCTTTCTCTTGTTTTACTGGCGCATGCTCTTTTTGCCACTCCTGATAGAGTAAAAAGGTAAGAAAAGCGAAAGTAATAAATAAAAAGGTTCTTACTGATTCCATAGCATTCAATTCTCTTTAAGTAGAGTCTCTTAATTTGGCTCACAGCATTTTGACTGCTGAGAAGTATTCGATTCCGTTTTTTCAGGAACTGGGTCTACACCGCCCGCATTTAACGGGTGACATCTGGAAATTCGCTTTAACATTAACCACGAACCTTTTATCGCGCCGTAACGCTCAATCGCCTCAATTGAGTATCGAGAACACGTTGGGTAAAACCGACAGCTTCCACCTATCAAAAGACTAAGCGTTTTTTGATAAAGCCTTATCAGTAGAATAAGTAAGGATTTCATCATCTTTGCGTGTTAAACGTTTTTGTACATCGTTTAATAAAGCGAGCCATCAGATCATCACGATAACGGATTATATCTGTTTTAGGCATTTGGGCAATATCTCTTCGTGTTAATACAACTAGGTCATAGTTTGCCATTTCTTGAGAAGACGTTCGAAATGACTCTCTTAATAGCCTTTTAACTTGGTTTCGTTTTGTCGCAAGTTTAAGGTTTTTCTTGGCAATAACTAAACCAATTCGAGGATGATTGAGGTTATTTTCCCTGACTAAGAGGGTAAATGCTTTGTTGTTTATTTTGAAGGCTTTTTGAAATACGTGGCTATAGTCTTTACTGGTCAAAAGACGTAGCTCTCGCTGAAAATGGTTGCTTTTCAAAGTCACCAATTTACTCCAACAAGAGCATCATACATAACTAAATCAAAATTAGTTAAGTATTGGTATTAGGCGCTTAACTTCTTGCGACCTTTAGCTCTGCGACGATTGATAATTAATCGACCGTTTTTTGTGGCCATACGTGCTCTGAAACCATGGCGACGTTTACGTTTAATATTACTTGGCTGAAATGTACGTTTCATCGGTCTATCCGTTTAAATATGTTACTTAAAGTTGTTAAATAATTAATACTATTTAACCTACTACCTCACAAGGGGCGCAAATTCTATTGTATAGATAATATACTGTCAACGTCTTTTTATTATTAAAACCCCTTATTTATTAGCCTACTACCTATAAAGTTAGCGGCTTGTTGGTATATGTGGTGTGTATGTTATTACTTTACTACTAGATGATGTAATTTCTCTCAGAATGAATTATTTTTGTGGATAAAAAATAAATCCTTTTTTTTTGTGAAATTAGCGGTTTTAGGAAAAAAACTATAAATTGGTTTGTAAAGTTAGTTAACTATATGTTATTTGGACTAAATATGGCTTCTAAGTTACACACAAGCTAAATAATATAATAATAAGAAAAGATCTTATTATAGTTATTATTTAAGTAAGCTGTTTTCTGTGTATAAGTCGTTTATATTTAATAAAAACAATAGTTTAATCTTCGTTAAAAGATGTTCAAAAGTATTAAATAAAGTGTTTATTTATCGTTATATAATGTGTATTAAATACTACTTTTACTGAAATATTTAGATTTGAACAGTTTTATACCTATTTAATTTAGGCTAACTTATCATTTGATCGCATTTTTACGGAGCTAGCCTTTTTTTTAATCAATATACAAAATCTTAATTTTTATTTATATTTAGTTTTTCTTGCCATAATCTGTGGATCAATTTTTAAATTCGATCTAAACTAGCGAGTTCATACACATTCGTCACTTAAATAATAACTATTTACGAATGTTATTTATTTTTTCGCCTTATCATAAAGTAAAATTTCATGTGGATTGACTGTCAAAAACATTTACAAGATGAGTTACCACCGACTGAGTTCAGTACTTGGATTCGACCGTTGAAAGCAACAAGTGAATCAAATAAGCTGTATTTGAAAGCACCAAATAGATTTGTTTTAGATTGGGTTAAAGAGAAATATTTACCACGAATTAGAGAAATTCTTAATGCTAATAACAATCAAAACGTTGATATTTTATTAGACATTAATTCAAGCCAGGCGGTGTATGAAACATCTAACCAGCCAAAGAGTGCTCAGAATAAAGATAAGGTTGAAAACAAAGCGACGGTATCCTCAGAAACTGTAGGCTCTGAAAAAACGTTAAAACGTGGTAGTTTAAACCAAAATTTTGTTTTTGATAATTTTGTACAAGGTAAAAGTAATCAATTAGCGATGGCTGCAGCCAAACAGGTATCTGTTAATCCTGGTACAGCCTATAACCCATTGTTTATATATGGTGGGGTAGGGCTTGGTAAAACTCATCTAATGCATGCCATTGGAAATCAAATATTAAAAAACAAACCAAATGGTAAAGTCATTTACTTACATTCAGAACGTTTTGTTGCTGATATGGTTAAAGCATTACAAACCAATACAATTGATCAGTTTAAAAAATTCTATCGTTCAGTGGATGCTTTGTTAATTGATGATATTCAATTTTTCGCGAATAAAGAACGTTCTCAAGAGGAATTTTTTCACACTTTCAACGCATTACTTGAAGGAAATCAACAAGTTATACTAACCTGCGACCGCTACCCTAAGGAAATCGACGGTGTTGAAGAGCGATTAAAATCGAGAATGGGGTGGGGATTAACGGTTTTTATTGAGCCTCCTGAGTTAGAAACAAGAGTAGCGATATTGATGTCTAAAGCGGAAGAGTCTCAAATAGAGTTACTGCCGGAAGTCGCCTTTTTTATAGCTAAAAGAATCCGTTCGAACGTCAGAGAATTAGAAGGTGCGCTTAAGCGAGTTTTAGCGAATGCGCAATTTACCGGTAAAGCGATAACGGTAGAATTTGTTAAAGATGCCTTAAGGGACCTACTGGCGGCACAAGACAAACAAGTAAGAATAGAGAATATTCAAAAGACGGTATCTGAGTATTATAAAATTAAAGTCTCCGATTTGCTGTCTAAGCGTCGAAATCGTTCGATTGCACGACCTAGGCAAATTGCAATGACATTAGCTAAAGAGCTTACTAACCGAAGCCTCCCGGAGATTGGAGAGGCCTTTGGCGGAAAAGATCATACAACGGTATTACATGCATGTCGTAAAATTAAGGAACTCAAAGAAGAGCTCCCTGATATTAATGAAGATTACACCAATTTATTAAGAATTTTGTCCAGTTAGAGATAGCGCTAGAAGGGTAGGAGTTAAAATTAATGAAGTTTTCAGTCGAACAAGATCAACTAGTTTCTCCGTTACAATTGGTTTCGGGTGCTGTAGAAAAGCGTCAGACCCTGCCGGTACTTGGTAACTTGCTGCTACGAGTTAACGAAGGCGTTTTAGTCATAACGGCAACGGACTTAGAGATCGAAATGTCGGTTAAGATCAATTTAGAAGGGGAGAGCCAAGACGGAGATATAACGGTTCCAGCTAGAAAGCTAGTTGATATATGTCGTAGTTTGTCTGGTGAAAAACCGATTAAGTTTACCTTAGACGAAAATAAATTGCGGATTCAATCAGGCAGAAACCGATTCTCGTTATCAACCATATCCGCTCAAGAATTTCCTAATATCGAAGATACGCTTTTTACAACAAAGTTCTCTATAGAGAATGTTAAATTGAAAGAGTTAATTGATAAGACTCAATTCGCTATGGCCCAGCAAGATGTTAGGTACTATTTGAATGGTATGTTGTTTGAACTTGATGGTGCTAAGTTGTTGACCGTAGCGACGGATGGACATCGTTTAGCCTTGTCTAAGATAGAACTTGAAGAGTCTGTAACTGAAGAGCTATTTCAAGCGATAGTACCTCGTAAGGGCGTGATGGAAGCGAATAAGCTGCTATCTAGTTCTGAGGGGGAGAGCGTTATAGAATTTAACAGTAATCACTTAAGAATAACACTTGGGGATTACATATTTACTTCTAAGTTAGTGGATGGCCGTTTTCCTGACTATGACAAAGTATTACCAAAGAACGCCGAAAGAAAATTAGAGAGTCCAAGGGATAGAATAAAAGACGCTTTTTCAAGAGCGTCTATATTATGTAATGAGAAATTTAGAGGTGTAAGATTATTATTGGCTGAAAATAAACTCACAATACACGCTAATAATCCGGAACAAGAAGAGGCTGAAATAGAGCTTGATGTAGATTACAGTGATGAATCTATGGAGATTGGTTTTAACGTAAGCTACTTGGTGGACGCTTTAAATGCGATAAAAACACCGTCGGTTAGGTTTAATTTAGGCGACGCTAATAGTAGTGTTTTAATCGAGAGTTCAGAAGATAGCGATAGTTTGTACGTAGTTATGCCAATGCGTCTGTAGTCTTTTTAAATTATTAATGTATTTGACGAACCTAAAGGCGTCCAAGTTCAGGAACTTGTCGTCGGTTGAGGTCATACTTGGGCCGGACATTAACGTTGTCTACGGTGACAATGCGGCTGGCAAAAGTAGTTTGTTGGAGTTAATTGGTTATTTGATCAGTGGACGCTCTTTTAGAACAAGTAAGCATGGATTACTTGTGTCACACGATGAAGAGCAATTATCGGCATTTGGAGAGTTTTCGAACGGTTTTAAACTCGGCGTAAGCTTCTCCAAGAAGAGTAAAGTTAAGAATGTCCGTCTTAATGGAAAGAACGTTAGAACCTTATCGGAAGTAGCTGGCCTTTATCCTGTCCAAGTAATAAGTCCTGAATCTTATCATTTAGTCGACTCCGGGCCATTAGAAAGGAGAAAATTTCTGGATTGGCTATTGTTTCACGTGGAACATAGCTATTCCGAAAATTGGCAGTCTTTTAACCGACTTCTAAAACAACGCAATCGATTATTGAGATCCGGTCCATCCTCCTCAAAATTTAATGAGTTAGAAAGCTGGGATATCGCTTTCTTAAATAGCGCAATGGCAATTGACGGGCAACGACGCAAATTAGTTGAAGGAGCGTTATCTTCGTCATTAAGGCGTTTATTGGAGAGTGTCAATTTTGAATTTTCCGATAAAGTATCAATCGCTTATTACTCTGGGTTTACCGGCGATTTATCTGAGCGATTGCAGCAGACGAGACAATCTGATTTTATCTCTGGCTCAACACAATATGGTCCGCATAAGTCGGATATGAGAATAAAGGTTGATAAAATGCTGGCTAAGGATGTGCTTTCTCGAGGACAGAAGAAGGTGCTTATTAACTGTCTTTATTTAGCTCAGACTGAAATACTTAAGCGAATCACCGATAAAGATAGTTTATTTATGATAGATGATTTTTCGTCGGAGCTCGATGTTTTGAATCAGGGCTTCCTACTGGATACGCTACAAAGGCAAAAAAATGTGCAGATTATCTTATCTTGTTTGCAACCAGATATGATAAAACCTTTCATAAAGGAGTATAATAGCACCATGATGTTTCACGTGGAACATGGTGTTATCAGTAAAGAGCTTTAGCTATTTTTACTCGTTCATTTTAATTGAACACTTAACGACTATAAGAACCTTAGGATCTAAAAGGAAAATATTTAAGAATGTCAGATAATAATAACCCTGAACAAAATGAATATGATTCTTCCAGTATTAAAGTACTGAAAGGCCTTGATGCAGTTAGAAAGCGACCAGGAATGTATATTGGAGATACCGATGACGGTACCGGTTTACATCACATGGTCTTTGAGGTCGTAGACAACTCCATCGATGAAGCGCTTGCTGGCCATTGTAATGATATAAACGTCATTATTCATACTGATAATTCTATTACCGTAACTGACGACGGTCGTGGTATTCCTGTCGGAATTCACGAAGAGGAGGGAGTTTCTGCAGCGGAGGTGATTATGACCGTTCTTCATGCTGGTGGTAAATTCGATGATAACTCTTATAAAGTATCCGGTGGACTGCATGGTGTAGGTATTTCAGTGGTAAATGCGTTATCCGACGATTTAACCATTACCATAAGGCGTGAAGGTAAGGTTCACGAGCAATCATACGTATTAGGTGAACCGCAAGCACCGCTCGCGATAATTGGGGAAACACAACGAACAGGAACTGATTTACGCTTCCATCCAAGTCCTGAAATATTTGCTGATACCAACTTTCATTATGACATCTTAGCCAAACGCCTCAGAGAGTTATCCTTTTTGAATTCAGGCGTTAGTATTCGACTGAAAGATGAGCGAACCGGAAAGGAAGATCATTTTCAATATGAAGGTGGTATCGAAGCCTTTGTTGAATACCTTAACCGTGCAAAAACAGCTATTAACCAAAAGATGTTTCATTTTTCTTTTCAACGCGATGATGGAATTGGTGTTGAAGTGGCGATGCAATGGAATGATAGCTTCCAAGAGAATATCTTCTGTTTTACTAATAACATTCCACAGCGTGATGGTGGAACGCATTTAGCCGGATTTAGAGGGGCGCTTACTCGAACCTTAAATAGCTATATGGAAAAAGAAGTAACAAGTACCGCTAAAGGAAAAACTCAAACAACCGGTGATGATGCTCGAGAAGGCTTAACCGCAGTTATTTCTGTAAAGGTACCTGACCCTAAATTCTCATCGCAAACTAAAGATAAGTTAGTATCATCTGAAGTAAAGTCTGCGGTTGAGCAAACTATGGGTGCACAATTATCCGATTACCTGTTAGAGAATCCTCAAGAAGCCAAGATTATCGTTAATAAAATGTTAGATGCAGCTCGAGCGAGAGAGGCCGCACGGAAGGCGAGAGATATGACTCGTCGTAAAGGTGTTCTTGATATAGCGGGTTTACCAGGTAAATTAGCCGATTGTCAGGAAAAAGACCCTGCGCAATCTGAACTCTACATAGTGGAGGGTGATTCTGCAGGAGGATCAGCTAAACAAGGCCGAAACCGTAAGAATCAGGCTATTTTACCTTTGAAAGGTAAAATTCTTAATGTCGAAAAAGCACGTTTCGATAAGATGCTTTCTTCAGCTGAAGTTGGCACGTTGATTACTGCGCTTGGCTGTGGAATAGGCCGAGATGAGTTTAATGTCGAGAAAACACGCTATCACCGCATTATTATCATGACGGATGCTGATGTCGATGGTGCTCACATTCGTACTTTGCTATTAACTTTCTTCTATCGCCAAATGCTTGAATTAGTTGAGAGAGGTTATGTTTATATTGCACAGCCGCCACTCTATAAAGTTAAGAAAGGTAAGCAAGAAACTTATGTAAAAGATGATGTAAGTTTACAAGAGTACTTAACCAGTATGGCGTTAGATGAAGCTTCTCTGCATGTAAACGCTGAAGCCCCAGCACTATCAGGCGCTGGTTTAGAAAAACTGGTTAACGATTTTAGAACTGTTCAAGCCGATGTAAAACGTTTGTCTCAACTGTATGATTCTCGAATTCTTAATGCTTTGGTTGATTTACCCAAATTAGATGTTGAAGACTTAAAGGATTCTAACAAAGTTCGATCTTGGGTTGACCAGTTGCAGGAACTTTTGATTGGTGATGGAAAGATTGGCGCAACACGATTTGAACTTGAAGTTATACAGGACCAAGAAAGAAACGAGTTTAACCCTCAGATTAACGTAATTCATCACGGTAATGATAAGAAATATACCCTGGATAAATCATTTTTTGCTTCAGGTGAATATAGAAAAATGATTGACCTTGGCAAAAATACTTCTGACCTGATGGAAGTTGGCGCTTACATACAGCGTGGCGCTAAGCAGCAGGAAGTTTCGACCTTTAAAGAAGCGTTAGATTGGTTGATGTCACAGTCAAGAAGGGGGATTGCTATTCAGCGTTATAAAGGTCTCGGTGAAATGAACCCAGACCAATTATGGGATACAACAATGGATCCTGACTCTCGACGCATGTTGCAAGTAACCATAGAAGATGCGGTCGCTGCTGACCAATTGTTTGCAACGTTAATGGGAGATGATGTTGAGCCTCGTAGAGATTTTATAGAGTCGAATGCTCTCGCCGTTGCCAATTTAGATGTATAAAACGTTAAACGTAGAACTGGAGTAAATGAAGTGAAAAAAATAGTGAAGCTGATCGGTGGATTGTCTCTTTCTATCTTGGCATTTGGATCAACTGTATCCGCCGCCGATATTAAAGCTGGTAAGGCTAAAGCGGCTACTTGCGCCGGATGTCATGGGGTAGCAGGTATTAGTATGATCCCAACTTACCCTAATTTAGCGGGCCAAAAAGCACCATATACCGCAAAGCAACTTAGAGCTTTTCGTGATAAAACTCGTAAAGATCCTGTAATGGGCGGATTAGCGGCTGGGTTAACCGATGCTGATATTGAAAATTTAGCTGCATTTTACGCAAGTTTAAAATAGCTTTTAACTGGTCTTTGAAAGTAACTAATCTAATCTAAGCCAAATCAAGCCAAGCTTCATATAGAGCTTGGCTTTTTTGATCCAATAAACTAAGGCCGTGGAGATGATTTAACAGGGGATAACTAACACACTAATCTATTGTTGTATCAACAAGCTAATTTAATAGTTGGTCAACAAAACTAGCTAAATCCTTAAAGATTGGTGTTTCTTTTGGTAAGTTTGTCTTTTTAGATGTTTTCTCACCTTTACCTGTAAGAACCAATGCCGGTTGACAGCCTGCATTTAGAGCGCACTCAATATCACTTAACGAGTCTCCGACAAACCAAGTTTCATTAGCATTTGCGCCAAAATATTCCAAAAGCTGGTTTGCCATTCCGGGCGCAGGTTTCCTATTGGGTCCTGGATTATCTGGATGATCCGGGCAATAGGTTAAATAGTCGACATGTGCACCGTGTTTGGCTAAACACAACTCCATCTTTTTGTGCATTAACGCGAGTGTGGTTGTGTCAAAATAACCGCGCGCTATTCCCGATTGATTAGTCGCAACGCCAACTTTTATGCCTGCTCTATTCAGCTTGGCTATTGCTTCTAAACTCGACTCTATCGCTATCCACTCTTCTTCCGATTTTATGTAACTATCAGAATCCAAATTGATAACACCATCGCGGTCTAAAATGACCAGCCGGTTTTTATTAGTTGCTAGCGACATACCTTATTAATTACTTCTGAAGCAGAGAAATATCAGCAATGCCAATAAACAAGTGCCGAAGTTCAGTAATAAGCGCCAAACGATTTTTTCTAACTTCAGTATCATCGGCATTGATCATGACGTTATCAAAAAAACGATTAACAACGTCCTTTAAACCAGCAAGTTTACTAAGTGCGTTTTGGTAGTTAGCACTTACAATCTCACCATCAACGTAATCTCTTACTTGCTCAATCGTATCAAACAAATCCTTTTCTTCTTGTTCGAATAGTTGTTGGTTTATTGAATGGTTGCTTAGATCAATATCCGATTTTGCTAAAATATTTTTAACTCGTTTGTTTGCTTCCGCTAAAGCTTCGCTCTCTGGTCGTTCATTAAATGCTTGAATAGCGGCTAAACGATCTTCAAAATCCGTTGGTTTCAAAACATTCACCGCTTGAACTGCTTTTATAACTGGCGTTGAAAAACCTTTGTCCTGGTACATCGCATTGCTTCTAGCGGAAAAGAACGCTAATAAATCGTCACCGGTTGTTTCACTGAGTGTGATTGATTCGAAAGTCGCAATCGATATTTGAATTAAAGTATCTAAACTTAGGTCTAAACGCTTCTCACTGATCAAGCGTAAAACACCTAGTGAGGCGCGTCTTAAAGCAAATGGGTCTTTTGCCCCGGTCGGAATCTGTCCAATGCCGAAAATTCCCACTAAGGTATCGATTCGTTCCGCTATTGCTAATACCAAGCCAATATTTGACGTCGGTAAGGAATCTCCAGCAAAGCGCGGCATGTAAATCTCGTCCATGGATAAGCAGACATCGTTAGCCTCACCATCAAGCGAGGCATAGTACTTACCCATTATTCCCTGTAAATCGCTAAACTCGCCGACCATATTAGTGACTAAGTCGCACTTACAAATATCCGCCGCCCTAGCGATCTGCTCCTGGTCTAGCTTTAGGGTTTCGCCAATCTTGCAAGCGAGGGTTTTAACTCGTTCGGTTTTATCAAAGATTGAACCAAGTTTGTTCTGGAAAACGACCTTTTTCAATTTGTTAATGTGGCTGTCTAAACGACTTTTTCTATCGGTATCATAGAAAAATTTCGCATCCGCTAAACGAGGTCGAATGACTTTTTCATTACCTTCAATAACAGCGTTAACATTGGAACTATGAATGTTGGCGACGGTAATGAAGTTAGCTAACAGTTGATTATCTTGGTCAACTAAATGGAAATATTTTTGATGTTCTGCCATGGAGGAAACCAGCGCTTCTGAAGGCACTTCCAAAAACTCTTGGTCAAAATTACCCAAAAGAGCTTGCGGCCATTCTACCAAAGCGGTTACCTCTTCTAGCAAGTCCTCGTCGATCGCCGCTATAGCTTTCTGTGACTTAGCGATGGATTCTACCTGAATTCGGATGGTCGCTTTTCGCTCTTCAAAGCAAGCAATAACCTGTGCTTCTTTGAGTTGTTTTTCATAATTCTCCGGCTGTTCGATCGTAATAGCTTGTGGCGCATGAAAACGATGACCAAAGGTTTGATTGCCGGCTTGGATACCATACATTGAAAAATCAATGACATCGCTTCCAAATAATGCGACTAACCAATGCACAGGACGACTAAACTGATAGTTAGTGTTACCCCACTTCATCGCTTTGGGAACTGGGAGTTGCGCAATGGCTTTTGATAATAACTCGGGCATTAGAGCAGTTGTTGTTTCACCCTTAACATTGGCAATATAAGCAAGACGCTCACCTTTGTCCGTTTGTTTTCTAGATAACTCTTCAACCGACGTGCCGTTTGAACGCGCAAACCCGAGTGCTGCCGGTTTCGCGTTGCCGTCTTGATCAAATGCAGCAGCCACCGCTGGACCCAACTTTTCGACTTGTTTATCTTGCTGCGCAGCGTCTAATCCAGTGAATCTAACCGCCATTCGTCTAGGTGTTGCAAATGCCTCACTATCTTCAAAGGTTAATCCTAATTGCGATAAACCGTCACCAATAAAGTTATGCAGCGACTTGGTCATTTTTATAAGCGCTTTTGCAGGAAGTTCTTCGCAACCAAGTTCGAAGAGAAAATCTTGTTTATTGCTCATTACTGCTGCTCCTTACCAATCGGAAAGCCTAAAGCTTCTCGGGAGTCATAATAGGCTTGAGCCACCGCTCGAGAAAGTGCTCTAACTCTTAAGATATACCGTTGTCGTTCGGTAACTGAAATAGCATGTCTTGCATCTAACAGATTAAATGCGTGTGAGGCTTTTAGTACCATTTCGTAGGCGGGCAACGGTAAACTTTGTTCAATTAGTTGTTGGCTCTGCTTTTCGCAATAGTCGAAAAAGCCAAAAAGATAGTCAACATCGGCATGTTCAAAGTTATAGGTTGATTGTTCAACTTCGTTTTGATGAAAAACGTCTCGATAAGTAACGGTTCCCTGTGGACCTTCAGTCCAAACTAAATCAAAAATGCTATCTACGCCTTGTAAGTACATAGCGATTCTTTCTAAACCGTAAGTTAATTCGCCGGTTACTGGTTTGCACTCGATACCACCAACTTGCTGAAAATAAGTAAATTGAGTGACTTCCATACCGTTTAGCCAGATTTCCCATCCTAGACCCCATGCTCCTAATGTAGGAGACTCCCAGTTGTCTTCTACAAAACGAACATCATGCTCAAGCGGATCGATTCCTAACATTCTTAAGGAATCTAGATACAATTCTTGTATGTTTTTTGGTGATGGCTTTAAAATCACTTGATATTGATAATAATGCTGCAGTCGATTAGGGTTTTCACCGAAGCGACCATCGGTAGGGCGGCGACACGGCTGAACATACGCGGCGTTCCAGGGCTCTGGACCTATCGAGCGCAAAAACGTTGCTGGATGAAAAGTTCCAGCGCCAACCTCTAGGTCTAGAGGCTGTACGATGACGCACCCTTTATCGGACCAGAATTCTTGGAGCTTCATAATCAAACCTTGAAAAGTTTGTGGAGCTCCTTTTATGCCTTTATTCGTAGTAGCGCTTTGGCGAGCCTTGTCAGTGGTTAAATCAGACAAACTATTTGTCTCCGAATTTAGATTCTATGAGTAGCAATCATTAATCAAAAATATTGGTTTAGGGCGCGATTATAGCAACCCTATAGAGTTGATCCTATATTTTATCGGGCTAACAAAGCCAATGGGGGTGGCATTTTTTAGTTTTCTTTCCACTTTGACAGGGACAAGTTTCATTTCTGCTAATTTTCACCCTTGAGCCAGCTTCGCCGCTAACATAAAACCATTGATGATTGTGCTGCTCGAAAAAGGAACGTTCTCTTAACTGATGTAGCGGTTCTATCGCATCATTAGTAGCCAAGGTATAAAAAGCGACAAATTCAACGTGACCACTATTATCCGACTTTAGACCTAAGTCAGTGTTTAAAATCTTTAATCCAACCCACTGGTTTTCCGAGTGATATTCGTCCTCTGTTGGCGTTTTTTGACCTAGAGGGGGTTGATGGGTAGCAACTAAATAGCTTAGGTTTTGTGTACAAAAAGCACTAAACCTCGATCGCATCAGCGCTTCTGCAGTTTCAGCTCTACTTTTAGCTATATGAATCGGCTGGCAGCAATGTTGAAATGGTTTCTGGTTACCACAATAACAAAGGGGGGGATTGTGGCTCACGGCGTCTCGGCGTCCTTTAGTCTAACTTCGATGGTTCGTGTTGCTTGAAGCGGCTGACCAATATTACATTGGCCTTGACTGGTTATTTGGTAAAAAGTATCTGTACCAATCACTATTGCAGCACATTGGGTAGTGGCCGTGCACCCATTGAGACCATTGTTGGTAAACGTATAATTGCTGTTAGCGCATGTTCCAAGTCCAGCTCCGATCGGAAAAATTGCTAACGCTTGTAAATTTGCTCCGCTTTCTGCAGCGAAAAAAGCACGAGTAGCTATCACTTGTTGAGCGACAGATAATTCTGATTGTGAGTTTATTCGAATTAACGCAGCTGCGAGTAAACTGACAATAATAATGGCAAAGAGCAAAAATGCCATACTGACGCCTCGCTGGTTTGAGACTCCCGAAGAATAGTGGCGATACTTTATTGGGTTAAGGGACATTACGAACATGTACCTCATGGAAAACATCGAAGGACTCACTGGTGCCGGTTAAGCTACGAGAGCGGTTTTGCGAATTTAGGTTTATTTGTAACAGCCCAGAACGACTCAAGGTTCCAAGCTGATAGTTGAAAACTGTACTTACCGCGGTAAAGTTTTCACCAATAACCGTTCCTCCAGGAGGTGGAAATTGCTGGGCGGCGGCTATTGCGTAACCATCGTGGCGAGTCATTTCGCCGGACAGATTATTAAGACAAAACGAAACCGGTGTATTTAGTAGATAAAACCTTCGTTGTGGTGAACGTCGCACAAAGTTTGTCGCCGCGGCTAAGCTAATAACTGCTTGGTTTGGATCAACGCCCGATGTAACAATAGAGTTTACCGTTGCTAATACTCCGCTACTGGCATAAAGAGAAGCCGGGTCTATTGGCATAATCGCGACTAGATTGCCTGGAGTAGCAACCAAATTATATCCAACCGCATTGAAGCTTAATATGTTGCCGCTGGCTGGAAGGTCTAAATAAGTAGAAGCATTAACAATCGCCATAAACTCCACGCAGTGAAAGTTTCCACTGGTTGCTGTTCTTACGCTTTGCGGTAGCGCTTCTCTTACTTCTCGACTAATTCTCTCTGTTACCCATTTCGCTGATTGACTTAGTCTATTTCTATCTTTTGCATCTATGTAACTGAAAACGGTGGTGTTGGTTAATTTAGACAAACTAATCGCCATAATAGCGAGTATTACAATGACGATAATTAGTTCAAGTAATGAGAACCCGTCATTAA
Source organism: uncultured Kangiellaceae bacterium (assembly GCA_905479925.1). Classification (GTDB taxonomy): domain Bacteria; phylum Pseudomonadota; class Gammaproteobacteria; order Enterobacterales; family Kangiellaceae. The sequence goes on along the minus strand of CAJQOL010000007.1, from coordinate 126,293 downwards.
GCCGAGAATCTTTAAACCCTCGCTTCTGGTAGTTGATAGTGGTGACAATCATTAAAAATTGCCTCGATATTGGCTAAATATCATACTATTACCTTGAGGAGTTATAACAGTGACCTGGATTAACTTTAAATCCTGTAGAGCTAAGCCAGCGAAATCAGTACCGGCGTAACTTACTGACACATTTACAGTATAACTATTAAACCCTGCCCGATTATTTCCCAAAGTATCTTGAGGTGGATTATCACTCAAACCATTATAATCATCGACATCATCAAAAAGCGCGCGGTTGGTGATACCTTCTTCGGCCCCTATTGCGCCACATAGTAAACTCGGGTCGCCGTTACATCGTAGGGCGTTGCCAATAGGCGAGTTTTCGTCAAATCGCTTTAAGCTTATTTCTTCCAAGTAGGCTTGTCCTAGCTCTGCAGCCTTCACCTGAACAACTGGGGACACTGAACCTTGTTGGTTAGGGGCAAAAATCGAGTAAAAAATAACCATTACAATACTGGTTACAACAATCGTGATAATTAATTCTATTAATGAGTAGCCCTTTTCGGTCAAGGCGCGTTGTTGAAAATCTTTTAGCATGGGCGCACTAAACCACTGGATTGAAAACAGACATTACGGGTTTCTGCTCCAGTTAGAGTAATTGTAACCGCCGTGGTATTACCTAAACTATCAAAAGTGATGGTTGGCGTTGGCGAAAGGGTAATATTTGAACCAAAAACCAACGGGAAACTAAGATTACCACCATTAAAGGAAGTGCCGTCGGCTAATAGGTTAATTTGATTTGCTTGAACAACCAATGAAAAGGTTCGAGCTGAGTCATTCATGCTCAATTGTTTGGTCAATTGACCCGCTGAAATAAGTTGTTCCGCTGCAGTGTCTAAGCGATAACCGTCAGAGCTGCTAAATCGACTAACAGCATAGCTACCCATGATACCCACTAAAAGAACAACAATAATAAGCTCTATAAGTGTAAAAGCCGCCTCATAGTAGGGCGGCTTTATTTGATAAAACAAGGACTTGATGTCGACTTGTTAGCAGCCAGATACTGTCTTAGCTACTGCTGCTGGTACCGTTGCGCTAGTTGCTGCGGTATAGGTAACAAGGCAATTAGCCCTGAGAGAAAAGGTTCCAGGAGTGGTTGTTGCATCGATATCGCCGGCAACATCAACAGCCGCAACAATTCCTGCTGCATCAGCAGTCGGATAACCAAATGCAGTAGTAACTGCTCCAGTTGCAACAGTTACCGATCCGGTTGCAGCAGTTTCAGTACCGTCAATAAGCGCTTTTGAGTATACCAATGTTGCAGCACTTCGAACCGACCCTTCAACGCCGTCCACTACGGATAACCTTGCATCTGTCTGTAGATTAATAAATTTTGGACCAGCCACCGCCGCCATTATCCCGAGTATCACGATTACTACGATTAATTCGATTAATGTGAAGCCTTTGTTTCTAGAAAATGTCTTTTTCACGATTGTTTCCTCTTTGCTAACGCTTATTAATTGTAAAAATGTTAATGAACCATGTATCAAGGATAGTTCAATAAATAAAAATATCCACTGAAATCATGTATTTATTCCACTAAATTAACCTTTCCTGTTAAGGAATGATAACTGATTACGGTTTTCTTAAAATCTGAGAAGAAGTATTGGCATACCCCATCGTCAGAAATATCTACCCAATAACTGTCTAACTGCTTATTTAGGTACAGTTTTGGTTTTAGTTTCCCCAAAACAAAATCCCAGATATCGCGACAATCTTCGAGTCTCGCCGGTTGTTTTGGTAAATTATGTTTTGTATAGCTAATGCCCACCGGAAAGCCATGGACGTTATAATCTAACCCGAGACCATTGGAAATCCACCTATCTACAAGGTTGGTATCGGCCTGTTTGTCACCGACATTAGCTAAAAACTTAATGTGGGCTAAATATATGCCATTCTTAAACGCTGATGCGTTCAGGGAAAACGCTTTTCTTTGCAAGTCAATCTTTATGCTCGGTTGTTTGACTAAAAACAAATACCCAACGCCTAGAAGGATCATCAACAACAAAATCAAATACAGCGCTATGCTATCTTTATTGCTCGAGGTAAGTGCGCTAGCCACGTCGGGTCGCCGATGTTAATTCCCACATAGGTAGATAGATTGCTAACATAAGTACCATAACTATAATGCCTATAAATACGATCAAAATGGGCTCGATATAGTCCGATAATTTTTTCAAATCATAATCAACCTGTTCTTCATAAAAATCAGCAACCTGTTCTAACATCTCCTCAAGCTGACCGGTTTCTTCCCCTACTGATATCATCTGTAAGGTTAAAGGGGAAAAAAGCTCGGCTCGGGTCGCAACCACTAAAATAGACTCACCTTTTTCAATGCCATTTCTCATATCTAGAACTTTTTCCGAAACCCAGGCATTATCGACAACCTCGGCAACAATGTTTAGTGCGGTTATTAACGGCACGCCAGAACGGGTCATCATTGAAAAAGTTCTTGAAAAACGAGCTAACAATGAGCGATATATAATATCTCCAACAATCGGAAACTTCAGTTTTAGCTTATCCCACCAATAACGACCGTCTTTAGTCTTGATATATCGAACAAATAAATAGATTGCTCCAATCGTGGCTACGATCAAGTGGATCCAGTAATTAAGAAAAAAGTTGCTCGTGGTGATTAGTATACGAGTCGGCAAAGGTAATTCACCGGCACCAAACGCCTCGAACATTTTAGTAAATTGAGGCATAACTAAGACGTTAATTACGACGACTGCTAAAACAATAGCAATGGAAACAAACATGGGATAACGCGTTGCACTTTTTATACGCTGTTTGGTTTTTTGCTCAAGTTCCAAATAATTAGCGATTTGTTGAAATGCTTGCTCTAATTGTCCGGTATTTTCACCAACATGAATAAGGCTAACGTAAAGAGGTTCGAAGATATGATCGTGCTTTCTGAAAGCGGCAGCTAAATTCATACCACTACTTAGGTCTGTGTTGATGACTTCCAATGCTTTTTTTAATACCGAAGAATTTGTGGTATCAATAAGACCATTGATTGCCCTTGTTAAAGGGATTCCTGCCTTTGTTAAACTATACATTTGCCGGCTAAACATCACTAGATCGTGGCTATCGACTTTCTTGGAAGCTAATAACTCACCGATATCAATTTCAGACCAGCTACTACCAGAACTCCCGACTCCTTTTATTGAGACGGGTAACAAGCCCCTTGCCAATAAACCTTCAGCAACAGCATTTTCATTAACAGCATCGACTTGTCCTTTTGTCGCCTGACCGTCTTTTTGCCTTGCTAAATATTCAAAGGTTGCCATTACTGATGCTCACTAATATCTTCAATGGACTCACAAACCCGTAATACCTCTTCTAGGCTGGTGATCCCTTGCTTTGCTAGGCTTATTGCAGAGGTTGATAGTGGTGTAAAAGTCTCACTCGCATTGGCTAGTTTCACAAACTCACCGTAGCTTCTTTTTCTAATTGCTTCGAGCATGGTTAAGTCTGGAATTAGAATTTCAAAAATTGCCGCTCTACCTCTGTAGCCGGTATTGTGACACTGAACACATCCTTTGCCGTGTCGCCAAGCAGTCACATCCTGGTGATCAACAAATTTATTTAACCAACTCATTTCTTGTTCGTCGGGCTGGTAGTCTTCTCCACATGAACTACAAATACGTCTAACAAGACGCTGCGAAATAACTCCGCGCAAACCGCTAGCCAATAAATAAGGTTCAGCCCCCATATCCGAAAGTCTTACAGCTGCAGATAGACTGTCATTTGTATGTAAGGTGGATAGAACGAGATGCCCGGTTACCGCTGCTCGCAATCCAATCTCGGCTGTTTCTTGATCACGCATTTCACCAATTAGAATAATGTCAGGATCTTGACGAAGAACAGCACGTAGTACTTTTGCAAACGACAAGTCAATTTTGGGATTAACCTGTACTTGATTAACTCGCGACAATTTATACTCAACAGGATCTTCGATAGTAATGATCTTTTTTTTTGGTTCATTGAGTTCCGATAATGCCGCATATAGAGTAGTCGTTTTACCGCTACCGGTTGGTCCTGTTACTAAAATCAAACCATGGGGGAAAGACAAAAGTGTTCTCACTTCCCTCAATAACTTCGCTTCAATACCTGTATGCTCTAATTTCAAAAGACCGGCGCTTTGATCTAATAGACGCATGACCACTGATTCGCCATGTTGTATAGGCATCGTTGATAGTCGGATATCAACGTCATGATTTTTTGCTCGAATTCTAAATCGACCATCTTGCGGGATCCTCTTTTCGGAGATATCCAACCCGCACATTAACTTTAGTCGCAATACTAATGCAGCGACAATTCTACTTTCTTTAATTACCTGTTCTTGAAGCTGTCCGTCTACTCGCATTCGAACCCGTAATACTTGTGCATCCGGTTCAATATGGATATCAGAGGCTTTAATTTGAATAGCTTGCTCAAAAAGGCCTTGCAAAAATTTTGCAACTGGCGCTTCATCATTAGAGACATTTTCATTGAGCGATGGTAAACCAAAACTTTCTTCGGTTAAGTCATCTTCTAAAGCACCAGCGAGGTCAAAAATTTCGTCACCACTGCGATAAAAGTTATCAATGTTAGCGATTATTTCTGATTCAATTGCTACACAAATTTCTAGAGGTTTAGACAAGGACTCTTGTAGTTGATCATATTTCGCTAGATCGGTTGGGTCAGCCATAACCACTAGAAAGTGATCAGGCTTTTCGTCAATAACTAATGCTCTTAGTCGTCGAGCTGTCATTTCGTTGAGGTTTTTCACCGCCTTGGCATCAATCTTAAAACCAACCAAATCAATAAATTTAATATTCAACTGTTCCGCTAAAAGCTGCAACAGTTGTTTCTCTTCAACATATCCGAGGTTCACTAACAATTTACCAAGCCTTTGTCGGTTGGTTTTTTGTTCTTTAAGTGCGTCATCAAGTTGCTTGCTGGTGATGACTTTGTTATCGACTAGTAGATCGCCTAGCCTAACTTTCTTTAACAGCATGGGTTACCCTTGCAAAGCAACAAGTCGTTGCCGAATGAATTTTTTCTGAATATTGCTTAGTTGTTTATCTCGTAAAGCATGCCTAAATGTTTCAATAGCCAGAGGTTTTTTCATAGATGCCTCATAGGAAATGGCCAATGCCATACTTATATCACCTCTGTTAGGTTGTAAACTCAACAAAGTCTCAAAATAAATAATTGCCTGTTCATGGTTCGATTGCTTTTGCTCGGCAAGGGCTGCTAATTGATAGCTAACCTTATCCCATTTAGTTCGGTTAACTGTGAGTAACTCGGAAACCGTGGCCTGATATTTTTTTTCTAGAAACAGTTGTTTCGCTGACCGATTTCTAAGCTGAATATCGTTTGGGTTTTTTTCAACAAACGATACTAGCAATTGCTTAAAAAGGGATGCATTTCTCGGTTGAATAAAGCGCAATAATTTATGTTGATTCTGCGATTGCTGAACGCTGTTTTTTAATAACAAAGCTTGCTCACGGTTCTCGCTTATAGAACGATTCTTCCACTCCTTCATAAGTTTTGCTATTTGCTGTTCTTCAATGTTTTTCTGTGAGCGGGTAATAACGTTAAAAGTGTCAGTACTAGTATCGCTATTCCTTTTGCTACTAGAGTCTGAAGTTGAATCAATAGGGCTTGTTATTGTTTCAATGGTTTTCGCAGCATTATCTACTTTTATAGCTAACTCAACTTGGTTATTAGTGTTTACTTCTACTGGGTCGGCTGGAGTCTTTTTGGTGGAAATACTTGTTAGCGTAGAGTCGTTATCGGACTCTTCGGTCTGTGCTTCTATTTGATTGCTATCTTGTAACGATTGGTTATTATTAACAACTCTATTTTTTTCGACGCTAGCGACGGAGATTGGTTGAGTCGATAGGTTTTCACTCGATAATGGTTTTGAATTTGAAATATCCGCTTCTGTTGCTAGATCCGTTTGGTTGGTGAACATCACTTCAGGTTTACCTAATAAACTTTCTCTTTGATACTCGACATACACAATATAGCTAACTAGGAATAAAATTAGTACAGCGATACTTCGCCAAAATAACTTTGATACCGGCTTTTCTGTGTCACTTGCAACAAAACCGTCAAACGCTTTGTGCTGCCCTTGATCCTTTTGCAATTCTTTAAGCATTTCATTAACTACGCTCATTATTGACCCCAAAAAGCATAGGCTGTCGTACTGAGACCGAGCAGAAATAGAGTAATCGCGGATTTGAAATATTTTAGAGGCCATCGGCTAACGCCATCGGTATCCGATGCTGCTTTGATAATGTTGATAATGCTAATTTGAGACTGTTTTTTAGCAAATGCCAGTAATAGCGCTTTGTGGCATAACGTATTTACGAGCCGAGGAGTTCCGGTCGAAAAATACTTTAATAGCCAAGAGGCGCTTTGGCTAATAGAGACTCTATTGGAATTGCTAACTTGCGATAAACGGTGATTAACATAATGCATAATTTGCGAAGCAGAAAGTTTTTTTAGCCGGTAGGAAAAAGTTATCCGTTGGTTTAATTGTCTTAAATTTGTTTGGTTTAACTTCTTATCTAATTCCGGTTGTGCAAATAAAACGATCTGTAATAGTTTCTGTTGTTCAGTTTCTAAGTTAGTAAATAATCTAAGGGTTTCTAACCCTTCGTCGGAAATAGCTTGTGCTTCATCAATGATTAGAACAACTGGACCACTGGTTTTATTGATTTTAATCAGTCTATTTTGAATGCTATTTGATAACTGATCGTCTCTGCAGTCTGCTTTAACGCGAAGACCTAATTCTTTGGCCAACGCATATCTTAGAGACCGAGGTGATAGGTCCGGGTTAGGTATATATGCCAGTTTCCGAGAATTTTCCAATTGATTGATCAAAATACGGCACAGCATGGTTTTACCACAACCTACCTCACCAATTATTTTGCAGAAAGCTTCTCCACTGCTTACAGAAAAAAGTAGTGTGTTCAAAGCTTCAACGTGGGTTTTTGACTGATAAAACAATCCTGTATCGGGCGTGTGCCCGAAGGGAATTTTATTCATGTCAAAATGATATAAATACATAGCCTAAAATTGGTTAAAACGATTCTTCAGCTGATCGAGTTCGTCGTCGGTTTGATTATTATCAACAACGTGAGCTTTAAGCAAAATAACTAGTTCACTTTTTACTTGGCGTTCTCTAGTTTGCTTGAAAAGATTTCCCACAAAAGGGATATCTCCTAATAGCGGTGTTGATGTGGTTTCTTCGCTTATTCTGTTTTGCATTAAACCGCCAATCACAATAACTTTGCCACTATTCGTTCTTACGATGCTATCGGACTCTCTTACATTAGTAAGTGCAAGCGGCAGAACAAATTCATCTTCTCCAAGACCTAAGGTTTTTAGTTGATCACTAACTTCACTAACAATGGGATGAATGTGCAGAACAATTTCGCCATTGCTGTTAACCTGCGGAGTAACATCTAACGAAATTCCCGAAAAGAAGGGGGTTAAAGTAACATCCGGTGTTGTTGCTGTACTGGTACCAGTAACCGTTGTTGTTGAAACATCGGTCACAAAAAACTCATCGCTGCCTACTTTTATAATCGCTTTTTGATTGTTAACGGTTGATACCCTTGGAGATGAAAGAACTTGCACGTCACCTTGGGACTTTAATAAGTTTATTGCTGCGGTAAACGACCCGCCTTCATACAATAATGAGAATAAACCATTAATCGGGTTTTCAGAATTTTGCTGCTCTACTACTTGCCCTTGTTGACCAATGGTAAATACATCGCCACTTGTATTGCCAATACGACTCCAATCTATTCCAGATTGAAATCCATCGTTGAGACTAACTTCTATAATTTTTGCTTCAATAATAACTTGTCTATTTAAACTATTCTGAGTGCTATTTAAATAGCGCTTTATCAGTTGCTGAGTTTGAGGTAGCGAGCGAACCACTACAATGCCGGCATGAGGTGATACAACAACACTGGCTTTTTCTTCATCTTTTATAATCAGATTTAAGCTAGTGGTTAGCTCTTTCCAGAAATTAACTTCACTTTGAGTTTCAACATTACTAGAATTTAGTTGTTGTATATTACTTTGTCCGCCGGAGCCTTGACTGTTAGAACCATTATTTTGACTTTGATTATTATTTTGGTTCTGGCCACCGGAAACAGACTGACCAGCAATGCTTGTTTTTGAGTCGCCGTTTCGTTTAATGTTTAAGTAGTCCAAACTGTAGATAGCGGTCGTAGTCTCGGCAGACGAAACCATAAATAGGTTAGCTTGTTGTTTGACAACGATAGGATAGATTTGAGTTAGTGCGTGCAGCACCTCAGAAATAGTCACGTTTTTCAATTGAAGAGATACTTGCAACTGTAAATCGGGACTAATAATAAGGTTGTAATCTGTGGAGTCTACCAAACCTAGTAAAAAACTATTTACGTCAACATCTTTTACTGAAACATCGAAACGATCTTCAATGACTGGAATATCGGCCACTTCTTCTTCAAGCAGTGTGGATAGAGCCTGATCGGCCGAGATGATGCTTTCATCTTTTTCTAATGCGTTTGTACTTTGGCTTTGCTCTATGGCACTTACCGCTAAACTAGTTTGCTTACTTTCCTTTTTGGGAGAAAGAGTTTCGCAACCTACCAAGCTAATAAATAACAGGGCACATGAGCTAATTTTTAGTGATGCTTTTATCATATTATTATTTCTTTAACTTTTTAATGGAAGTAATTAGTGTTAGTCGACTAACACCTTCACTATTCTGTAAAATTACGCTAGTAGCGTTAATCTTTATTAACTTTTTGTCACCAACGTAGTCACCAACGTAGTCACCTTCGTTGTAAAGTCGTTCGTTAATAATGGCTTGTTTGTTGGCCTTTTTAAGAAAGATCGCCGTTAATTGCTGCTTGCGTTTTACTTTTTTTGCACTACTTTGTTCACTTGGTGTACTGTGAAAAACCGGTTTCGTTGGATCCTTAACTGATGCCATCGCGTTATTGAGGGCCAAACCACCGATTAATAGAATCACTGCGGAATTTAATTTATCCACCAATCCACCCTCTATCTAAACTTAATGTAGAAACCGTTAGAGTAATATCCGCGTTGGGGTAGTCGTTCACCGAATACTCGAAGTGATCAAAACCGACCTTTTTTTTCATATTTTCAAGGAGTTCTAAAAACTGATGGGTTGAACCGTATTTTCCCTGTAGGACGATTTTCATGGTATGGCGATATAGTTTAATTTTTTCTGCACTTGTTTCCGTTGATTGAGGCGTGTCTGCTTGTTGAGCTTCATCACCACTTTCGGACGTGATCTCATAGGTTGCTAGTTTCGATAACGACTGTAGTTTCAATGATTTGGTTGACTGAATTATTTCTCTAATAACCCTCGCCATATCTTCTGGTTTAACTAGGTTAACCGTTTTGTTCATTAGTTTTTGACGAACTTCCACAAGTTGACTTTCTATAAGTAGTAATTTCTGATGTTTAGGGTCATTACGCTTGTCTACAATTGTTTGGTTATAGGCGCGCTGCATTTCAACCATTTCTTTTTGTTGTGACTTGGTTAATTCAATCGCTTTTTGGGTTCGTTCTATTTCTTGTTGATTAGACGCAAACCAAAGAGAATCAAACATTAGTATTAAAACAGCGATAAAAGAGACCATAATCATTATTCGCTGCCTTAGCGCTAAGGCATCAAACTTTTCAACCATTTCTTTCCAATTATTGGGCATTTTGATAACTCCCATTGGTCAGCTGAAAGTTGAGAATGCGGCTGTCCTCAGAATCTCGTTCTATGTTTAAACCGTCAAAGCGGCTGTTTAGAAGTTCACTTTGTGACATATTTTCTATATAGATTGGGATGGATTCAGCCTTCGTTGTTTTTCCGCTCAAAGCGATAGTCTGAGGGTATAAGTCAATTTGCGTTAACCATAGCGAGTCTGCTGATTGATTAGAAAGTGCTTCTAGAATTTTGCTATAGCTTATTGGTTTCTCAGGGTTTTTTTGCTGTACTTTTGCTAAAAGTCTTTGAGTGGCATTTAGCTCTTTCTGTTTGTTACTTATTTTATTGTTTAAATCTACAATCGGGTTTCCTTTTCCTAACGAGCGGTTAAGTTGTTGAAGCTCTTCTTGGGTCTTGCTTAGAGTTAATTTTTCAACATCCAATTGCAGTTTTAACGCGCTAATTTCCTGAGTTTGCGCTATGCCATAGAATAGAAAACCTAAACAGGAAATAGCTGCCACTAATGAAGCATATTTAAAACCAAACTCTAAAGGTTGAGGTTGATATTCGGGAAGGTAGAAGTTGACCTGCTGGTTAGTTAGCGATGGATTTAGTATTCCTGTTTCTGCAATGGTAAGTTCTATTGCGCCGCCTTGCTCGTGGTTATCGCTATCGGACTCTTTCAAACCAACCTGAGTTACCGAAATTTCAGTTACTTGCTCAATTGATTCAATTAGTTTGGCGTCATTGGATTGTGCTGCGTCGATAATCAAGCCGTTAACTGGTCTTCTAAAGATTTGGCTCACGCAGTAATCAAGTGTTCTTTGTGTTTCAAGCAAAAATTGGTCTGTTTGTTCTTGTTGGTCAGACTCCAAGCTAAACTCATTCGTTGGCGATGGAAAAAACCGTCCTTTGATGTGTCGGGTAAAAGCCAGCGCTTGACCAATATAGAAGTTGTAGATTAGCCCTCTTTTATCTTGCTCCACTAACCCAACAATTTGGTTTTCTTGCAGTTGCTCCGAGAGTGAATTTCTTGGTGTTAATTCACTAATATCAATTTTAACAAGGTTGAGACCTATAGCGTCGGTGGCCTCAATGAGTGCTTCGATAAAGCTCCTTTGCGCAATAACCGCGGTAAGCTTCTCTGAGTCGTTGGGATCTGTGAAGGGTTGATAATGGCAAACAATCAACTGCTCGAGTGGTTGCTCAACTTGATCCTTTACTAACCACTTGATACTACTATCTAATTCAGACTGAGCTACTTTAGGGGGTACCAGGTTGATGGTTTTGTATAGTTGTCTCGATAATAACCAAAAACAGTCAACGCCTTTGGCGTTAACTTTCTTTACCCAACTAGCGCAGATTGGTTCAAGATCAGACACCACCTTATAGGAGGTAACCTCAGAGTCTAAAACAGTTAAGGCGCCTGAACTGTTGTCAATATAAAACAGCCTTACCTCTCCCTCAGATAGGGAGAAGATAACTTTTTTAGGGCTAGATTTTTTGTTAAATCCCCACATTGTCAATGAGTCATGTCCTAAATTTAAAGTTTTAATTGAACAAATAGCGCTAGCTATTTGAATATTAAGCTAAAAGCACTGGCAAGCGCTACTAGTAAGTGTAGTAAAAATATAATAGGTTGCTAGAAAAATATGCTTGAATGAGCCTTGATTTGATGGTTTTAGGAGAAATAGTTATAAAAAGCGGTGAGCTGATAGGAAAATAAGGGGAAATAGAACCAATTATCCTAGTTTTTCTAAATTTTTAACTGATTTTACTGGTATTTTTTAGGATTCCAGCCACAATCTCGGCTATAATTTGCCAAAATATTATCGGTCTATTGATGTTTGTACGTCATTGACCAGTTTAGGAGAGTTTTCAGTGTTTAAAGTAAAGTGTTTTTTAGTCGCCGTTTTAGTGAGTTTTTCAGCTGCGACGGTAGCAGATCATCTATCAGATCACAGTGTAGAAAAGCGTATTAAACCATCCGGCAGTGTTTATTTAGAAGGGGATGATGTTCCCGTAGCAAAACCTGCAGAAGTTGCAACTACTGGACCAAGAACCGCCAAATCAATCTACGAAACTAAGTGTGCTGCTTGCCATGCAACTGATGCATTGGGAGCACCTGTATTTGGAAATGCTGAATCATGGGCGCCACGCTTGGGAAAAGGTGAAGAAATGATTATCAGTAATGCTATTAACGGTATTAACGCAATGCCACCAATGGGAACTTGTATGGATTGCAGTACTGACGAAATCGCAGACACCGTTAAATATATGTTAGAAAACAGCAAATAATTTTTGCCAGTTTTTGATTAAAGGGTCGGATTATCCGGCCTTTTTTTTGCCTGTTAAAAACACTTCACTATGCTCAACAATTTTTATCGTCATCGTTATCTTTATCGTTATGCCCAGCCTTATATTAGTATTTGAGATTGTCAATTTTTTCAACGAAGGTGTATGATTGTAATCGTTGTAACTCGTTGTTTTAAATATAAATTAAATTTTAATAATAGGGAAGGTTGGGTTATGAAACGAATTGTTATCTGTGCAGATGGCACATGGAATAGACCAGAAAAAAATCCTAAGAAAGATTTTCCAACGAACGTATTACGCTTGGCTAGGGGTATTAAGCCGATAGCAACGGATGGTGTTCCTCAACAAGTTTTCTATGATTGGGGAGTAGGCTCTTATGATAAACCCCTTAGCGGAGGTATTGCTGGAAAAGGCTTGCATAAAAATATAATGGATAACTACCGTTATATTGTCCAAAACTACTCACCTGGGGACGAAATCTATCTATTCGGTTTTAGTCGTGGCGCCTATACGATTAGAAGTCTATGTGGGCTGATCAATAACTGTGGATTATTGAAGCGAGCAGACGCAAACCTTATTCAAAGAGCCTTTGAACACTACAAAAAAAGCAGCAAGAAGTACTCGCCAAGTGGCTCCGAATCGGTAGCGTTTAGAAAAGAACATAGTCATGCGTCTAAAAAAATCCATTTTGTTGGTGTTTGGGATACGGTGGGTGCCATGGGGATCCCTTTGTCGTTTCTGGGAATGTTTGAAGACAAAGATGAGTTTTATGATACCAAAATAGGCAGCAACATTTCGATTGCGCGCCACGCATTAGCGATTGATGAACACCGAAGCGATTTTGAGCCAACGATATGGATGCCTAAACAATCTATGGACTTACAGCAGGTTTGGTTTAGTGGTTGTCATAGTGATATAGGTGGAAGTTATCAGCCAGACAAAAGTGGAGAGGTTTTATCCGATAATTCATTAAAGTGGATGCTTAAAGAGGCGAAACTAGCTGGGTTAACTACTGAGCTCCACCTTAATCGCTCACTTTCGGAGAGTCCTACCGCAACACTGCATCAATCAAGGCGCAGTTTTTACCGGATAAAAAGGAAGTATTATCGTCCTATTGAGGATAAACAGGCTAAAGTGTTTATTCATAAATCCGTGAAACAACGCTGGTTAGAAGATAAAAAATACCGCCCTAAGAATCTTGAGGAATATCTTGAAACTAATGGATGGCCGACTGATTTAATCGTCTAGACTTAGTATTAATGCAAAGTGGTTTAGACGAGCCTAATAATGACAATTGAAGCAAAGAAGAAATTAAAAATTAACTATCGGATGGAACCTGGCTGTCTTGGCCCTACCGGTGACACACTGATAGAGCAGTTTTGTCAATTCGCTCAGAAAAAAATGGATAAAGTGGATAGTGATTTTATTACCTGGGTAATTGAGCCTAGATTTGATAAATCATTGCCTGAAGTACAGTATTCTATTAACGGGAAACAGCTTAAAGCTCACATGGTTAAACGTTATTTGGCATTTTTTAAACAAGATATGGATGAGTTTGAAGATCACTTTAATGAAGAATTAATGCATCATATCGAAGAGTACTTAGAAAGGAGCTAAGTTATTAATGAAAGCTAAACCCCCTGTTGGAGAAACGCTAACTAAGAACCTTGAGGTTTTACCTTCAACTACAGCAGCATTTTTTGCGAGTGACGAAGGTGAGCAATACGCAAGTGTTCTAGGTACACCATTTCTTATTGCTGAAATGGAACGAGTTTGCGCACAGGTTCTACAGCCATTTTTAGCGTCAGGACAGGTTTCCGTTGGCGCGCATATTGATATAAGGCATATAGCTTCTACCGCTGTTGGAGCCAATTATTCTATTACCGCTAAATTAGTTGAAAATCGCTGGGGTTTGTTTACTTTTGAGGTGGTTGCTCGTGATAATGCTGGTGAAATAGGCAAAGGAAAAATTGTTCGGGCGATTGCTGATCTTGAAGAAATTGAGCAACGTGGAAAATTGGCACTAACCTCTTAGTTATCTTTATTTGTGCCCATGTCATATACAATAACTTTGTTTCTTCCCGATTCCTTTGCTTGATAGAGTGCTTGATCTGCTCTATCTAACAGCTCAGTAAATGATGTTTCGTCTTTGCTAAGTTCACTAACGCCTATACTGACGGTAACCTTTAATCCTATCGGTTTCATGGCTTCAATTTTTTCTCTAAGCTGGTTGGCTTTAATTACCGCTTTTTCCTGAGTACAATGACTAAGTAAAACAACGAATTCTTCGCCGCCGAATCTAGCTGCAATATCCTCGTTCCTATATTCTTTTTTCAATAACTTGGCGACTGACTTTAATACCGTATCACCAGCGGAGTGACCATATTCGTCATTAATCGATTTAAAAAAGTCGATATCTAACATCAAAACCGAAAGAGGGTATTGGTGTCTTATCGCTTCTGATACTTTTTTGGTTGCCGCATCGAGCAAAAAATGACGGTTATATAGGTCGGTTAGTTGATCATGAAGTGCCATCTTTTCGAGTTTTTCTTTCTGCTGCTTTAGGGTGACTTGGGTGCGAGCTCTGGCAATAACAATCGGTGGATGTATTGGTTTGGTGATGTAATCCATAGCACCCATTCCTAATCTTTTTTCTTCGTCTTTTACATCTAATTTTCCGGTGACAAATATGATAGGAATAGCTGAAGTGCTGGGATCGGCTTGTAAACGCTCACAAACTTGATACCCGTTGAGTCCAGGCATTTCAATATCGAGCAATATAAGGTCAAGGTTCTCAGTTTGCTGTGCTAGTTTTATGCCTTGCTCACCGTTACTTGCCGACAGGATTTCATACTGCTCATTCAGGCACAGGGTCAAAATGCCAACGATCGAAGCTGTATCGTCAATTATCAGTATGGTACCGTGTTTCTTCATATGAGCTAATGGTTGCCTTAAAGCTTAGCCGAGGCCAAATAAATGCAAATGTGCAGTCTAAATTTTAGTGTATATCGTATTAATTGCTAACTTAAATAAATTAATCGGTGATAAATCGGTGAAATCGAACGTATTTTGGGGCGGAAATTTTTGTAACAACGTCTAATTTTGTCATTTTGGTTGAAGGCTAGCGGTAATTTAAGCGGGCTTACAATTAAAAAAGCATAAAAAGCGCTATTTTGCGCTAAAAAATAGATACAAAGCGCTAAAAAAAAGTATAATTCGCGTTCTTATTCAAGAATTTAGCCTATGATTATTAGTATTCATAAACGGTTAGTCAGAGTGTTCATTTCAAGACTTGTCCAAAACATTGCTTTTGACAAAAAGCAGTCCATAAATAATGGGAGTTTGGTGTGAAGCCAACCAATATAAAAGATCCTGAAGTATTTCATAAAGTCGTCGATTGCCAATACGCATGTCCGGCACATACACCCGTACCAGAATATATAAGGCTGATTGCCGCTGGTCGATATGATGATGCCTACATGGTTAACTGGGAATCCAATGTTTTTCCCGGCGTGTTAGGTCGAGTGTGTGACCGTCCGTGCGAACCCGCATGCCGGCGCGGTCGTGTTGAAGATGAAGCAGTCGCTATTTGTCGATTAAAACGGGTAGCAGCGGATAATAAAACCGATATCACTGATCGTTTGCCCGAAATTCTGCCAAAAAATGGTAAGAAAGTAGCGCTTATTGGTGCTGGACCAGCATCTTTAACCGTCGCTAGAGGGTTAGCGCCATTAGGCTATGATGTTGATTTATATGATGAACAAACCGTTGGCGGTGGGTTCATGCGTAGTCAAATCCCATCATTTCGTTTGCCAGCAACGGTTTTAGATGAAGAAGTTAATTACATTCTTGATATGGGCATAACTACCCATTTTAAGCATTATGTTGATAGCTTAAAAGGGCTTCTAGAGCAGGACTATGATGCAATTTTTGTTGGTTCGGGTGCGCCAAACGGACGTGACCTAGCGAAATTACCTGGCCGTCAAGAAGGTGATGACTCTATTCATCTTGGTATTAATTGGTTAGAAAGTGTTGCTTTTGAGCATACAAAATCAATTGGAGAAAAAGTTATTGTCTTAGGTGGCGGTAACACAGCAATGGATTGTTGTCGTACCGCAAGACGTTTAGGCGGCACAGACGTAAAAGTTATTGTGCGAAGCCCACAGTCGGATATGAAAGCGTCTGATTGGGAAATTGAAGATGCTATACGTGAAGATATTCCAATTTTTGAAAACCATACACCAATGGAGTTTGTAGTAGAGAACGGCAAACTGAAAGGTATGATGTTTGAGAAAGTTAGAGCAGAATACGATGAAAATGGTCGACGTAGCTTAATCCCTACCGGTGAAGACCATGTATTTATAGAAGCCGATGCGGTATTGATTGCTATAGGTCAAGATAACGCTTTCCCATGGATTGAGCGTGATATTGGTTTAGAGTTTGGTAAGTGGGATATGCCCGTTGTGGATGAGTCTACTTTTCAATCAACCAATAAAAAAGTGTTCTTTGGTGGTGATGCGGCATTTGGTCCTTCAAATGTAATTACTGCGGTTGCCCATGGCCATCAAGCAGCTATTTCAATGCACAAGTTTTGCCAAGGCGAAGATGTTGCCGATAGACCAGCTCCTGGCGTAAATCTTATGAGTCAGAAAATGGGATTCCATGAGTGGACTTACGATAATCACGTTGATCATGATAAACGTAATTTAGTGCCACATATCGACAAAGAAATTGCACTAAAGAACCTTAAAATGGAAGTAGAAGAAGGTTTTGACCAAGATCTCGGTTATGAAGAAGCAATGCGTTGTTTTAACTGTGATGTTCAAACCGTATTTACCGATAATCTTTGTATTGAATGTGATGCTTGTACTGATGTTTGTCCAACTCAGTGTATTAACTTTACCGATAATGGTGAAGAGGATGACTTGCGTTCGCGTTTGAATGCACCTTCAAATAATAAAGAACAAGATTTGTATGTATCAGGCGATTTGCCAACATCTCGAGTGATGGTTAAAGACGAAGATATGTGTTTGCACTGTGGCTTATGCGCAGAGCGATGCCCAACAGCAGCTTGGGATATGCAAAAATTTAGCTATACAGTTACTAAGGCAGGATAAAAATGCGTCTTGAAGCAATAAACGAATTTGTCATTCGATTTGGGAATGTCAATGGTACCGGTTCTGCCAGTGCTAACAATATGTTTTCGAAAGCGGTATTTCGAATGGGAATACCCGTTAGTCCAAAGAATATATTTCCTTCTAATATCCAAGGGTTACCTACCTGGTTTGAGGTAAGGGTTACAGAAAGAGGGTACTTAGGAAGTCGAGGTGATGTTGATTTTGTAGTAGCTATCAATGGTCAAACACTTCGTGAAGATTATGAGACGTTAGTCCCGGGTGGTTACTTCTTATATGACTCAACTAAATCATTACCAAGAGATTTTAAGCGAGATGATGTCGTTGAAATTGGAATACCATTAACACAAATGTGTATAGACAATTACTCAAACCCTCGCCAACGCCAACTGTTTAAAAACATTATATATGTCGGTGCTTTGGCTTATTTGTTTGACATGGAGTTTGAAGTCTTAACCAATATGGTTAAAGACCAGTTTGCTAAGAAAGAAAAACTGATTCCACCGAATATTAAAGCGTTAGAGCTTGGTTATAACTATGCCAAAACGCATTTTACTGATACCTGCGGATTATCGGTTTCGCGCCGTGACAATGTTGGCGATTCGATTATGATTGATGGTAACAGTGCAACTGGTTTAGGGGCCGTTTATGGTGGTGCTACAGTTTGTGGTTGGTACCCGATCACTCCGTCAACGTCGGTTGTTGAAGGGTTTGAAAAATATGCGAAAAAATATCGTGTAGAAGATGAAACCGGCAAGAACAAATATGCGTTGCTTCAATCTGAAGACGAGCTTTCTGCTATTGGTATGGCTATCGGTGCAAACTGGATGGGAGCGAGAGGGTTTACAGCAACTTCTGGTCCTGGTTTGTCACTAATGAGCGAGTTTTTAGGGTTAGCTTATTTTGCAGAAATTCCAGTGGTATTAGTTGATGTCCAGCGAAGTGGACCAAGTACTGGGATGCCTACGCGAACTCAGCAATCAGATGTGATTTCTGCGGCCTACGCTTCACATGGCGATACTAAGCAAGTGGTATTAATTCCTTGTGACCCGGCGGATTGTTTTGAAATGATGGCGAAAGCGTTTGATGTGGCGGATCGTTTACAAACACCAGTCATTCTGCTTTCTGATCTTGATTTAGGGATGAATGATCATATGAGTCGCCCATTTGTTTGGGATGACAATAGAGAGTATGACCGAGGTAAGGTGTTAAGCGCTGAAGACTTGGATAATATGAAAGAGCGCTGGGGACGTTATAAAGATGTTGATGGCGATGGAATAGGTTACAGAACTTATCCTGGCACTCATCCTACTAAAGGTTCTTATTTTACTCGCGGTTCGTCCCATGATGACTACGCTGCGTACACTGAAGATAGCAGTGTTTATGAAGCGAATATGGAGCGATTAGTACGTAAATGGGAAACCGCCAAAGATGTTGCTCCTCATCCACAAATAAAGTACCGAGATAAAAATTCAAAAATTGCAGCGATCTTTTACGGAACCTCGGCGCAAGCTAGTTACGAAGCGCTCGATGGATTAGAAGCTGAAGGCATTAAAATTAATACTTGCCGAATTAAATCATTCCCATTCCACGGGGATATCGGTAAGTTTATTGAAGAGCACGAAACCATTTTTGTTATCGAACAAAATCGCGATGGCCAAATGCGCACCTTGCTGATCAATGAGTTTAATATTGGAACCAACCGTATGCAGTCCATTCTTAACATCGACGGTATGCCAATTAGAGCGCGTCGAATAAAGCGCAAAATTGAGCGTATGTTGAATGGTGAAAAAGTAAGTCCTTTTACTACCGCCAATAGTAGTACTGCAGGAGCAGAATCATGAGTTATTTAAAGTCGACCTTCCGTCATCCAGAATCCCCCAAGAACGCTTTAGGTTATACCGAAGCCGTTTATGAGGGCGCTTTATCTACTTTATGTGCTGGTTGTGGCCATGACTCAGTTAGTAATTCCATTATTAAAGCCTGTTTTGAATTATCGTTAGAGCCTCACAAAATTGCCAAAATGTCCGGTATAGGTTGTTCTTCAAAAACTCCAGCCTATTTCTTGAGAGGTTCTCACGGTTTTAACTCGGTTCATGGGCGTATGCCATCGGTAACGACAGGTGCCAATATGGCGAATCGTGACCTAACATATATTGGTGTATCTGGTGATGGCGATACCGCATCAATTGGTATGGGTCAATTTATGCATTTGGTTAGACGAAACCTTAATATGGTTTATATCTGCATGAATAACGGTGTTTATGGCTTAACCAAAGGTCAAGACTCTGCTACAGCGGATATTGGTAGTGCCAGTAAAAAGGGCGTACCAAATATGTATGAACCAATGGACCTTTGTGAGTTAGCTATTTCTCTTGGATCGGGGTATGTTGCTCGAAGTTTTTCTGGTGACAAAGATCAGTTGGTTCCGCTAATTGAAGGCGCAATTAAGCATAACGGTTTTGCATTAATTGATTGTATTTCACCTTGCGTTACTTTTAATAACAATCAAAAATCAACCAAAAGTTATGAGTGGGTTCGTGATCATAAAGAAGCGACTGGCACGATTGATTTGGTTCCGGAAGAACAGGTCATTGAAGTTAAAAACCCGGATGAAATTCTTGAAACTATTTCGCTGCATGATGGCTCTACGCTGAACCTGCGTCGCCATGCTGGATCGCTAAATGTTGAAAGTCGCAAAGATGTATTGAATGCATTAGAGCAAGCAAAATTAGAAGACCAAATGTTAACAGGTTTGCTTTACCACAATAGCAACTCACAAAATACTCATGAAATAATTAATAGCTCGGATAAACCACTTAGCAGTATGGGCAAACAAGATTTATGCCCTGGAAGTGATATTCTTCAAGCGATTAATGAGTCCCTAAGGTAGCGGCTTGGAAAAACAAACGACGGTTAAAATTGGTGTAAATGCTGCAACGGGTAGAATGGGGCAGCAAATCACAAACGAAATAGTCGTATCAGGACCAGCGCAGCTTTCCGCTGCGTTTTGTCGTTCTGGTCACCCATATTTTGAAAAAGTGGTACGAGGTTCTGGAACGGTTTTGTATACCAACGATCTTAACGCTGGCTTAAAAGCGAGCGGCGTTATGATCGATTTTAGCCTACCGACCGTATCCCTTGCGTTGCTTGACCAAGCTTTACAGATGAAAACACCTTTATTAATTGGAACAACGGGTTTTTCTGAAGAGCAACTTCAACGGATCAATCAAGCTGCGCAATCAATACCTATTTTACTCGCACCAAATACCAGCATTGGTGTGAATGCCGCTCTTTCTTTATTGGCCAAAGCGACAAAGTTATTGGGTAAGCAGGCAGATATCGAAATCATAGAAGCTCATCACAAACATAAACTAGACTCGCCTTCTGGAACAGCGTTAAAAATGGGAGAAGTTATTTGTGAACAAACTAACACTCAATTGGCCGAGCGAGCCGTCTATCAACGCAGTGCATCGAAAGCGGGAAGAACCGACAATGAAATTGGTTTCTCCGTTGTTCGCGGCGGGTCTATTGTCGGCGATCACAAGGTTATGTTTGCCCTTGAAAACGAAATTATCAGTATTGAACACAAAGCGACAAGTCGTCAGTGTTTTGCCGAGGGAGCGGTTAAGGCTGCTATTTGGCTATCGAGTCAGCTAAATGGGCTTTATTCAATGCAGGATTTCTTAGCGGACTAGAGTACTGCATGCTTAGCATTCGAACCGCTAAGCAATACAGTGTCTGATAGTTCTATAATCGAATGAGTAAGGTTAATCAAACCGCTTACTAACAAACTCATTTATTGAAAAACTTTCTTGTTTATTAAATTAAGCTTGCCGCTTAAAGTGATTATTTAAATAATAATCAGCGCTTACATAACGTCCACCACCAACAAACAACAGACTAAGCAACATGATTAAATAAGTGGTTGCGAACTCAATACCGTTCTGAAGAATAACGAAACTTCCTTTTGCTGTTAACCAGTCATAGTTTCCATGCTCTTGAAGCAGCGAACGTGCCGCATCAACTCGTGAGGCAATTTCACCGTCGGCACTTGAGGCAATTGCCGCCCAGCCGTGATCAATATGAACTGAGAAAATGGCGACTAACATGGTAATGATGAGTGGTATTGAAATCCAACGAGTCGCTAAGCCTAATACTAATAATAGCGCTCCAAAATATTCAGCCGCCCAGGCGAGAAATCCCAATAGCGCTGGAAAAGGTAAACCCAAACCCCAGTCGGCATTACCAAACCATTCTATTGTTGGCTGCAAAGAACTGTCTGGGTCAAAAGGGTTCCATTTGCTATTTCCAGCCATCCAAAATACGTTAGCTAAATAGAGACGAAATGCCAAAGATGGTAATCCGTCTAGCTGGGTGAGTTTATCCAATGTTAACGCTTGAATTTGATAATATTTTTGTACTAAGTTCATTGAGTTTCTCCATTTGTTTGGCTTACTGACGAGCGTAAACAGAATTTGTTTCATCGGCAGTAGCGATTTATTATTTTCTGGGTTTAACGGTAATGACTAAATCTAACTCCTAAAGGGTGTTGTTTAAAAACTTAGGGCGATTTTGGATACCACCTTTTTATAGCATGTTTATCCAAAATTGAAAGAGTATGAGTAGCTTCTATCGTTTTGTTCATACCATTGTCCAATGCAAAACTAGCTGGATAATTCATTATTGAGCGTTCATCGTAGGCGGTTGTTAGCGCTAGCTTTTTGCTGATACTTTGATTGATATCATGGCAGCGTTGCTCGGCGACCTCCGGGTCATGTCCGATCTGGCGCATTCTAGGAATGCACTCTTCAGTAAACTTCTCAATAATATGTTGGCCATAAGGCCAATTAATATTCCGATATTCATGCTCAAGACCTAGCGCATGGCCAAATTCATGCAAAATTATTCGTTGAATACTGCGTTCACTAATATCCTGCGACATTACATCAGCCAGGTTCATGGTCGCAAATGAGCTTTTATATTCTCCGTGAGCTCCTAGCCTTGAGCCGTTGTGGGATGTAAAGCTAATTCTGATGTGGGTATCTTCTGGGGCTGTATCTAAACTATCGAAGAAACTAAATTTAAGACTAGTTCCCTCCAACCATAAAGGGGCCAACATTTTAACCTTGCTATGAAGAGCTGGTTCACCATTTAGAAACACAACGTTTAAGGTCGAATGGTTATGCCACCGTTTTTCCTTAACGAGGACCGCGCTATTACTGAGATTAGTCAACCCTAAGCCGTACAAGCCTATAATTACAATCAAACTATTTTTAGTAAGATTAGACAAGAATAATTAGCCTCTGCCAAATGGGGTTTTAATATTGGAATCTTCTAGGATAACTTAATGGAATCTTATAAAATAGAGGCAAATGCTACCCAAAGAGTAAATCACTATGAAATCTCCCATTATTGCCCCCTCTATTCTTTCCGCTGATTTTGCAAGATTAGGCGAAGAAGTAGAAAACGTTATTGCAGCAGGTGCTGATTGGGTACATTTTGATGTAATGGATAATCATTACGTCCCTAACCTTACTATTGGACCGATGGTTTGTGATGCCCTGATTAAATACGGTATTAAAGCCCCTATTGATGTTCATTTGATGGTGAAGCCGGTCGATAGAATCATTGGAGATTTTGCAGAAGCGGGTGCTTCAATTATTACCTTTCATCCAGAAGCAAGCGAACACGTTGATAGAAGCCTGCAACTAATCAAACAATCAGGCTGTAAAGCAGGTTTAGTGATTAACCCGGCAACCAGTCTCGACTGTCTTGAACATGTCATGGACAAGTTAGACGTGATTTTACTGATGTCTGTAAACCCAGGGTTTGGTGGCCAATCGTTTATTCCTAATACCTTAACTAAATTAGCGGCGGCAAGAAAACTGATTGAACAAAGTGGCCGAGACATTCGATTGGAAGTTGATGGAGGCGTGAAGGTCGATAATATTAAGGAAATAGCGGCTGCGGGAGCCGATGCTTTTGTTGCAGGATCTGCGATTTTTAATACTGATAATTATCAAACGACGATTGATGCAATGCGTGCTCAAATCGCTGAATTGAGCTTGGTTTAAAGTCTAAAGTTTAATTTTTGAACTCATTCTAAATTGCTATAGGCCAACATGTCAGATCATGTCGACGTAACACTTCGAATCTTAATGATTGATAATTATGATTCGTTTACCTATAACTTAGCCCATTACCTACAGCAGTTAGCACCGGAAGTAAGGGTTAGAAAAAATGACCAAATTACCATTGAGGAAATTGAGCAACTGTCTCCCTCTCACATCGTAATTTCTCCCGGCCCCAAAACACCCGATCAAGCTGGAATCTCGCTACAAGTGGTAGATCACTTTAAAGGCAAAATTCCCATTCTTGGAGTTTGTTTAGGGCATCAGGTGATTGGCCAATATTTTGGTGCGAAAGTTATTAATGCTCGCAAGTTGATGCACGGTAAAACCTCATCGATTATTCACAATAACAAAGGTATTTTTGAGCACCTTCCGCAAGGCTTTATCGCAACACGTTACCATTCATTAGCGTTAGACAAAGATACTTTGCCTAATGAGCTTGAAATGACCGCATGGACTAATAATAAGAAAGGTGAATTTGAAGAAATAATGGCTATCAAACACAAGCACCTTAAGATTGAAGGGGTGCAGTTTCACCCCGAGTCAGTTTTATCCGAGCACGGGATGGAGATTCTTAAAGCTTTTATTTCGTAACTATCAGCTTTGTACAACGTATCGACGATGCAGTTAAAACCAAGTTTTATTGGCTTTATAATCACTCAAATGAGCTAGAATAGTTGTTTGGTCTGCTTCTCGATCTTGTGCTTCTTCCAACGCTTCTTCTTGCAAGTCGACAGCTTTCTTAAATTTACCCATTGCAGCATAAGCGGCTGCCTTAATTTCATATTCCGTAATATCGTCGTTAAACGTTTGGTTCGACATATCATCAACTATCGACAAAGATTTTTTTGGATCAGCTATGTCCGTATATGGTGAAGTGGCTAATAACCAGGCGTAATGGCGTTGAGCGGCGGCGGATAGTGAATCAATATTGTCTAAATAGTTGACCGCTTGACGGTGCGATTCTAAGGTGTTGATTTTACTTGCTACTATGCCGAGCAATTCTTTGGCGTTGATCTGGCCGCTACTCGCTGCGCGAGTTAACCACTCTATACCTTTGGCTTTATCTTGGCGACAACCCTTACCGTAAACAAGACTTTTTCCTAGCTCATACTGAGCCGAGGAATGACCCTGAATAGCTGCTTTTAAAAACCACTTGTTAGGATTTTCCTTTCCCTTAGAGTGATTGAGTTTCTTCTCCCAAAATCCAATTTTAAACTGAGAACTTGCGTCATCAGCAATAGCGTTTTTCATGGTTTTGCTATAAACACCAGGCTTGATTGCAACAGGGTCGGCCCCTTTGAGCTGAAATTGTAGTGTATAGCGAAGGTCGGTAGATGCCATAGAATCTCCATTCTCTGCGGGACTTGGTTTAAACTTCCAGTTTTGAATGGCTTTTCTTGATGTTTTAACGAATACGTCTCTGGGGAACGACTCAACCAGCTGAATATTTCTCGGAACGCCTAACGGGTCAACATCAAACGAAAAACGAACCCACCCTTGTATTCCTTGCATTGCCGCGCCTTTAGGGTATTTTGGTTGAACAATAGATAGCGGTACAGCATTGAACTGGTCGGTGCCTGCTATATCAATGATTTCAGGGTAGAGCTTATTCATTAGTACGCTTGTGGAATATTTTGCTTCCAATTCCTTAAATGCTTTTTCGGCCGCATCCATGTCAGTAACCTTGGCACTAACCACTTCTAAAGCTCTTACTTCAGCGTCGGATAACGTTTCTGATTGATTAGATAGCTTGAGCCAAGCGTAAGCTTGATTGATATCTTTTTTTACGTATTGTCCATAGAAGTACATAATACCCAGATTAAACTGAGAGCGTTTCTCTCCCGAGGACGCCATAGAAACAAACTCCTTATGTGCTGCTTTATAATCTTCATTTTGATAAGCATTAAGCGCACTATTAAAGTCGGCGAGTGCTGAGGTAGAGGTAAGTGCAGAGATAAGTGCAGAGGTAAGTAATGCTGAAAATAGCAGTATCTTTTTCATAAGAGAGCGTCCCTTTTAGTATTTTCCATTAAATTAATTAGTGATCCTCATTTAATCGTCATCACAATCTAATGCTCTATTTAAGCAAGACTTGATATATAGAGTAAATGACTTAGACGGCCTAATTAAACGAACTATTAGGCTTAAATTAGGCATATTGCCTTAAAACTATCACTTTTAACGACTAAACAAAAGCAAAATTCCAATTTGGACCGCTTGTCACTCGCAGGTAGGAAGCAAAACTTGAACCTTAGTGCCTCCTAATTGGCTAGATTCGGATATTTTTAACTGGCCGTTATGCCATTGACTAATTCTATCGGCAATGGCTAACCCCATTCCAAAGCCTTCGCTTTTATATTTGATAAAGGGTTTTAGAACTTCCGTGCGAATGTCTTGGTCGACTCCCGGACCATCGTCACTGATTTCTACGCTAATTGACTTATCAAAATGAATAATCTCAACGCTTACCCGCTTGTTAGCATATTTAATAGCGTTGCCGATGATGTTAGAAAATAACATCATCAAAAATTTTTCATTTCCCTTTATTTTCGCAGTTGCATCAAAATTAACTAAATCAATGGGTTTATCAGTTGTTGAAAGGTGCTTGCAATAAGGGAGTAATAATAGAGACAAATCTACGCTATCTTTTTCGATGCTAACCATTGATTGCTCAAGTTTGGCGTAATGTAAAAGCACCTCAATGAGTGACTGCATTTCATCTAGATCTTGGTTTAATCGGTTCTGGTAATTTTCCCTCTCGGCGGTATCGGTTGATTCAGACAATACATCCAAACCCATCCGCAGTCTCGCTAAAGGTGTTCGTAAATCATGAGATACTGCGCTACTGATAAGTTTATTGTCGGTAACTAAAGTTTCAATTCTATTTGCCATACGGTTAAATTCTATTTCAATGTCGCCGATGTATGAGCTGCGGCTCAAGGGGATCCGTTTTGAAAGGTCGCCACTACCTAACTCTGTAGCGGTACTTCGCAACATGTTAAGTCTTTTGATAAGTGGATATAACCAAACTAGAACGAAGAAAATAATACCGAGATAAAAAAGTGCGGTTAAAAGTAGACTGAATACTGAGTTTTTTTCAGGTGCCGAAAGTTCATCGGGGGTAAAGGTCAGTACTAATGATTTATTGGGTAAATAATAATGTAACGATAGCCTGCCGTCACTTTCTAAAACTAACGCGTTACCGTCAATAAAATCTGATTCTAGCTCCGCAGGCAATGGAAATTGTTCCGGCGTTACTAGCGATAATTGGTTTCCGGGTTGTTTGTTCCAGTGCGTGGTGAAAGCATCAATGTTAGAGGTATTATCCAACGACTTTGCAAATTGAAAACCTAGGTCTTTGTAATAGGCAATGATGTCTTTATTATCGCCATTGGATTGGCTTTCGAAATATTGATCGATGACCCATCCGATCCCGAAGGTGCCGCATAGCATGATCAAAACTAGCGATAATGTGAGTTTTTTCATCGTTTAGCTTACTTCTAAAAGGTACTAAGACCATGGTTCCGGAGAAAAAAGATAACCTTTTCCCCATATCGTTTTTATGCGTTGTTCTAAACAGGTTTCAGTACCTAGTTTTTTTCTGAGCCTCGAGACTAAAATATCGGTCGAACGGTCAAAACCATCATATTCGATACCTCTAAGTTCCTTGATGAGTGATTCTCTACTAACGATGGTCCCTGCTTGACTGGCTAGAATCCAAAGTACATTAAACTCATTGGATGAAATATTAATCGGAGCATCGTTAATCTTCGTGGTTCGAGAAAATTTATCAATCGACAAAGCGCCAAAGTTTAAGCAATCGTTATTTTTATCCGCGTCGTTACTCGATGTATCGCGGCGAAGCAGTCCTTTAATTCTAGCCAGTAAAGCTCTGGCGCGAATAGGCTTTGTGACATAATCATTGGCACCTAACTCTAAGCCGAGCACTTCATCCAACTCTTCATCTCTGGCTGTCATCATAAGGATAGGCCGGTCATAAAAGACTCGGGCCTCTCTGCAAATATCAAAGCCATCTTTTACAGGAAGGTTAATATCCAATAGCACTAGATCTGGATTCTCTTCCTGAATAAGTTCCAAGGCATAATCGCCGCGATTAGCAACGCAAACCTCAAAATTTTGACCGCTTAAATAATCGGCAATCCAATTGGCTAAAGATTCATCATCTTCGACAATGAGAATTGATTTTTGTTTTTCACTATTCATAAATTTTGTTCACAATGAGAGCTGTATCGAGACAAGTTCTTTGTGCATCCATATCGAGATAACTGTACTCAATCATTTGTACTCAAATAATTGTAATGAGTCATCTATGCAGGACAACCTTAGTTAGCTTATGAAACCAAAATTGCCCTTTAAAGATAGCTTCATGCTTAAAAAAGTCGCCAGCTTGTTCGACGGCGTTTCTTGTTCCCGTAGACCCAAGCAACAATAAATTTAGTTGCTGCTATTTTTTCCTTGCTATCTTCATTTTTAAGAATATAACTTCGACTAGTTGACGATTGAAAGTCCATTGAGTAACTGCCTTTGTTTTTTCCTTTCCAGCATTTTATCGGGGTTGTTGATTCTTCATCGTATAAGCATAACCGCGCCGGAGTTAATGCTTGCCAAGTAAACTTAATTTCTTGATAGCATATTTGGCCCTGTCGTAACGCAACACAACGTTCCGGATTAACATTTAAAAATTGTACCTTGCGTTGATTATTAGCACTTTCAGAAGCCACGCTATGAAACGAAGTGAGCGGCAACACAATAGTGAAAAGTGAAAATAAAGACTGTTTAGTCGTTTTTAGAATCCTTTGCTTAAAAGTCATTTTCAATCTCCTTAAAAATAACTTAAAAAACGTAACTAATAGAAGCAGATGTACCAATAAAATGCTTGGTATCATCGGATCTTAAAGGACTATTCGCTATCTCTTCTGAGCCATAGACATAATTAACTTTTCCCCTAAAAACCCAACTTTCAGAGATAGGGTAGGTAACACCAAACTCGGTGGTAAATACGGCTGATGCGTCTGCTTCATATTCGGCAAAATCAGCATTGACTTCTTCGGGTCTAACCCCCCAATAATAATCATTAATCGCAGAGGAAGAATAATGTAAACCAGCGACAACATGGGTATTCCAGTTGCGTACTTGCCAACTGGTACCTGCAAGTGCCGATGCCTGAAAGCCGTTAAATTCGTCATTACGCGCGTCTTTTACTTCAAACTGAAAAATGTTCTTGCCGTAAAACCCAGTTGCTCTTAGTCCAAGAGTTCTGCCGGCTTTTCTGTCTCTCAAGGATTCAAATAGATCACTTCGATCTTTATTGATAGGGCTAATAACACTGCCAACAATATCGTAGCTCCAGTTGTCGGTGTTTAGTGCGTTATATCCATAAACAAAACCATCGTCGTCATTTAAATCGATAAATAGCCCTTTCCATTGGTAACCGGCATTAATTCGAACACCAAAACCGTGCTTTTTATCGTCTTCATTACCTTTAAATATGATTGTATTCGTTGAATAGTGACCGAGACCAAGCTCAAAGTAGCCTCCGTCTTCTCTGGTTTCCTCGGCGCCAGCTCCTTGCCTAATGTCTCGAGTAATTCCACTTGCGATAGCGCTTGTGGCTATGCTGGAGAATAAAATTGCCGCGGTGAGTTTACTTAATAGCACTTTGTACATCTTTAATTACCTTGATTGATTTGTGTGGTAGCGATATTAGCTAACCACAGTAATTTTAGACGTAACACCCCTAAACAGTCTGTAACAAAGTGTAGCAATGAATAAAATCCTATTTCTTATACTCTCGCATAACGCCTTCTTGGGCGGTACTAGCTACTAAACGGCCTTTTTGGTCAAAAAATTTACCGAGTACGAAACCACGTTGATTGGTGGCTGATGGACTTTCAATTTGATAAAGCAACCAGTCGTCAAATCTAAAATCACGATGAAACCACATGCTGTGGTCAATGGTTGCCATCTGGAAGTTTTTGGTAAAAAAAGAAATACCGTGGGGTTGTCCGGCGACGGGTAAAAACGCCATATCGGAGGCATAAGCCAGCATATATTTATGTACGCGAGGGTCATTAGGTAAACAGCCGCGGGTTTTCATCCAAACATGTCTGATAGGATCCGTTGTCTCGGGTTTTAATGGGCTAAAGGATTCAACAGGGCGGATCTCTATCGGGCTTTTCTGCTCGAAACGCTCTGGGATGGGAATACTAGAGTCCAGGGCTAATTTCTTGATTCTTTCGCGAGTTGATAATAGGTTTTCTGGACCCGCCACCTTAGGCATTTGTGCTTGATGGTCAAGACCATCGGCTTGCACATGAAAAGAAGCGGTCATAAAAAAGATAGGTTTGCCGTTTTGGATTGCTTTTACTCGGCGGGTTGAGATACTGCGACCGTCGCGTAGTTTTTCTACGTCATAGATAATTGGTTTGGCAGCATCACCGGGTCTTAGAAAATAAGAATGCAGAGAATGGACCGGTCTAGGGTCGCTGAGAGTGTTTTTAGTGGCGGATAATGCTTGGCCAATCACTTGACCACCAAACACTTGAGGCAAGCCCAAATTTTGGCTATTGCCGCGATACAAACCTTCTTCGATCTTTTCTAAACTTAGTAAATTAAGAAGATCTTCCAGTAAATTGTTGTCCATTGAATTACCCTGTTCTATTGTCTAATGCTTTTGATCGAATGCTTGCTGAACATGCTATTTTCTATATTGGGCAAACAAACTAAATTCCCAAGGTCTAATTGCACCAACAATGCTGCATCCTAGCCGCTCTTCAAAAGGAAGGTTAGCATCTTGCTTGGCTAGTTCATTAAACTCGCTTACTAATTTTTCAATTTTTTTATGCAGCAATAAAATGCTAGATTTAGCCAGCATTGCACCTGCAAACTGCATTGACTCTTCTGCCTTATTAAAATTTGATTGAAAAAACTCTTTTCTGATGTGTTGATTGAATAACCGCTCAATAGCACCATTTTTTCGCCATCTAAAGTTTCGAGAGGTTAGTAGCTTTACTCGATTGCCCGGCAATAGATCAATAAACTTAATCCTGTCTAAATGGGCCAGTAACTGAATTCCTTCAAGTTCTTCAATATGATAATAGTCGGTGATAGCCGCGAAATCGAAATCATTTAAAAGCATATACGCAACAAATAACAACTTGGGTTGTTTTACGAACTCAGCTTCTTGCTCCTCGGTGAGCTCTTTGATTTCTTCGTGTTGCTTTTCAGCTCTACGAGTTAAATCTCCAATCTCCATATTTAGCATGCCACAAATAATTTCAAGTCGTTGCAATGAGATATTTTCTTCGGAGAAAATGCGTTTGACGCTAGCTTCGCTTAAGTCGAGAGCTTCGGCAACATCGACATAAGTCAGTTGCCCCTCTTTTAAACAGGTTTTTAGGGTTTGCATGATTAAGCTGGTTTGCGCCATAGTAGTGTGAACTCGAGTAATTGTATGTGTTCAGAATAATCGATCTTGTTACGCTGAGCAAAATATACCACGCTATGATGGTAATAATGGACCACAACCTACGCTATATTGACTCGATGGCAGTTTTGACTTGCGCTCATTATGTGAATAAAGTGTTGTTGCTATCTAAGTAGTCGCAATAAACCTTGGAAATTGTTATCTATGTTACTCATTATTTACAATCCACACGCGGGGGGTGGCCGTGCTAAACAGCTTTTACCACCTATTCAAGACTACCTGCAACGTAGTGCAATAGCCGCAGATATTAAATTAACTACACACAGTGGCCACGCAATAGAGCTGGCGGAACAAGCCGACCTATCAAAATACAGCGCGGTTATTGCTTCTGGCGGTGATGGTACATTATTCGAAGTGCTTAATGGTGTTATGAAAAATACTAGTAGCTTCAAGCCGCCTATTGGTTTGATTCCAAACGGCACAGGCAACGCCTTTATGAAAGAGCTTAAGCTAAAACAAGGTGATTGGAAAAAAGCGATAGACATTATTGTCGACAACCGTACTAGGGAAGTCGATGTTGGTCGTATGCAGTTTGCTAGTAATAATGGTGCTGAGACTGAGTCACACTATTTTATTAATATGGTTGGGTTAGGCTTTGTTTCAACGGTAGCGCAGGCGGCTATCCCACTTAAGTGGCTGGGAAATGGTGCTTATACGGTAGCCACGCTGCAAAAGCTAATGGGGCTTAAAGCACAAAAATTCTCCTTGGAGTTAGACGGTCAACAGATTGAAAAAGAGGGTGTATTCGTTGAAGTGGCTAATTCTAAATTTACTGGCACTAAATTCTTGATGGCACCTAGGGCTCAGCTGGACGATGGTCTTTTAGACATCGTTTTCTTGAAGAAAATATCGCGCTTAAAACTGTTGAGGCTTTTCACCAGCATATATGATGGAAGCCATGTCGAATATCCTGAAATTGAATATTACCAAGCAAAAAACGTCAAAGTAACTGAGCAATTTACCAATCGTCTTATCCCAGACGGTGAGGTGTTGGGGCAAACACCCGCAAACTTTGAGTGTATTCCACGGGCTATTCGATTCTTATGGAAAAGTTAGCTCCATCTTCTTTGTCTAAGGGAAATTTTTTCGACTGATATCAACTAATTATAGGGCACTCGTTGATTTTTACGGATATAAGTCGTACATTGGCTAGGCACAATTATTCTAAGCAGTTCGGTCATTCAATGCCGGTGTTATTAGAAAAGGCATATAAGCTAGGCCATATCTACTTTTTTGTTGGTTTAATGGTTTGGCTAAATAGAGATGAAGACCGATGGATCAAGCTGGTTAACGCTAATATTACTTTGATACTGTTAGCGGTAATACCGGTATTGTGGTTCTTATTTAGGGTCAATTTGTAAGCTTCTATCGCATTGCGTTACATAAAGTAGCGTTCAAAAATATTGCGCTCTAGTTTGGCAGGCCCTTGGTGTTCATTAACGCAGGGCCTTATCTATGCAGATCGGAATCGTCAAAGAAATTACGGCTAACGAATCAAGAGTTGCCGCATCCCCTTCCAGTATCGAACAATTAATAAAACTTAACTTCACTGTCTCAATTGAATCCGGAGCTGGAGAGCCTGCAAGCTTTTCCGACGATGCTTATCAACAAGTCGGAGCGACCGTCGATAGTTCGGAATCGGTTTGGTTATCCGACATATTGTTCAAAGTGAATCCACCGACAGCCGAAGAAGTGGCGAAAATCAAATCCGGCGCCACCGTCATTGGCTTTTTCTGGCCCGCTCAAAATGAAGCATTAATGCAACAACTCGCGGATAAATCAGTGAACGTGCTTGCAATGGATTCGGTACCAAGAATATCCAGAGCTCAGTCGATGGATGCATTAAGTTCTATGGCGAATATCGCTGGTTATCGAGCGGTTATTGAGGCTTCCCATCGTTTTGGTCGGTTTTTTACTGGACAAATAACGGCTGCTGGGAAAGTGCCGCCCGCTAAAGTGATGATCATTGGTGCTGGTGTTGCTGGGCTTGCTGCATTAGGCACCGCTGGTAGCCTTGGTGCAATCGTTCGTGCTTTTGATACTCGCCCTGAAGTGAAAGAGCAAATAGAAAGTATGGGGGCTGAATTTTTAGAACTGGATTTTGAAGAAGAGGCAGGCAGTGGAGACGGTTATGCCAAAGTAATGAGTAAGGCCTTTATTGATGCTGAAATGGCATTGTTCGCCGAGCAAGCCAAAGACGTTGATATTATTATCACAACCGCAATGATCCCTGGAAAACCCGCCCCTAAATTGATTACTACCGAAATGGTGAAATCGATGAAGCCAGGAAGTGTTGTGGTTGACCTTGCAGCGCTAGGTGGTGGTAATTGCGAACTGACGGAAATGGGCAAAGCGGTAGAGGTTGATGGAGTTACCATCATTGGTTATACCGATATGCCATCTCGCTTGCCAACTCAATCAAGCCAGCTTTATGCAAATAATATTCTAAATTTAGTTAAATTATTATGTCCGCAAAAAGACGGTCAAATTCAGCTGGACTTTGAGGATGAAATTATTCGCAACGTAACAGTGACCAAGGAAGGCGAAATTACTTGGCCACCGCCGCCTGTGCAAGTAAGTGCGGCGCCGGTTAGTAAACCCGCAGAACCAGTAAAGGAAGTCGAAAAAGCTGAGAAAAAGAGCTCGTCCGGCATGGCAAAACATTTTACCTTGTTGGCTGGAGGTTTATTGTTTGGCTGGTTGTCTATGGTGGCGCCAGCGGATTTCATGCAGCACTTTACGGTTTTTATACTTGCTTGTTTTATCGGTTATTACGTGGTTTGGAATGTCACGCACGCCTTACATACGCCGTTGATGAGCGTTACTAATGCGATTAGCGGTATTATTGTGGTTGGCGCGTTATTACAAATTTCAAGCACGAACACGTTAGTTATGTGGATTTCCGCCTTTGCCGTTTTAATTGCCTTTATAAATGTAGTGGGTGGTTTTGTGGTGACCAAGCGTATGTTAAAAATGTTTAGGAAGGAGGATTAGACGATGAATACACTAATTGAATCTACATCGGACATAATGCCTCTATTAAACGGCGCTTATTTTGTTGCCGCTATTCTATTTATTTTTAGTCTCATTGGTCTCAGTAAACAAGAATCTGCCGAGCATGGTGTTTGGTACGGAATTGTTGGAATGGCCATCGCTTTAGTTGCTACGGTAATGAATCCGTCCGTTTCTAATATTCAGATGATCTTAATTGCTATGGTCATTGGCGGCACAATTGGAACCTGGTTTGCATTGAGAGTTGAAATGACACAAATGCCAGAATTGGTCGCAATGCTGCATAGTTTTGTTGGTCTTGCGGCGGTAGCTGTCGGCTTTAATAGTTTTATCGAGCATGAGCCGATGTCGGGCATTATGTTAAACATTCATCTGGTAGAAGTCTTTTTAGGGGTTTTTATTGGCGCTGTAACTTTTACTGGCTCAATTGTCGCTTTCGGAAAGTTGCGTGGAATTCTTAGTAGTAAATCACTAATGCTTCCCCACAGACATAAACTGAATCTACTTGCGGGAATTGTTAGTTTCGCACTGATGATCTATTTTGTTCAACAACAAGGCAATATGACTGCACTGTTAATAATGGCTGCTATTGCGTTGGTTTTTGGCTGGCACTTAGTCGCTTCAATTGGCGGTGCGGATATGCCGGTTGTGGTTTCAATGCTTAATTCATATTCTGGTTGGGCAGCGGCTGCCGCAGGGTTCTTGTTGGGTAATGATTTGTTAATTGTAACCGGCGCATTAGTTGGCTCATCCGGTGCAATTTTAAGTTATATCATGTGTAAAGCTATGAACCGTTCATTTATCAGTGTTATTGCTGGCGGTTTTGGAACGGATGTTGTTGTTAATAGTGACCAAGACTATGGTGAACATGTTGAAACCAATGCCGAGGAGGTGGCGGATATGCTGGTTAATGCTAAGTCGGTCATCATTACACCGGGTTATGGAATGGCGGTTGCACAAGCGCAGTATCCGGTATATGAGTTGACAAAAAACTTACGAGACAAAGGTATCGAAGTTCGTTTTGGTATTCATCCGGTAGCGGGGCGTTTGCCCGGACATATGAACGTATTATTAGCAGAAGCAAAAGTCCCATACGATATCGTTTTAGAAATGGATGAGCTGAATGATGACTTCGATGAAACCGATGTTGTACTAGTCATTGGTGCTAACGATACGGTTAATCCTGCTGCGCTAGACGATCCTAATAGCCCAATCGCGGGTATGCCAGTACTAGAGGTGTGGAATGCCAAGCAAGTGATCGCATTTAAACGATCAATGAATCCTGGTTATGCTGGGGTTCAAAATCCTTTATTCTTTAAGGACAATACGAGTATGTTATTTGGTGACGCGAAAGCAAGCGTGGATAATATTGTAAAGGCGTTATAGTTTGGGTTTACACCGTGAGGAGTGAATTGTCGGCAGGGCTTTTCACTCCAGGCCCACTTTGTTTTATGACATGCAAATAGATTTCCGTTGTCGATATATCAGCGTGCCCCATTAATATCGAAGTTAGTCCAGATTACTCTATGAACTTGCACATTACCTACTACATAACTAATTGATTTTATTATGGTTGTCAGTTAACCTCGATTTTACGTTTTAGTAATATGACGCGCGGGGATAAGATCCGTTGGCGTCTGAGTTCACTGTTTAGTTTCAGAGTTACCCATGAAAACTATTATATTTATATTATTGGTATTACCCTTTATGGCGATAGCTAAAGACGTAGAAGTATATGACATTGACACAGGAAAGGTTTCGCTAGTACCTCAGGAAAGTCTGGGCGCTGAATATGTGCGCATTGATTTAGAAGGTAAGATATTTTGGGCAGATAGCAATAAGCTAAAACAAAATGAATATCAGCATCCTCCTTTTGAGGGGGAGAGAAAAGAAAGAGTTTCTAAAATTCATCAAAACTTGAAAGACGTGAATAATAATTCGTACTTGGAATGGGAAGATGGTTTTAGACGAGATGCCAATCCAGACAACGAAATAAAAATATGGGAACATATTATTTCAACATACCAAAAATATGTTTCTGAACTTAGTTCTCAACAAGAAAAAAATGATATATATCAAGTAGCAGTCGTATGCTCATATAGTGAAGAAGATGTCGTTTTAGACCAGATAAGAATATCCTCTATAACAAAGAAGAAAGCGAAAGCAATTGTATATGACTATTACAACTAGAAAACTTAACCAATCGCAGGAAATCGAAGTGCAAAAAAACGCATTCGACTCAGCTTGGCGTTAAATGAATATGACCACTGCATACCTCAAATCCCCTAAACGACTTAGAGATCTTAATGGCTTTGGGCCACGGAGCGAAGAAATTCTGGCGGAAGTTGATATACATTCAGTTGAGGATTTTATGGCTATCGACCCGTATGATTTATACGCAAAAATAAAGCCAATGAAAGGAATGGGACTAAACTCCATCTACTCAATCATTGGAGCTAGAGAAAACATCTCCTGGCTAGAAATTGCAAAGACACGTAAAGATGAAATTCTTATGAGGCTCGATGATTTGGGTTTAGCTCCCAAATGAAATTATTCAACAAACCGCTGTTACAGATAATCTGCAATGTTTAGCCTACTACAGCATAAAAAGGAGTAAGAAGTGATAAAGATTGGCTTCGTATATTTCTCTAATACAGACGTAACTGGTCAGCTTGTAAAAGCAGCTTATACTGAGCTTAACAATCAGGAAGTTTCGTCTGTTTCTCACCAGATTTTAGGAAGTGAAATAGTTGAAGGAAGATTTATTAACCCAGGTCTAATAGATAAACTTAAAACCTGTGATGCAATCATATTCGGCTCCCCTACTTACATGGGAAATGTTGCCGCGCAATTTAAAGCTTTTGCTGATGCAACAAGCGATTTCTGGGAAAGCCAAGATTGGTCAGGGAAGTTTGCTGCTGGTATTACTTCAGGTACAGGTCTCAATGGTGACCAAGCATCAACGCTTCAGTATTTTGTAACTTTAGCAAGTCAGCATGGCATGATCTGGGTGGGTCTGGATGCTCCGTTCAGTAATACAGAAAAGGGTGTTAATCGGTTGGGTTGCCAGCTTGGTGTAACCTCACACAGTCTTGATGGTAGAGTCCATGAAACAGACATTAAAAGCTCTAAGTACTTAGCTCAACGAGTTTTTGATATAGTCCAAAAATTCAAAAGCAGAACGTAGCAGAAAATATCAGCGGTCACTCACTTCGATTCCGGGTTGGACCTTATACGAATTAAGTCATGATACCAACCAAACAATATCATTCATCATTTGGGGACTAAGTTTGAAAAACGATATCGTTAAAAATTGGTTTGCAGAAGATTTTACTAGGTTAGATCCTCTTTTGCAGAAACTTCATATCGTTGGCGGTCAGTTATCAGGCGAGGTTAGTATTTCTTATGGTTCAGGAGTTGCTGGAATTATCGGTAAACGCTTAGCCAAAAAACTGAAACTGCCACCACAGGGAGCTCATAACCTAATTGTTTCAATATCCCATTCCAAAAGTGGACTGCATTGGAATAGAAAATTTAACGATGAAAATGTTGTAGAGTCGTTGTTCGTACCAATTGGTACTGTAAAAAATGGATATTGGATAGAAACTACAGGGTCAATGAAAATGAAGTTAACGGTAGAGATTATTAACGGTGGTTGGTTTTGGCGCTGTCTTAAAATTTCACTGTTTGGTATCCCTATTCCGCTCTGGTTTGTTCCTAAATCCCAAGCTTATAAAATCGTTGAAAATGGAAGGTATGTGTTTAAGGTAGCTTTTACTTATCCGCTTTTTGGAAGCTTGGTTTCTTACAGTGGTGCTTTGGATGCCAATTATAATAACGATTGATCCTTGAAGTAGTTTAAGTCGCATGTGTTAGATGTAGAAGAAATAAAGTAACAATTGAGACTACGACTGAGGAAATGCCTTAAAGAACCAGCATAAATTGGCTCAAAATATTCTATTGATCTTGTTTGGAGATATCCCTAAATACCAACATCTTACCGACTTTAGCTGAAGCGCCATCATAAAAGCCGATCTTCCCTTCAAATGATTTTGGGTTTTTGAAGGTGCCGAAAATAATATCGAATATTGGTAAATCGGAGTAATTGTAAGCGTGAACCCCTTTTTGATGGTGAATTGAATGGCTCTCAGGACGCTGGATAAAAACTCCTAGCCATTGCGGAGTTTGAATATTGGTATGTTGGAAAATAGCCAAAAAGGTAGTGACGTATAGGAAGTAGGTAACCGCCTGAGGATCTAAGCCAACCATTACCGTCAGTGTTAAGCTACCAACAAACGTAAAACCAATCATGTCTAGCGGGCTGAAATAAAATGCGCCTAGTGCATCGACTCTCTCAGCGCTATGATGCAGCTGGTGAAAGGTGAGCCAGAGCCATTTGCTGCTGTGCATGGTCCTGTGCCAAATATAGATCATTAGCTCAAAAACGAGTATCGCGATGAGTGTGCTACTATAAATGCCCATATCTTCTAGATTGAAAAGCTGATACTGAACTAAGTGTTGGTCCCAATATAAAGGTAAGTAAGCGGAAAGGAAAAAATAGCCAACAAAGGTAATTAACGTTCTTGCTACCCAGCCCATGGGTTTAGCTTGCTTTCTTCCTGGGGCGATATATTCTAGGAAAATTGCGACGCTATATATTGCTATAAAAACCAGCGATACAGGATCGAGAATTATTTCAATAGGGGTTGGCATGTGTTGGTCCTTTTTAATTTAATTTATAAGTAAGTGTTTGAATATTATTTAGAAATTGTTTCTAATAAACATGAAATTTAGCTAACGAATAGCTAACAATTAGATAATATTGGTTCGATACCTAGAAAAATTTATTTTGGACAACGCAAAAGAAGGATAGCAAGAAAGGACTTCTATGAAATATGAATTTGAAGATGTTTTAGTTAATACTCGTTTGTTCAATATTTCCAAGGCAGGCCTCGACATTTCCACTGAGCCGAAAGTTTTTGATTTAGTCGTCTATTTAATCGAACACCGCCACCAACCAATATCAAGAGACGAGCTATTTGAAAACATTTGGCAGGGGAGAGAAGTTTCAGATACATCTTTAAGCAATCATATAAAGACCGCCCGAAAAATTTTAGGTGACAACGGTGATGAACAACGGGTAATTAAAACATTACGCGGTCGAGGTTATCAGTTTGTCGCCCAAGTTAAAGAAATTCCCGAACAACCAGATGAAATAATTCCAACAACGCTTATCCATAAAAGGCTCTATCAGTCGGTCATTGGGCTGTTAGTTATTGCCTTAGTGACTCTTCTCTATTTGAGGACTAGTACAGATCTAAGCGATGTTTATCAGATGAAACGTATCGCAGTTCTACCCTTTAGCAATCTAAAGCCTAATAAAGATACAGATTACCTTGGTTTTGCCGTCGCCGACCAAATTATTGGCGAACTAGCCTATCTGCGAGAGGTATCCGTTAGGGGCTCAGCTTCCATCAGGCAGTTTCAGCTAAAAAACGTTGATCCCGTAGTCGCCGGGAAATCACTTCAAGTCGATTATGTGCTTGTTGGTACTTATTTAACAGAGAAGGAACGGATAAGACTAAATGTAGAATTGATCGAAGTGACTAGTAATAAAATGTTATGGAGAAAATCGATTGAGGAAGCTGAAACCAGATCCTTTCAACTGCAAACCAAAATAACAAAGCAGTTGACGCAACAGTTAAACTTACAATTTTCTTCATCGGACCTAGCGCATAAGAATACGAGTTTCCCTTCGAGCCCGTTATCTTACGAATTTTATCTTAGAGCTATAGTCTTTCCGGATACCAATCAAGGAGCTAAAATGGCAATAGCAATGTTGAATAGAGCGGTAGAGCTCGACGCCAATTTTGCGCCGCTTTATGCCGAACTCGGCAAAAGGACTCATTTTCTAGCAACTTTCAATTTGAATAAGAATGTAGAATCTAAAGATGCCATAGAATTTTACCAAAAAGCCTTAGCGCTTAATCCTCAGCTGAATGACGCAATTAGCGGATTGGCGCGTATCTACGCAGAAACTGGCAACGCTATTGAAGCCGTGTATTTGACGCAAAAGCTGATCAGCATAAATCCTAATAATGCGAATGCTCATTTTACGCTTGGTTATATTTATCGTTATGGCGGAATGTTGCAAGAGTCTATAGCGGCGTTTGAAAAAGCCGTTGCCTTAGATAGACAGACACGCTGGTCTCATAACTTAGGTCTGACCTACAGTATGGTCGGCGAATACAAGAAAGCCTTTTCTGCTTTGCAAGTTGGCCAACAAACACCTTACTCATTAGGTTGGCAAGCGACGATCTATTTGCACCAGGGCGAGCTAGAGCGTTCGTTAGAACTTCTAAACAAAATTATCTTAATGGAACCCGATAGCTTTTGGGAACTGGATTCGTTGGGTTTCAAAGGGGTTATTGAACAGGATTTTGAACTGGGTTTGGCCGCTGTTCGAAAACTAGAAGCGGCTAACGTTGAGGATGGAGAAGCGTTGTTCTATTGGGCTAGTTTATACGCAATGCTAGGGGACAAAGATGGCTGCATCCGCTTGTTAGAAAGAGCTACACAGATGGGATATTTTAATTACCCATTGTTAGAAACTGAAGAATTTTTTGATAATATGCGAAATGATTCTAGGTTTAAGAAGCTGTTATCTCAAGTAAAGAAAGAGCATCTAAATTTTAAGAGAACACTTTTTTAATTTTTCTAGCTTTAAAATTCTAAGACTCTAAGCGTTAAATGGGACGAACTGTTTATATTGTTACATCTGTTAGCACAGATAGCTGAACATCGTTTAGGAAATGGTGTGCTATTTGTTGTTTTAAAGTAATCGTTATATAGTAAGCGCTCGAAGAAGCTATGGAGAATAATAATTATGCCTGTTTCAATGATGGATATTTGGTTAGCTATTTTGCTTGCAGGAGTATTTTGTTGGATTGCGAGCGCGATAATCCATATGGTACTCAAGTATCACAACGCGGATATGAATAGCCTTTCTAACGAAGACTCTGTTTCCAATGCCTTAAGAGAAGGAAATCCCTCTCCCGGACTTTATCATATGCCATTTTGCGGTGATATGAGCGAGATGGGTAAGCCAGAAGTTCAAGAAAAATTTAACAAGGGACCGGTAGCAATGGTAACTATTTTTCCAAATGGACTACCTCCGATGGGAAAACTATTGGTTCAACAATTTTTATTTTTTGTAATTGTTTCCGCGCTTCTCGCTTATGTAATGTCAATGTCTGTTTCGGTGGGTGCGGATTACATGAGTGTTTTCAGACAGGCTTTTGTTATGGCCTTCATTGCTTATGGAATGGGTGGTCTTCCTTTCAGTATCTGGTACGGGCATCCGTGGTCCAATTGTTTAAGGTTTTTGCTGGATGCCGTGATTTATGCTGGCGTTACCGCCGGAACCTTTGCTTGGTTGTGGCCTGCAGCATAACTAAATTTGGGATCCGCGATTTGCGAATACCTAAACGAGCTTTCTTATTCGCGCTTCTCTGAGAGAAGCGCTTGTTAAAGCTTGATAGCATTTTTGTAGCAAAACCTATCCAGCAATCTTTAAAGCGTTTCGTAAACGCAAAAGGTCGTCTGGATGGTTCTAATTAGTTTGATAGCTCTAATTAGTTCGATCGTTCTAATTACTTTGGTATTCAAATAGCATAGATTTAGCGCTGTAAATCGCCTGATCAAACTTTAAATTCTTTTATCCGCTATCAATCGCTAGGCATACTATAATTGTTCTGTGAGTCTAGCTCTTATGATGCTATTTACCATTAAGGTACCCAATAGTTATTTCACAGCGAACTTTTTATTATGAATAAGCTAAAAACTAAATCTTAGCGTGATTTTTTCGAACTAGGTAATATTTTTTTG
This sequence comes from uncultured Kangiellaceae bacterium, assembly GCA_905479925.1. Taxonomy (GTDB): domain Bacteria; phylum Pseudomonadota; class Gammaproteobacteria; order Enterobacterales; family Kangiellaceae. The sequence continues at coordinate 84,524 of CAJQOL010000007.1, read as the reverse complement.
TTGGAATATCAATATGTATGAATTATTTATCAGTAGCTTTGTGACCTTCTTTGTTGTAATTGATCCACTCGGAATCGCGCCTATTTTTGCGGTGATGACTGAAGGAGCGAGCGCCAAATTTAAGCGCTCTATGATTCTTAAGGCAACTTTTACGGGGACCGTGATTTTGCTGGTTTTTGCGCTTATGGGTAATGGTTTATTGGCAGCGCTGGGAATTAGTCTTATGGCATTTAAAACGGCGGGCGGTGTTCTATTGTTTGTTATTGCTTTAGATATGGTTTTTGAAAAACGGACCGAACGTCGCGAAAAACATTCCGCCGAGTTTTCTCACGAGCATACGGAACAAAAAGATGGTTCCGATAAAAAGACCAATAATGATGAAGACTATGATGATATTTCTGTATTTCCGATGGCTATACCATTTATTGCCGGACCGGGAAGCATTGCTTATATTATGTTGCTGATGAGTAATCATGCAGAGGACTTAACCGCTCAAGGGGTAGTGGTCGGCTCTATGTTATCGGTATTAGTACTGAGTATTGTAATTTTGATGGCCGCGACCAAAATTATCGATATGCTGGGTCAAACGGTCGCTAACGCAATCACTCGAATACTAGGCGTTCTGCTAGCCGCGCTAGCCACTCAATATATGTTTGACGGTATTAAAGGGGCATTCTTTTAGCTCGATTGGAAACTGCGCTTAAGATAGTTATATAGCTACATAATTATATAGTTGCCGCTAGAACGCTATTTTATTAGGTCGTTGCCATTACTGGTACTAACTGAATTTTGCGGGGGTGTGTTAGTTTCCGGAATTGATTTTGGGATAATTTTAACTTTTTGCTTATCAAGCTTGGTTTTGCATTGCTTCTTATGATCGAGAGCGTAATAGGTATTCCCGACAGCCATAAAGATTGCTGAAGCGGTTCCCGTAATAATACCCGTGAAGATTGAGCCGCCAATTAGTCCCTTACATTGGTCATTGCCATGACACCCGGTAACTATATACTTTGGCTGCAGTGTGATCTTTTTCCTAAAATTATCACATTTATGGTCATAGACTTGGGTTGTATGAGGCGCAATAATGCAGCCAGTTAAAAACAGTACAGATAAAAATAAAAAGCGACGCATAGATACTCTCCGTGTTTGGTGGACGTATTCTAGCGTTGTACACTGAACCAAAACTGAATACTTGAACCGATGCAGGGTAATGACTAAGATAGTTAAACTTACTTGCCGAGTTTATTTGGAGTAAACATTGAAAATTATCATAGAGAAATTTAGATTTTCCATTTTAGCGATAATGGCTTTGGTTGTTAGTTTAACCGCCGAGTCAAAAGAAGCTAAGGTTATTATTAGCGGTGTTGATGTCCCCTGGGGAATGGTTCAGCTGTCAAACAATCAATGGTTAGTGAGTGAAAGAGAGGGAGAGCTACTGCATTTTGATACGGCTTTTGGGAAAAAGACAAAAATTACTAACTTACCGAAGATTTCAGATCGTGGCCAGGGTGGGTTATTGGATCTGGAGCTTCATCCGGATTATGCAAACAACGGTTGGCTGTATTTTTCCTACAGCAGCCCAAGCGGTAAAGGTCGCGGCAGTAATACCGCAATTATGCGGGCAAAAATAAAGGACTTTAAGCTTGTTGACAAAGAATTGATTTATAAAGCGACGCCTAATACCACCAAAGGCCAGCACTTTGGCAGCCGCATAGAGTTTGATAAGTCCGGTTACTTGTTTTTCTCAATAGGCGACCGGGGTAATAGAGATACTTACCCTCAGGATATTGAAACCGATGCCGGAAAAATCTACCGTTTGCATGATGACGGTAAGATCCCTAAAGATAACCCATTCATAAAAAATGCCAAACCCGCTATTTATTCCTATGGTCATCGCAATCCTCAAGGTATGGCCATGCATCCAGTTAGTGGTGATATTTGGACCCATGAACATGGCCCTAAAGGCGGCGACGAAGTGAGTATTATTGCCAGCGGAAAAAACTACGGCTGGCCGGTCATTAGCTATGGCGTCAATTATAGTGGTTCAAAGTTTACTGAACTTACCCACAAAGAGGGTATGGAGCAACCTGCTTGGTATTGGGTGCCTTCCATCGCTCCCGCTGGAATGACCTTTGTGACCAGTGATAAATATCCACAGTGGAAAGGACAGTTGTTAGTCGGATCGCTTAAATTTGGCTATTTGGTTTTATGTCAGTTAGATGGCAATAAAGTTGTTTCGCAAAAAATCGTCTATGAAGGAATTGGTCGAACAAGAAATGTGAAACAGATGCCAGATGGCTATATCTATGCAGCGGTTGAGGGTAGAGGAATCGTGAGATTAGAAGCCGAGTAGTTTATCGATAAATGATGCAGCTCTGTTAATGCAACTGACCTTACAAAACGCTCTCTATCTTATTCTGCTTGCACAGGCCGGTTTCTTTGGCCTTTTTATGCTATTTCAAAAGCAGTTATTTGGTATCGGCGTTTTCTTTACTGCGCTTTCTGTGCATATGGCCCTTAATCTCGGCTATGAGAATCAACTTCTCAACAATTGGCCTAATCTCACCTTTACTTGGGGCCTTCTCTACCCGCCAAGCCTCTATTTCTATTTTAGGGAATTACTCTTTCGAGATTTTAAATGGTCACACGCTTGTCTATGGCACTATCTTGCGTGGTTTTTAGCGGTTGCATTTGTCTTGGGTGGCGGCGATTTATATCGTTGGCTACCGGTTATTATGCCTTTGTCGGTGCTCGGCTATTTAACGGCGGTTATCTATCAAGTCTATCGTTTTAAGCAGATAGTCGCCGAACAGTATAGTAGTGACATTAAACCGGTTATTCGTTGGAGTATATTCATACTCCTAAATTATACTTTGATCATCGCTTTTGATTTGGTTAGAAGCTTAATCCACTATTTTTCGCCGCAAAGCGAACCTTGGATGGGGCCGTTACAGAGTGTTTTGTTGCTGATTCTAGTCAATTTAATGTTGATTAAGCGAATTACTCGACCGGCTGTTTTTAACGGCATTTCAGAAAAAGACCGTTTGTTAGCTAGCGCTGGTTTTAAGAACGATAGCTCACAATCTATAGATAACGCTAAGCGAGAGGAGCTTAGCGCCCTCATTGTTCAGCTAGAGCAATTGATGCGACAACAAGAATTGTTCAAAGAGCCGGGAGTAACCCTCAAAGATGTTGCCGATGCGCTTGGAGTTCATAGCAAAAAGCTTTCAATTGCTATTAATCAGGTTAAAGGTGAGCGCTTTACCGATTATATTGCGGCGTTAAGAGTCGACGCCGCAAAACAGCGTTTGCAACAAACTTTAGATCCGGTAACCACTATATTTTATGAGGTTGGTTTTAATTCGAAAGCTTCCTTTAACAATACCTTCAAAAAAATAGTTGGTGAAACACCCAGCCAATATCGTGCGAGCGCTAAGTTAGACACGTCCAATCTTTAAATAATAGGTCCAGATTCCGGAGTTTGGGCTTTTTACCTCTGTTGTTAAGTTACTTTCTTATCAAGCATCTCTATTTAATGCCCATTTATTTTTAACTCCAACTATTCGCGGCATGGTTTATTGAAGGAAAGTTTGATATGAAAAAAGTTCTGTCTCTTGGCGGCAAACTACTTAAAGCCCTATTGGCGTTAGTGCTTGTTGCGGTGGTATTAGTCGTTTTATCAATACCGCTTAGTCGGTTTAGCTCTCCCGAGCTTAAGATTGATAGCAAAAGGCATGAGAGAATCCTTATCGAAAATGTTCAGTTAGTTGATGTCGCTCAAAATCAAATCATACCCAACCAGTCTGTATTGATAGAAAATGGCAAAATATTAGCTCTCGGTCATTCTAAGTTGCTGCTAAATGAAGTTGAGCAGCAAGCCATATTTCGAGTTGACGCAAGAGGACAATATCTAGCACCTGGTTTAGTGGATGCCCATGTGCATGTTTTTGACCCACAAGATCTAGGACTTTACCTTAGTCATGGCATAACAACGGTAAGAAATATGGCTGGAATGCCGGCTCACCTTAGGTGGCAGAAGGATTTCGATGATAATCAAGCGGTTGGTAGTCGACTAGTGACCTATAGTCCGGCTTTGAATGCCGGAGATCAAATAGGACCTTTTCACCAAAGGGTTGACTCTCCCGTTCATGGCCGTTCATTAGTACGTCAGTATGCTGAGATGGGATATCAAGGGATCAAAGTCTATAACGGCTTAAATAAAAAAATGCTTGATGCTGTTATCGACGAGGCTAGCAAGCTGAACTTACCGGTTGCGGGTCATCCCTCTTCTCAGATAGATTTTGCCCAATCTGTTAACTTAGCCATGGCCTCAATAGAGCATGTAGAAGAGCTTTTTCAAGTTGCGTTAAAATATAAAGCAACCCGAACCAGTGTCGATCAACTTGCAGAAACCATCGCTGATAGCAAGCTTCCGGTTGTAACGACGTTGGTTGCCTTTGATAATATATATCAGGCTAGCGAACATGGAAACGCGTTTAAAGAATCGATTGAGTGGGACTATTTAACCGGTTTCACGGCCTTTGTAGGGCAAAAGCAATTATCGCCGCAATTTGAGGCAAGTAGCAATGATTGGGAATCCACTAAAACACGGGCACATTTTGCAATCACACAGGCGTTATTTGAAAAGGGGGCAATTGTAGCCATTGGCTCAGATACCGGTCCTGCTCTGACGATGCCAGGGTTATCGTTTCATCGAGAGCTTGAGATTCTTGAAAAATTAAATGTTCACAAAGGTGATATTCTTAAGGCCGCTACGATCAATTCTTCTGAGGTGGTTAAAGTGAATAATCTATGCGGTGAAATAAAAGTCGGCTGTCTGGCTGATTTAATTTTGCTAAAGGATAATCCACTGGAGAATCTTTCTACTTTAGTCCAACCGCAGGCTGTTTTTGTTGATGGCCGGTATCTAGACAGACAACAGTTAATAAATCTTAGGGAGCAAGGAAAAGCACATCATTCATTTTATGTGGTTATGGGTTGGTTGATTGAAAGCTTGTTTCAGTAATGGAATGGTTTACCATCGATCTTAATTGTTTTCCCCAAGACCGCACCGTCCACTTTAAAGCTGGTGTTAACTTGAAGGTTTTTAACAAAGCTTATTCGAAGCAAAGTTAGACTATACGCAATAGACTAGAAGAATAACTACGACGGGATCGTTTGTCGTTTGAATGACTGTCTATGTAGGCTTGACCAGGGCGTTTTTAACGAGTTTTATAAGCTCCCAAATAGCCACCAAGCAAAACGAACTACCCAAGAAAAAGACCGCTAAACTGGCTCCCCAAATGCTGATAAAAGAGTCGACTTTACCGACTTTTGGATTGTTAGGAAGATAGAGTATTTCAAGTCTCTCTCCGATGTCATAAGCTTTGGGATAGGAACTACTCGGTGAGGTAAATTCAGCGTAGATATCTTTGTTAGTTCTGAATTTGATAATTGGCGCGTAGGTCGCACCCCCGTCCCTATCCTCTATCGTTTCAAATCCAATGACTTCACCGTAAGCCGGTTGAGCTTTTTTTTCAAAAAGGATTTTGTTTCCTTACTTAAATAGTCCGCTAGTAGGATGACTAAACAGCCGACTATCAAAAAAACAATTATCTCAGTTATTCCTTTATTCATATTGATAGCCAATTTCAATCAGTGAATTTAACGCCGTCAGAAGGGTTGATGCGGAGTATCACAGTTGTTTTAAAGGACGGTGTTAATTTTATTCTAAATTTATCTCATTCAAAATTCATATCAATTATAACTGTGAGAATATTGTTATGGTCTTCTTATATCAAAGCTTTGGTTATACAAAGTAAAGTCGCTCAAATAGTCTTTTTGGAAATGCCCGTCGCCTTAAATAGGGTGAAATTTATACTTCTCCAACGCGTGATTATTTTGATGGAAAGGCATACATTAACAATCGCTAGATCATCGGGAATATTAGTGAGGAGTATTACGGAGGTAGATTTGTCAAAAGTCATATTATTAGAAAAAATCAAAGAGGTTTAAATGTTAAATTGTCACCACCACACGAGTTCCTAACCTAAAAATTAACGGAGAGAGTGAGAAACCCATGGGGTGGGAAACAAAAAACAAAGAGCTAATGGATTAGAGCGATAGCTATTAATATATCGCTCTTTTTTCAATTAAAGCTTATCAGCTGCAACATTTTTAGCGGCGGGCCATTCGGCGTTTGCTTCTTTCAGGTGCTTAGGCACATCTTTTTTCCATGCTTTGTAAACACTAGGATTTTTGTTGACGTAGAGCACACCGTCGACGATTTCAAACGCTTTACCGTCGATCTTAAATTTTTTCCCAAAGGTCATTCCGTATGCGCAGAAACCGCCGTAAGCTGGAGCATACTTGCTTGGGTTTTTAACAAAGGTATTTCGATTCTTTTTGCTTGAGAATCGATAAATTGCATCGTTGTATACAGCGGTAAATTTAGCGTTTCCTTCCACTGGTTTACCTTCTGTATAGTAGGCTACTGCATCATGGCCTGCTAATATAACGCCGTTGCTATCGGTTTGTGTATCAACATCCGCTTGGCTAACCGCTGAAAAAAGTAGTACTGTTAGAGCTGCAAACGATCTAAATAATTTCGAATTGAGAGAAGTTGTTTTAAACATGGTTTAGTTCCTAGTTAAAGTCAAAATCGACAGTAGATAGTGTATGTTTTTGTTTGATAATCGACTATGTTCCAAATAACGGAGATTATGTCCATATGTCCGAAGATGTATTAAATAGTATCTTTTCAACCCTCAAGGTGCGGGCTGACATATTTAATAACGGCCAGTATTGCGGTCATTGGTCAATTGATACATCGGGTAAGCACTATTTAAGCTTTCATTTGGTCACCCATGGCCGCTGTTATTTGATGGTGAATGATAATAAAGAGTCGATTGAGGTACTCAACCAAGGCGATTTGGTATTGTTTCCCCATGATGCCAAGCATTGTATTAGCAGTGACGCCAGTTTTAGCTCGATTATAAATACCGCCCAATCAAAAGATTTGGCTAATGGGTTTGAGCAAGACGGCACAGGGTTAGTGTGTGGTTATTTTGTTCATGAGCACCCACTTGTTAAACAAATGACGGATTATTTGCCGGAAAGTATCGTGGTATCCCAGAAAAATAGTAAGGACGCGCGTTTATCCGCTTTTCTTCAGTTATTGATACAGGAGTCCTTAGTTAGCAAACAAGGTTCATCTTTTATGCTCGAAAAGCTCTCAGAGTGTATTTTGGCGATAATGCTGAGTGAATATATTAGCCTCGATAGAGGCATGTTTGCGGCATTGGCAAACAATAAACTTAATCCGGCGATAACCGCAATTATTGCTCAGCCTAGCCAAAAATGGACTCTCGATGAGCTAGCAAAAATCTGTAATATGTCGCGTTCAACCTTTTCTGAATTATTCCGCTCGGTGGTTAATTTGCCCGTTATGGACTTTGTCACTAGGTGGCGATTGTCGGTAGCTTATCGAATGCTTAAAGACCAAAAAGCTTCTACGCTGGCTGCGGCGTTAGAAGTAGGTTACGAGAATGAGTCTTCGTTTTCTAAAGCGTTTAAGCGGGTACTGGGAGTTTCCCCTGGCGCAGTTAGGCTAAGCTCGGACGCTTGAAATCTTAGCTTACAGTCCAAATAATGATTAGTCTTGGCAATACTAAAAGTCTTTAGGAGCGATCTGGATGCCACTAAAAATCGACCACATTACAATACTGGTGAAATCCCTAGAACAAAGCTTGCCTTATTATCACAAGCTACTCGAGTTAGTCGGGTTTAGTTATCTACGCGAACACGTTTGGACAGACGGCGAAGGCTTTTTCTTTCAGTTTAAGCAAGCGAAACAAGGTACCAGTGATTACCAACGATTTGGAGCCGGCATGAATCACTTGGGTTTTGCGGCACCAACTCCCGAATTTGTTGAGCAGCTAAGAGCTAATATGCAGCAGGCGGGTTTTGAAGTACCGGATATTCAAAGTTTTGGGGATGTACGAGCATTATTTATGAAAGATCCCGACGGCATACGGTTTGAAGTGACTTATTATCCACCCGGTGTTTCCGCCGTTGAATAGTCGTTATTCTCTCTAACGGTAAGTTTCGTATTTTTGACAACCGCTCGGTTGTAAATTGTTCATTGGAATTAGACCAAGAATATGGCAAGATTTCTGGCAATTATTGGTTTAGTGGTCCGTTTGAAAATCTCAATTATTCTAGACGGTCGCTTAATATCTATTTAAACAAAGACTTAGGGACAAAGCATGCGCATTCTACTGATTATCTCCTTGTTAATTTTTCCACTGACTTATTCTGTCAATAGTTCTGCAGCGGTTGCCGAGGGGTTATATGACACTCTCAATCCTGAAAGAGGTCGTAACGGTCAGCCAACTCAAAAAGTCTTCATGAAAATGGCGGATATGAACGGCCAGTCGGTAGTTGCGGTTGTAGGTTGCAATCCTGGATGTGTTCCTGTGGTTTATAGTTATCAAAAAGAGCCATCGGAAACCTTGGGCCGTGATATCTATTTTTCTAAAGCCGGTATCTATCTTTTTGCCTATGACGAAAACTCCTATGTGACCGCCATTCCTGACGCGCAGCTAGGAATGAAAGAGTGGTCAAGGTTGGTGTTTTTTAACGTCTACGCAAAGCAAGGAACAGCACTCCCCTTAGATAAAGCTGGAGCCATGGCGTTTGCTATCGACCAATCAAAGAAAATCATGAACACCGGAACTTTAGTGGAGCAAACCCGCGGTTCTGGAACTTACCATATTGCTAGTCCGGTAAAAGTGTCAGGAAAATCTTATCAAACCGCGACTATTGAGTTAAAGGACGCGCCCAACAAGTCATTAATATTCAGTGCCTGTGAAAGATGCCCTAACGATACATTCAAATTTTTAACTGATGAAAGCAGTTTGACAGGGACCGAGACCTATATGGATAGTCGAGGTAATGTGATTTTTGATGTTAAAGACGGTGTTTTTGTATGGGCTAAGTTTGGCCGAGATTTTGGTAAAAAAGAATGGGGCAAACGTCATTACTTTAATGTTTATGCGAAGGATATTGGTTACATTCGTGGTATTCGAAACGAAAAATCAAAACAAGACTCCGTCGATGCGCTAATGTCTGAATACGCACTTACCGTAAAAACTGAAATGGACCGTCGTCGTAAAGAAAAAAACGAGAAAAAGGTCGCCAATCAAACTTTGCCAAAGCGAGGAATGCAAAATGCTGCATTGGAGTCTGAAATAACTGCTGCCGCACAGCGTTGGGCTAGCAATTGGAAATGGAAGGAATCGATTCCTTATGCCTACTTTACTAGCGCTGATTGGCGAGTAAAGCATCACCCTCTAACAGGAATTGTTACCGGACGACATATTAGGGGAATTATTGTTATGAAACGGCAAGATGGATTATGTAGTTTTCATTATGCGTCGTTTGGTCAGGATTATGATGGTAGTCAATTTGTTTCAACGCATATGCTGGGACTAACCCCTGGGCAAATAAAGCTAAGTTGTGACAAGATTTAAATGAACGATTTTTAAAGTCAGTATTTTATTAAGTTAACGTTGATACTGACTTTAATTTGCAGTTATCCAGTTTCAGTGAATGATTTTTAGATAGCAGGTTTTTTAATGATACATACCGATAAAAAACGCTTTAAATTCACCCATCGAATTGCTAATCAGAATGACGTGGACGCAATTATTCAATTAATGCGAGCATCAATTGAAGTTAATATGAAGTCGTTTTTATCTACTGAAGAAATCGAAGCGGCAAAAGAAACCATGGGCGTTGATAATAGTTTAATTATAGATCAAACTTATTTTGTGATTGAAACACAAGTCGATGCTGAAACTATTTTAGTTGGGTGTGGTGGTTGGGGAAAACGAAAGACTCTATATGGTGGGGACCATACCACCGGTCGCGATGACCGTCTATCAGATCCCGCAACAGAACCTGCACGAATAAGAGCAATGTATACCCACCCAGACTGGACGCGAAAAGGAATAGGAGGCTTGCTTTTAGATATAGGTGAAGAAGCCGCTAGGAAAGAAGGTTTTAAGACAATAGAACTAGGTTCTACTATTCCTGGCGAGCCGCTTTACCGAGCCAAAGGATATGTCGAGGTCAGTAGAGACGTATTTCCCGGCGAAAACGGCTCGGATAATACGGTTATAAAAATGGTAAAAGCTCTGTAACCTTACCCTATCCGGACAACTCAATATTGTTATTTTTTCAATTCAATTCAATTCAGCCTAATTTAATTTGTTTTGACCAAAGCAACGGAAGAGAATATGCGTTTAAATTGAGAGCTCAATCGGATCTACAGCAAAGAAATTAATGCTGGCAACCTCTCTTTAAAAAATACGCTGCTGTTCTAATTTCTCTCGCTTTCCCGTTGCTCTCGAACGATTCTAGAAGTTATAACCCAATTTTCGATGGCTTTAAGTGACTGCAAGAGAACCGAAGGTATGCTTTAAAGACAATTTTTAGTGTTAAATGTAAGAGAATAATTTTCTGTTGCATATTCGCCAGGAATTAGTGGTAAAGTCAGAATACGTAAAGCTCGCGGTACAGTTCATCAAATTGTTTTAGGTATAAGGAAATCTATGAAATGCGAATTATCTTAGTAGCTATATTACTGTTATTCACTATTCCAGAGAGCACAGCTTCGGAAAAAGAAAAGCGGATATCATTTGAGTCACAGTCATTAAGTGAATCGAGGAATATACTGGTTCGGTTGCCAGCCGACTACGGTGATAATATCAAAAAAGCATATCCGGTTCTGATTACACTTAATGACGAGGATAACTTTAAGTGGGCTAGTAGTATTGTTGATGTCCAGTCTTCAAGGTTTGGTATTGAAGATATGATTGTTGTCGGGCTACCTCATAGCGGAAATTATAGTAAAGACAACTATCCTTTCAAAAAAAGTGGAAGTATAGAGTTCAACTCTCAGGCCCAGAATTATTCTAAATTTATTAGGGAAGAGGCTCTTCCATACATTGATAAAAACTATAGAACGAATGGTGGACGATTTATTGTTGGTCATTCATTGTCTGGGCTTTTCGTAACAAATATGTTTATGCAGTACCCAGACTCTTTCTCCGCATTTGTTGTATTAAGTCCTTCAGTTCAACATGCTCCTCAACTTTCCGGTTTGCTCAAAGAGTATTTTAAAAGTACAAAGACTTTAAGTAGCACTATTTATGTTTCATTGGGTGACATGGAGCATCAACAAATACAGAAGGAGTTCAAATCCCTTAAAGACGTATTTATTGAGCATTCACCTGAAAATTTAACGTGGACAGTTAACCACATGGAAAACACCGATCATATGCTGGCGGCTTTTAAAGGAGTTTATGATGGATTGGCCTGGGTCTATAAAGATTGGTATATTCAAGATACAGAGATGCAGAAAATCAAAGTCGATGATTATATTCAACACTATGAGGCTCTTTCAAAAAAACTTAAGTATGATATTAAGCCACGAGAAAAACATTTAATTGGTTTTAGTTGGTTTGCAAAGAATAAACTGAATGATTCCAAAGCCGCTATAGAGGCAATGAAAGCGGCAATTCATTTTTATCCCGAGTCTTCAGATCTGAAAGAGAAACTGAAAGAGTATGAGAAGTAAATATCATAATTCCGCAATCCGGTCGAAAATTTTGAAGCAGTTGATTGAAACGTTATAGGTATAACAAGGAGAGCATCAAATTGCGATTTCTATTTTCATTATCACTAATTCTAGTTCTATCTGCTTGTGTAACTCAGGGAAAGCTTGAGTACATCACTTCGGACGGTGAACATAAAACCGCATGTGAAACAGAATATACATGGCAACCTTCAGTTGATAAGTACGCTGTGGAATATATATTGAGCTACTGTGCAAAAAAGGTTGTAGAAAAAGGTCATAAGGTTGTCGATGAATCTTTACTAACAATGGACTTGAGTATTCCCTTACCTCCTAATGGTCAATCTTGGACTTTCGAATATGCTAAAGAGTTACATGAAGATAAAAAATTGAGTGATAAGGAATATGGATACATCATTGCGTATGTTGATCTAGGGTTGAACAAAAATTAGGTATTTATCAATATAACAAGCAAGTTAGCTTATCGGATAATTTGACGGGTCGTTGAAAAAACGAACCGGCTAATGTACAAATTAAGTATTCAGCTCGTTTTTAGTTTTCGCATGTGAACAAGAATTTTCTCAAGTGTTTCAGCTGACAGATGTGGCGGATAGAATTGTTCGTACTCCTCAAGCTCTGGTAAGTCTAAGTCTAAGTCTAATTTTTTCATTAAGACATCACCAATGTAATCCATATCCCAATCAGGAAATTGACGTTTTTGGATTTCGCTAACTTCAACAATGTTCATGTTGAAATGCCTTGCGTCACTATGAATGGCATCAAAAATCTCATTCACCTCTGCGCGAGGGCCCTCAAGGCATTGCAAGAAAAAGCTGTTACAAAATACCAGCATGCCACTGACATGATGGTCATGGTTTTTCTCTCGAGCACCTTTTAGAATCATTTCAACATCAAGATTGTCTAGGGGAGTGATAGCTTCGCTAAAATAGACAAGTTTTATTAACGGTGATTTTTGATTATCGTTCATGATCATTCCTGCACTTATTCATTGTCTTTTGGTAAAGGTTTTCTGGCAATGTTGGGATTAATTAGTAATTTGCACGGTAATAGTTGCCGAAGCTGTTCCGACCGACTAACAAACAAATAACCTCCCGGATTGAGTCGATCATAAAGGTTATCTATGGCTTTCTTCTTGGTAGGCGGGTCAAAATAAATCAAAACATTACGGCAAAAGATAACATCGTATTTTGCTTGACCCGGTCGGGTTTCGAGTATGTTGTCTTTGGCAAAAGAAGCGTGTTCTTTAATTTCTTTATTAACCAGACAATAGCCCGCCATTTTGTTGATGCCTTTACGCATGAATTTGCTTTTCATTTCTTCAGGGATTAGCCGACTGCGGCGTTCGTCATACAGGCCTTCTCGCGCTGCGGAAAGCACGTTCTCTGCAATGTCGACACCGTCAATATTCCAGTCAGCTCTGCCGCCAAGCGCTGCCATACATTCGAAAGCTAAGGTGTAAACTTCCTCGCCGGATGAGCAGGCTGCACTTAAAATACGTAATGGCCTATCTTTAAAGTGAGGCAATACACGTTGTCGTAGAAAGTTAAAATGCTGCGCCTCTCTATAGAAATAGGTTTCGTGGGTGGTAAGACAATCGATGAGTGCTTGTAATTCAGATTGGGCATTAGGCTCGCCGGAAAAAACGAAACTTAGGTAACTGCTGAAGGATTGGAAGTTTAATTTTTCGACCCTGTTTCTCAGCCGAGACTCAACCATGGTTTGTCGCGAATCGCCTAACTCTACTCCGGTGAGAGTTAAAAGTCGTTCTCGAACTCGTCGATAATCAACCGGCTCAATCATCTAAGATATCTTCAATGAAGCCATTAGCTTTCAATGGCCTCCGCAATTTCTTTACTATTGAGCAATGCAATCAGTTCTTGCAAGTTGAGTAGTGTTTCGACCTTCAAAACTATGTAGTCGGTGCCATCGATTTTTGTCATTCCAGCAATTAAATCATTGGCAATGCTATGGCCAAATTGAGGCGGTGGGCTTAAACCATCACTTCCAAGACTCATAAAGTGATTTACCTTATCCACCAACAATCCAATCATTAGGCTTTCACTACCGTCATTACACTCGGTAACCAAAATACAACTACGTTTGTTGATCTTAAGTTTTTCAAGCGCCAGCCTTCGAGAAAGATCGATTACAGGAATGTACTTACCTCTCAGGTTTAGTACACCATGAACCACATCTGGCATAGATGGTACTTGTGTCACTGGCTGATATTCTAATATCTCATGAATGATATCAATGGGTAGCAGATATTGGTCTCCGCCTAGGTTAAAATGCAGTAACTGTCCTTGGTTCTCTTCGGATGATAACGTCATCTTTAAAATTCCTCAAAGTCAGATTCATCCCAATTTTCCGTGTCTTGGTTAGAGCTGGACGCAGTTTTAATTGGGGCGGGGGCTAAGCTGTCCATTTTCGCTTGCTCCGCTGAACCGGTTTTGAAAAAACTAATAGCGGTATGCAAAGCATTGGCTTGCCCCTTTAGGTCGTCACTGGTGGCCGCTAACTCTTCACTCATAGCAGCATTGCCTTGTGTGACTCTATCAAATTGTAGAACGGATTCCTTAATCTCGATAATGGCATTGGATTGTTCATTAGAAGCAACCGAAATATCTTCAACTAATTTTGAAGTATGCTCAATTTCGGGCACCATTTCCTGGAGTAACTCACCGGTAGAGTCGGCGATTTGCATACAGTTTTTTGCCAGAGTGCTGATTTCACCAGCCGAGTCTTCACTTCGTGCTGCCAATTTACGGACTTCATCGGCAACTACTGAGAAGCCTCTGCCATGGTCGCCAGCACGAGCTGCTTCAATGGCAGCATTAAGTGCTAATAGATTGGTTTGGTAAGCGATATCCTCAATAATGGAAATTTTCTCAGTGATTTTTTTCATGGCGCCTACGGTTTGCACCACTGAGTCGGCGGTTTTTTGGGCTTTCTGCGCTGCTTCAAGGGCTATACTTTCCGTTTTCTTAGCATTATCTGCATTCTGTGAAACGGATGTGCTGATTTCTTCTAATGCCACAGACGTGGATTCAATACTGGATGCTTGCTCGGCAACCGACGTGGCGAGTCCCATAGCAGAATCACTGATTTGAGGTGCGGAAGTGCTGACACCTGACGTGTTGAGCAGAATGTCTTTAATGACGTTGTTCATTCTATTGCGAAAGTTTTCCATCATTTCTGAGATCTTTCCGAACTCGTCTTTGGAAGAACTTTCAAACGGGGTGTTCATATCACCACGTGATAGGGCTAAGAAATTTTCACTTAAAGCAAGAATTTGACGATTGATTAACTCAATGGTTACTTTAATCAAAATGAATGTAATCAATAAGGCCACTACCAAGGAAATAATCGTTAAGAAAAAATTCGCTCGATGATTTTCCGCTTTGCTTTGTAATTGGTTTAGTAGAGAATCCGCAGCGCTTTTTTCGGCTTCGCGTTTAGCGTCAATCACCATTGTAGCTTTGTCAAACCAAACTCCAGCATCAACGCCAAAGTTTGATTCATTATTGGTTGCTATTTCCCTCATTTCAAGAAGAGACTTATAACTTTCAGATCGTTCAATCTCTTTCATTATTTTGTGTAGATTATCGTTGGCATTTTCTTTGGCGGAGAGCCAGTAAACGTTTGAGGCAACATGAAGTCCTACAAATTTAGTTTTTTGCTCTTTACTCATTATGTCTTTGCTGAAAACACCACTCATTAAGCCGCGCTCCAGTCCATGTTTTTCTTTAGAATAGCTCAAGAAATGGAGAGCTTCGGCATCGTTTAGGGTAGCGGCTGAATTAAGGTTGCGTATGATAAGGACATTGATGTGGAGTAAATCTTCTATGACTTTAGTGTAGAGCTGCAATAAGTCGTTAGTGTCTATTCTTAGAGCGCTAACTTGTTCCCGAATGTTAGGGAGTGATTGTAGGTCGGCCTCAATTTTCTTAAGATCTTGTTGTACATTCTCGGGTACATTGGCAAATTGATCTTCGATCAAGATTAAATATTGAGACCTTAACGCATCGACAGTTTGTCGCTGAGAAATTAACTTTGACTTAAAGTTTACTCCATTTGATCCCACAAATCCGGTGGACATACCGCGCTCTTTTTGCAGCTCATGGACCACGGAAGTCGCTTTAGTCACCAAAATCGATGTGGTTAAGTTCTCGGAATAAGTGCTCCAATTTTGCCAACTTTTTGTAGTGTAGTCGATAGCGAGAAATAGAAGCATTAATATCGGCAGAATTAAAATGACTAGAATTTTATTTCTGAGCTGTATGTCTTGTAGGACTTTTGAAATCATGAGTTAACCTTCTCGTAGTTATGGAGCGAATCTTGAGCATTTTTCGCCAAGGTATTGATGTCTAATAAAAATGCTAAATCACCGGATGGTAGGGTTAGCATGCCGCCAAACAGTTGGCATTGACTTAGAATAGGGCCCATTGGTTTTATAACGCCTTGAAGCTCTCCTTCTAGATGATCGATGATAAGGGCGACCTTGCCGTATTGAGTCATCACAACAATAGCTTCTTGCTGGGTAGTTGCTTTTTTGTCTTCAGGTTTTATATCGAATTCATTTTCATCATTATCGCTCTCGGCAATACCTAGTTGTTCAGACACTAGAATGGTAGGAATGTATTCGCCTTGATACAGCATGCAATCATTGCCGTTAGACTGATTAATCTGCAGCTGATCTTTGGGCACGCATTGTAATACTTTGTCCATAGCGACGATCAACGGCTGATTGGCGGATTCAATTAAAAAACCGTCCATGATGGCGGATGTTAGAGGCAAGGTGATGGTTAGGGTTGTTCCTTTTCCAGCAGCAGAATCTACTATGACTGTTCAGCCTAAGTCATTGATGTTTCTTCTGACAACATCCATTCCGACGCCGCGGCCTGAAAGATCCGTCACCGCTTCCGCCGTTGAAAAACCTGGATGAAAAATAAGGTTGTAAATATCGCGGTCGCTTGGATTCTCATCGGCAGAAACAAGCCCTTTATCAATAGCTTTGTTTAGCACTATATCTCTGGGTATGCCTTTACCGTCGTCTTTAATGGTTAGAACCACGTTGCCACTTTGATAATTGGCGTCTAACGAGATACTGCCCTGAGTGTCTTTTCCTGATGCTTCACGCACCTCAGGAGTTTCTATACCGTGGTCGCAGCTGTTGCGTAATATGTGCGTTAGCGGGTCGCCTAATTTATCTACAGTAATCCTATCAAGTTCAGTATCGCCACCAGTAATGGTCAGCTTGATATCTTTTCCCGTGGCCTTGGCCGCCTCTCTAACGGTTCGGTGAGATCTCATTAACCCTTCATTTAAGGGCACTAGTCTTAGTGCGAGTGATGATTCACGAATAGCCGCTAAAGATTTTTCAAATTCATCTAATAAATTATTGACTGTTGTGTCATTCAATTTGCTGAGATGGTAATCCAACTGGGATTTTTTAAGTAGCAGCTCACCCACTTCTGTCACTAACGAGTCTAACTTTTCTGCTTGAACCTTAATCAGTTTCGGGGCAGCTTTCGCCGTTGCGGTTGCTGGAGTTTTTGCTGCAGCTTTTGGAGAAGGTGCAGCTGTTTGTTGCGATTTTTTGTCTTTTGAAGAGTTATCCGATGATTCGCCACCTTCGCTTATAGGACTGTTGGTTGCTGAGTCCTGCGTTTCCGAAGTTTCGAGATTGTAGCTAGCTCCGGCAGAGAAACCGAAGATTTCTTCAAGTTCATCGTCAGTTGGCGTTCGGTTTAATCTCAATTTGATACTGCTGTAACTGACTGTAGGATCAAAATTTACTAATGAACTTGGTGGCTTAAAGTCAATTTCTAAAGTCTCAAAACCGATCGTTTCTTTTATTTCATAAAGCACTGGCTCTAAACGCAGGCCAGACTGAAAACCATCGCTGTCTAAAGTGATAAATAGCACAGCCTTGGTGTCAGTTTGCTCAGCTGACGATGTTTCTGAATCAGAAGTAGTTTCTATATCATCGTTATCCGAAGGTGCATTGCCTCCTTCTTCAACTTGTTTAATGTACTTTTCAAGAGAGGCCAGCGTGTTGGACTCGGCACCCTCTTCGGGTTCTTCGCCACTTTCAACGGCAGCTACTAGCGCGCTCAGAAAGTCTTTAACGTCAAAGAGCAGTTCAATAAGGTCATCACTAACCGCCAGCTGATCTTGCCTGATAAAATCTAATACTGTTTCAGAAACATGGGCAAAATGAACTAAACGGTCAAGCTGGTACATTCCTCCACTGCCCTTAATAGAATGAGCTGCTCGGAATATGGCATTAATGGTTTCGCTATCATAATCGTCCCCTGAAAGCTGAATTAAGCCTTCCTCAAAGTTGGCCAAGTGATCTTGGCTTTCTGATATAAACAGTGGTAGAAATTTACTTAGGTCTATACCGCTCATTAGGGCACCATCAATTAATTGCTTTCTAAAAGCGCTTGGAGTTGATAAAGACTGAGCGCTTCGTTGAAACGTTCGCTAGGGCTCACAATCTTCACTTCAGAGCATTCATTTTTAAGCATCAACAAAAGTTGGATAAAGGTGAAATCGACTTTCTCAATGTCTGCGCAATCAATGGTAATAAGGCTGCTGTCGTTTGCAATGGCATCCTTACATTGCTCAAAGAAAGCTTCGATATTCATAATATTGCACTGCTCTGGAGCTGCAAGTGTATCTACCATGGTGTTATCCTTGGAGTTAATATTATCGTGAATTGATTAATTGCTAACACGATATACGAGGTAAGTTCTCTATTGGATCAACAATGATTTATGTCGACGTCATGAGCATTGGTTTGTGCCGAATTTTAGCCCTCAACGAATCTCCTAATCTCCTAATGTCCTAGCGGCCTTGTGCGCATCCATCTTTAAGCATAGACCAAATTTTCGATGTGGCAACTTAAGTTGAATTAAGTCAGGTTAAGTTGGTTGCAAAGTTAGGAGAGCAGTCGATCTAACGATAATAATTATCGGCATTTCTGGACTGACAAACAGCTTTCAGAGAGCGATTATTGCTTTTTGATATCGACTTTGCAGTGGAAACTCTAGCAATGGCAGTGCAATAGTCGAGAAAACAAGAAATCTATATTCAATTGCTCCGCTATACCCTTTGTATTAGGATATGTTTTGTGAATGTGCTCGCGCACCCTCTCATAAAGCTAGCTATTAAAAAAAGCGTGATACAACGCTTTGGCTGACGATATCTAGATTCTAGAAAGCTTTAATGAGAATCATTAATTTTATTTTAGGGACAATCAATGAAAATAAAACAACTACTAATTGCTCTATCACTATTGGTTCCATGCATTGGATATACTTGTCCGACATTGGATGGAACATGGACTTCCTCTAAAGAAAAATTTGTTGAATTTAACAAGCGATGGGCAAATGTCGAAAGTAAGGCTTGGAATTTTATGATTCAAACTCAAGGAATAGAAACCATAGAGTTTAAAGCTAGTGGCAATATGATAATTGATACACCTGAAGTGGAATTGGTTATGGGAAAAAATAAAATAAAAAGACCATCATCTAAAGAGCAAACCACTTATAAAATTCTTGGCTGCAACTCGAATAGTATCGTTTTAGAGTACCAAAGAAACGGAAAAACACAGATCTCACATCTTCAATTTGATAATGATAATACCTATTGGGAATACATGGGCAAACCCGGGCGTAGTGGTAATGGCCATATAAGAGAGTATTATACGAGAGAGCAATAATTCGGCTTTATGCTAGTGTCTATCTGTTTTTAGTAAAATATAAAGGGATAGACTCTTTTGATATAGCTGCATAACGAATATAGGACAACAATAATAATGATTCGAAAAATTGGATTTATATTGGTTTTATTGATGGCGTTACTGCAAGGGTTTTATGCGATTTTCGCGTATGTCGATCCTGTTTCATTCGCCAATATAAGAGGTACAGTTTTAGCCTCAGCAGTAGATACAGATTGGATTCATATTTATGCGTCTCGTACTCTATTTGTTGCATTAATAATAGGCGCGTTGCTCTATTTTCAAAACTACAAATTGCTTTTGTTGGCGGCGCTATTTGGTACTATTATGCCGTTAACTGACGGTTATCTAGCGTATCAAGCAGACGCTCAGTTCAATGTTGTTGCTAAGCACATTGCTACCCTGGTGTATCTCGTTATCACCTCTATGGTATTAATCAAGTTATTGAAAGAAGAAAAAACGAATAAAGCTCAGTATTAATCGGCGACATAAATCGCGGCAAAGGATACAAATATGAAGCTTTCACTTTATTGTGAATCTAAATCCGAAACGATAACTCATTTTTTCAAATCGGTATTCGCTGAATCCGAGGGTGAGACAGAAGGTCAAATAATCGCAGAGTTTGTTGCCAACTTAATTGAAACCACCAAACCACAAGACTTAATTGGCTGCATTGCAGAAGAAAAGCAGGTTATCCTCGGTGGTATCTTCTTCAGTCGATTAATTGTTCCTAGCGGCCAGCTTGCATTTATTTTGTCGCCGGTTGCAGTTTCAACCGCTGTTCAAGGAACAGGGATCGGGCAAAAGCTAATTCAATACGGATTAGATCATCTAAGGTCGCTGAATGTGAATTTAGTATTTACTTACGGTGACCCTGGTTATTATTCCAAAACAGGCTTTATACAAATTAATGAGAATATTATAAAAGCCCCTTGCCCGTTGAGTCAGCCTATTGGGTGGCTCGCGCAGTCTCTTGATGGTCAAGAAATTCAGGCGATGCCTGGTTCTACCCGATGTGTTGAGGCATTAAATGACCCTAACCTTTGGTAGAAGCATAGGTAGCAGGTCAAAGGGTTTAGCAACCGTTATTTTGAGCCTATTTTTGCAGTGTTGTTTAGGACTATGAAATTTAAGATAAGAAATTTTATTCTATTATTTTGGTGTGGCGTGAATTCTGCGAATGAGTTTAATAGTCCTGCGCCCGTAGAATTACTTTTGCTGGAATACCAGAAAGTGTACGAGGGAGAAGCTTCAAAGGGTGCACATGGGCTTAGAGAGTATTGTTATAAAACAAATGATATATATGTTGTCTATTCAAAAAATGTACTCGGTGATGGATACTCATTTTTATCGGACAAACCGAATTTAAAGTGTATCTCTTCAAAAAGTAATATCAGCACAAATAATAAGCTAGGTTTGACTGTTGGAATTTCTCAACGAAAGGCTTCGGAGTTGATTGGTATTCAGTTAACTGAAGGTGACAATGAAATTTATTGGCACTATCAGCGTCCAATTCATAACTTACCTTATGACGATATAACGACTCTTAATATAATAATTAAGAAGGGTTTGGTTCATACTGTTTCCCTATTTAATGTTGTTGGAAGTTAAATTTATAACCAGTCGAAGTCATATATTGAAGCGAAAGGAGGCAAATAATGCAAAAACCATTTTTCTATGGTGTTGGTGGTGTCCTCAGTGCGGATATTGCAGTACCTAATCATGAGAGTGAACTCGCTTTCTACTCAAAAGTCCTCACAACGGGGAATAATCCACTTTGGCGTGATGACTTGATGAACAACCAAGGCACGCCGATAATTGGTCTTGGCGCTCGAACTCCCGAATATGACCGGTTACCGTTACAATGGATGCCACACTTTCAGGTCGCCGACGTTGCCGCTAGTGCAGCCAATGCTGTTGAGAGGGGTGGCAAAGAACTCATGCATGGAAAGGACGACAATGGTTTAAGCCAGTGGGCTGTCATTACCGACCCAGACGGAGCTGCTTTTGGCATAATTCCGGCTTTGGATGCTGATCTAGACAACAGCAAACCAAATGAACGCTTTGGCTGTATCGGTTGGCTTTCATTGATGGTTCCAGACGCGATGGTAAGCCGAGACTTTTATCAACAGGTGGTGGGCTGGCGAGCCAAGTCCTGTGAGGCCGAACATAGTGTAGGTAAAGCCGCAGGTTTTGAAATGCAAATTGACAACGAGAATTCCGCCGCGAAAATCAGCGAGTTTCCCAATGAGCTAAACGGTGTTCCATCGACTTGGTTAATTCATTTGCCTGTGGATGATATTGCCGAAAGTCTAAAACGGGTTATCGAGAATGATGGTGAAATCATTAGCGAGTGCACTGAGCAAAAGTATGCCATTATCCGCGATCCTGTTGGTGTCTATTTTGCGTTAATAATTGGTTAATGACGAGCAACGAGCAACGGGAAATGGATAAAGTTAATAAGGGTGGAGTTAATTAGGATGGAATATTTATGAAATTTAGACAGGCCTCAAATAATGATATAGACGCAATGTCTGAAATAAGAATTTCCGTTACCGAAAATGCATTATCAGATCCAACGTTAATCACGCGAAAAATGTATGAAGATTATTTAGATAAATTGGGGCGAGGCTGGGTATGTGAGTTGGATGATAAAGTTATAGGATTTTCCTATGCTGAAAAAGCGAATCATTCTATATGGGCGCTTTTTGTTAAGCCTGAATTCGAAGGTATCGGCACCGGCAAAGGCTTAATTCAACTTGCTACACAGTGGCTTTTTGAGATTGGCGCGCAAAAAATAACGCTTGATACAGAAGCGAACACAAGAGCAGACGATTTTTACAAAACCCAAGGTTGGACTAGAGGGGAGATGAAAGATAAATATGAGGTTAGCTATTCTTTATTGCGCTCGTCTCATTTGAACCCGATCAATAAGTCAGACTGACAAACCGTAGGTATAAAAAACGACTTCTTCTGGCTACTTATAGGTTAAGCTCATTAACGATTTCCAATTTATAGTCGTAGTAAAAATTTCGGGATATTCGAGACGGGATGTTCGATACGGAAAAAAGGCTACAAGATAAAGATTCTCGAATAAATGAATGAATATTAAAAGCGCTTTAAAAGAATGGGATGGAAAGTCGGCCGCTGATATAAAGGCGATCTATGATATCTATCAGACAGAGCTTAACTTTGTTAATGATATTGTCGAACTATCATTTATATGCGATTACGAAAACGCAGCGACATGGCTACTGAAAGCATGGCTTGAAGATGGAAATCAATTAAAGCAATCTCAAATTAAAACAATATGTTGCTCACTAAATCAGTTGCAACATTGGCAAGCTAAGTTACATTTATTGCAATGTATTCCATATATGCCAATTGCCGAGGCCGAAAATGAAACTCTACATACCTTTCTGAGAATGACACTTACGCATCAAAACAAATTTGTAAGGGCGTGGTCTTACAATGGATTTTATGAGCTAAGCAAATCATATCCACAATATAAGACAGAAACGAAACAATACTTTGAATTGGCAATGCGTGATGAGGCGCCTTCGGTTAAGGCGCGAATAAGAAATATTATGAAGAAAGGTTTTTGACAAAAATTCTCTGGGAAAAACCCTTAGGTCGTTTTTTCAATAAATTTTAGATTCTGTAACTATTCAGCTTCTATTGGACTAAGGAATTTCAGTAACGCTTCTCCACGTAATGGTAATTTCCAGGCGCCATATAAAAGAGAACCACCTCCAGTTTCTGCAACCATTAATATCGCTGTCTCGTTTGAGTTGAAAGATACAGGGCTGCTATACATGCCACCTAAACCACCCGGTAATTCAAGTAATTTTATGCCCGTGTGACGGTCAAGAATAATAGAGCCTGTTGCAATGGTATTTTCTCCGATTAGCGCATGACCTCGAAGCTTTTCCTGGCATTGAGAATTTGAATCAAAGCTCCGACAGAGACTAATATATCGACCCGTTGAAAATGAGTAAATAGACGGTAAACTATCTTTTAAGAAGATACTTTTTCCGTTGTCCATCCATTCAAAGTCAGTATTATAATCACAACTCGATTGATCAACACAAAACGTGCGTAACTTCTTACCTACTTTATCAAATAACCACATACCATGCATATTGTAATAAAGAAAACCATCGCCTGTGGGACTTTCAAAAACGCCGATAGGTTCATCGAAAGCCTCAAAATAAATTTCCGACGGCTGCGATAGATACAGTTCAGTTATCGTTTTAGCGGTTAACGGATTGACCAAATAGCTATTATCATCATCAACAACAATCACCTTATTAGCATCCGACATTTCAAAATAAATAGCCTCCGATGAAAATGACTCTTTGAGTTTTAGATTATCTCCTATTGACTTAAAAGCGCGTCTGTTTTTGGGGTTGTCGGATGGTTGTTTTAAAGATATTGATTTTTCTAGGTTAAAACCAAGTTTTGCAAACGAACTGAATTTTTCCTGAATCATTGCTCCTTGTTGTTCTCTATCCGCCGCTGCAAAATTGTCAACGAAATTTTCAGCTGTCTGCATTTCATCGATGGTCACAACTGGTTAAAATATACTGCCAGTTGAATCCCATAGGTTAATTTCTGAATTGGGAGAAAGCGACAAAAGAAAGCGGCCATTATCGATGCTTCTAAATGTTGTCCATTCTTTCGTTTTAACTCTCATCATCTGTTCTAACTGAACGTGACCACCTTCCCATTGACTTGTTCCAAGCAAATTAGCAGTCCCCTTGCCATAATAGAAAAACTGACCGCCATCAACCCATTGAGCAGGGTGCTCAGAAAGAATTATACGCGGTTTGCTAGGTTCACTACTTTCCGGAAAAAATACCGCTATATAGTCGCTGCAGTTAAAGATGATTGTGGAGGTTTTTATTCGCGATCGTTCAATAACCGGCTGCTCTTCATATTGGTTTAAACAAAGATTCTCCGGTATTTCTAACTCAGCCTGCTGACCAAGCTCTGCATAAATTTTATGCAAACCATTATCAATAACATGACTAAGAACTCTTGAATTTTCAGTGACGCCAATAAATTGTCCGGGAGTTTCACTGAGGACCGAGCCACTCAAAAATGAATATTTAATCGTTGATTGTTGTTCACCTCGCTCGATCAATGAAATAAAAAATGGATCGTCTGTATGATCATCCCATAGAATTTTTCGTTTCTTTAGAACATCATAATGAGAGTCGCTGATCCTTGTTTGAATCTGACCATTTATCTGAGCAATAATTTTATTGTTATCGATATCCCAGAGCTCAACCTTGTCTGTTTTTTGGTTTTCGATAATCAGTCGTCGATGCGTCGCGTTATAATGAATAAGGTTTCCTGGATAAAAGGCATTAACTTGCCTATTTTTTGCTTTCCAGACTAGCACGCCGAGAGAGTTTTTCCGTTCCGATATCGGCTGTTCATTGCTCTCGGCGAAACCGGGTAAATCATTGGGTTTGACTGCGCCATCCAAAATCACTAGCTCGTCATCTGAAAACTGCTCGGCTATTTTGCCTTGTATGGTGTTAATAAGCTCGCCGCTTTCAACTGAGTAAACATAAGTCGGTGATTGACAAACTCGGTTAAAATCTACCCATTTACAATTTCTTTTTCCCTCAGCTAGTAATAGAGAATCAGCAGCAAATAGGCCTTTAAAATTGCCTAGAAATTCCATTGCAGTATCGCCGGATTGTAAATCAATCAGCTGGTTAGGCTGTTTGTTTGAACTCCCTTTTACCGCAACATAGTTTTCACTGTGGCTAAACTTAAGCAGCTTGGTATTAAGCTTTTTTAGTAGCGCTCCATTGCTGGTGTCCCATAGGTAACTTTGATACTGATCGTTTTGCGTCACCGAACCTGAAAGATATCGTCCTGATTTAGAAACGCTCGATTGCCAGGTTAACCCGCTCGGCATATCTTGCAGTGATACGCGAGAGAAATTGCTCAAGTCAACTACAGCTGGTGCTGCGCCATCGTAGATAATTAGTCTGCTTTTATCTGAGGATAATTGGCTCTTATAAGGATCTTTTCTTAGCCAATCGGCATCCGTCCATTGTTCATCAGCTTTGTCACTAAACAGCAACATGTCGTGAAACACGGCACTGCTTAAAATCGCTTCGGCATCTTGGGAGTAAGCTCTGTCAGAGGTGGCCAGCGAGCGAGGTAAGGCTGAACGAGCAATATCGATGGACTGCTGAAACTCTCCCCTGGCAAAAGCATCTATGGCGTTTTGGGCGAGGGTTTTAGACTGGGAAATTTGCGCCTGTTTTGTTTGCTTTATGGCTTCCAGTTGTTTCAAATAGGCAGTAAATCCTGCGCCAATCGCAACTACCGCTAGTAGAGCAACAAGGGCAAGCCATCGTCTAAGCTTTTTTGCTTTTAACTGCGCCTGTTGTAATTGATACTCTTTATCCCTTTGGCTCAATTGTCCGAGCGGAACTCCTAGAATGCCTGCAATTATTTTGAGTAACATTAAATGTTGTTGCTTCTGATATTTTTGTATTGCCAACTGGCGTTGCGATTTAGTGAGAGATAGATCTTTCTCTAAGTGCAGCCGATACGCCTCCGGCGATGTCCACCCTTGTTCTATATTACCTTCGTTATTTATTCGAAAATCCGCTGCAATCGGTTCTGCACGTCGCGTTGTTCGTTGACCATTGTCATCATATTGATATTGTAGAGGCTGTGGAAAACACTCGTCGTCACTAGTGAAACCAAGCGCTAGTTTTCCCTTATCCCAACTTGTATTTGGCTCGCCATAGAGCAGGCCCGCAATAATAGAATCGGAACGTCCTATGCGTTTAAAATGGTGTATTTCATCGGCAACATAGGTTGATGCATAGGCTTGTGGAGAGCAGAGTACAATTAAAATTCGACTTGTATCGAGAGCACCAACAATTGAGTTACCGAGATCAGCGTTCGCAGGAAGCTCTTCTTCATCTCTAAATATCGGGTAGATTCTTGCGGGAATTTTTTCGCCGCGTCCATTAATTTTTCCGACTAGATCCGCCGGAACCTGATAGGTCTCAATTGATTGATGGAGCCATGTCGCCCATTGCCGCCCCGGTTCTTTATTATCGGCATGTCGATAAGAAATGAAAGCGTGATACTTGAAGGTGTCGGTAGCATTTGCACTAGATTTGTCCGCCGTTGAGTCAGAAGGTAAATCATTAGTCATGATTGCGTTGCTCTCCATTACTAAAATATCGCTTACGAGTGTAGTTGATCCGACGATGTTTTAACAGTTTGGATAGAGCGATGTTAATCATAATAGTATTCGATAGATTAATTCCTCGTTGGGGTACCTTGCCCTCTATTTGGGAACGAGCGGGCCCTCTTCGATTATTTTTTATGATTGTCAATAACAAAGACTTTTACTAAGCAAACATAGTTGGTTAAACTCTCCAAGCTCACACTAAAAGGACATTTAAATGAAGTTAGGGAATTTCTTAGTCACATCGATACTTTTTACATTGCTTATTCTCACCGAACTCACAGTCATTGCGAAGGCTGCTAGTGTAAGTGAGGAAATGAATTTAACTATTGAAGATTTCCTTGCAAAAGCGGATGTAGCAGATGCAGAGATCTCTCCAAATGGTCGCTATTTGGCGCTTATTTTTAATAAGGAAAAGTCGTATCACGTTGTAATAAGAGATATCGAGCAGCCTGGAAGGCCTGTGACCGGTATGTTGAGCGAAAAAGTTATCCGTCCAACGTCTATCTATTGGGCAAATAACGAACGACTATTGGTTAATCTATTGGTTCCGGAAAGAACACAACGAGTCATTGAAAAATCCCAAGAAGAAGATGATTTCGATATTGATGACTATCGCATGTATCGTAGAACGATTTCTATCGATGTTGAAGCAAAAAACAGTATTTTGTTAATGGGTGATAGGCGACGGTTAAGCAACAACAGAAATTTGTCTCGAATACGAAATTTTATTCCTGATGATCCTAAACATATTTTGATGCCCGTTTTTGGAAACGGGAGGCTAGAGTTATTCAAAGTCAATATTTATACAGGAGTTTCAAAGAAAATAGAGAGAGGCACAAGATTTACCTATGCCTTTCTTAGTAACGATAAAGGTGAACCACAGTATCGCTACGATTACTTAAGAGTAGCAAAAGTGATTGATATTTATGAAAAGAAAGAAGATGAGTGGGAAAAAATAGATCGGATTGATTTAAGTGGTGAACGGAAGGAAAATATTGACGCTGAAGGACTAATTGGCCTAATTGGTGATGACAAGCTTGTTTATCGAAAGCAAAATGTTGATTCTGGTTACTACGAGTTATTAATTAGAGAGAGAGGGTCGAACGAGATTTCTGTACTCGCTAGCTCCCCCGGGCAAGATATTGAAGGTATTGTATTATCTCGTGGCACTGATCAAATATTAGGTTATACGACAGAGAAAGATTTTATTCGGTACCACCTATTCGATAAAGAATTGCAACAAGCGTACAACACATTAGCCGACCAGGTTGGAGAGTATAATTTTTTTGTCTATTCGTCTAGACAGCAAGAAAAAAACGCTATTGTAAAGTCTTATGGACCGGATAATCCGGGAAGGTTCTATATTTACAATTACAAAACGCAAAAGTTACAATTTTTAGCGGATCAGTATTCAAAACTGTCACCAAAGACATTGTCTATTCCGGCTTTAGTTAACTATAAAGCAAGAGATGGGCAATCAATTAGAGCTTATATCTTGTTACCTACAGACTATAATAAAAAACTGCCAATGCCGATGGTCGTGTTACCCCATGGCGGACCCCATGCTAGAGACAGCGCTACTTACGATAATTTTTCACAAATGATAGCTAGTCTAGGTTTTATTGTTATTAAACCCAATTTTAGAGGATCTACTGGGTATGGTAGATCGTTCGAAGAAGCTGGGTTTGGCGAATGGGGCGGATTGATGCAGGATGATGTGACTGACGCGGTGAATTTTATGATTGGCGCGGGGTATGCCGATCCTAAAAAAATATGTATTGCAGGATTGTCATACGGCGGATACTCAGCCTTGATGGGAGCAATTAAAACCCCTGAACTGTATCAATGTGCCATTAGTATCGCAGGCGTAACGCATTTAGAGGAACAGATTGATTTTTCGTTAGATCGCTATAGCGGAAATAAGAAAAAGTTACGAAATATTCTATATAAAAGAATAGGAAACCCAAACATAGACTCGAAGAAACTTGCTCACAATTCACCCGTAAATCGAGCAGATAAAATTAATATTCCGATTTTATTGATAGCCGGTGATAAAGATAGACGAGTACCTTTTGAGCAGGCGGAAATGATGCATGACGCATTGAAGGATAATGGTAAACAGGTTGAATTCTTGCAGTTAGAAGATACGGGTCATAATGTTTTTTATTATCAAGAAGATATAGAGTCCATTTATACCAATGTGGCTAGATTCTTAACTGAGCACCTGTAGGCTCTCGGTTAGCTGTGTCTCTCTAACTGATTTTTTAAAGCAGCGCTTTTTTAACCTAAAGCTTTTTGGTGAATGTGTTGGATGACGGATTGCAATTTATCCGATAGCTGAGTTCTCGCGACTGATTCTAGCTTGCATTCAGCTAATACAAATCGGGCGGTGCGTAATACTTGACGCCAGCGAGGATTCTTCGGTATTTTTTTTATTGATAGGTATCGGTCTAAGGAGCGGGTTCTAAGTCGACCGTCATCTATGGTTATTTTCCAAATACCACTTTGCTCCGCTAACTCAAGCTGCGATAGGTTAGTTGAAAACTCCCAACATTGAATGCTAAACAACATGAGGTCCGTGAGTTTTCCGCGAAAGCTCAGCGCTTTTCGTCGCTCATTGAAAGAGGTAAGTGGGTTCATGTTTTTTTGAAAGGAAAATAATTGATGCAGATGAACTTCAGGTTTACCGGTTATCGTTTTAATACTAGGTAGAACTAGATTGTTTTCGGTTGAAAAATGCAGATTCTCTTGAAATTCGTTCATTTGTGATGTTCTCCAGAATTTATTGTTGTTCTCAATAAGGTGATAAAACTTTTTATTAAATAAAGTTTTGTTCCTTATCTTTTAAGAATGAGTCGTACCAACTGAAGTTCGGGTTCAACATTTTTTAAAGAAATGCAATGTGTTTCTAAATCATCCCAATAGCTTCCCAAACCTATCCCATTTCGCCCGTTGAAGTGAGAGCCAAATCGGTTTTTTTCAATTAGCCTAGGACTCGTCAACAAAGACTCAATTTTCTAAAAGGTGAAATATTATGAAACTAAAACTATTAATTTTGGCTAGCTCGCTGGTTCTTTCTAACGCTGCAAATGCAGCACTTGGTGGTGTTGATGGAGCGCCTTGGAAGGCCTCTGCGGATACTGTGGGTGCACCCGGTCACTCTGGAATTGTTGTAACCGACTCTAGTTATGCGGCTTGCGTAGCTCAATTTCAGGCAGCAATGGACAGTCATGCTTATTATCATGGCGACGTTTTTACCAATATTAAGTATTGCCATTATAATCCGGCGGGAACGGTGGCTGTTGGAGAGGAAGCGGAACTACAGTTATCGGATGCGTTGATTGAGCTAGAAGCTAACCATAATATTCATGAGTTTTTGCAGAAAAAAGAAGCGTTGCTTAAAATATATGAGAGTCGAGTAGAAACGCTTCCAGAGGTGCCAAGGAGATCCCGTGAAAAGTAGTGCAGCTAGAATTCTTGGGTAGCAAAAACCAAGCAGGCACCGCTAATTGTTTGTTCCTGCCATCGGCTTATAGATTTTTAGGGCTAACGTTATCAGCCCTTTTTTCTCTGAATAGCCGAAGGCAGCGACTCAATTCTTAACATTTCTTTGTCATAGAAATCGTTCGGCGATTCTAGGTAGTCGAGCAACATATCGAATGCGTCTAATCCCCAAAAATTTTGAGGTCCTGATTGGCTTGTATTTTCCAAATGAAAGGTCGGAACGCCCCATACGCCGCTTTCAATCGCTTGCTCGGTATTACTTCTCAATTTATTCTTTACGGAACTTTCACCAACCAAATCAGCTAGATTGGATTGGTCAAGTTTTTGCTCTAGCTTGCTGAACGTTTCGGGCTGATTAAGATCTCCTCCTTCTTTCCATATGGCTTCGAATATCGTTTGTATGCTCTCTTTAGTTGACCCCGTGGCAATCGCAGCTCGAAGAGCGATTAACGGGTTAAATGGATGTGCCGGTGGCATAGTCATCGGAATGTTGCTCTTTTTCGCCAGCCAATAACAATGTTGATAAGTAAATACCCGCTTTGGCGGTATTTCTGCCGGTCCGACGTTTTGCCAATGGTTAAGTAACCCAGCTAATAGAATGGGTTTATATTCAACCTCTACATTATTAGGTAATCGGTTGAACTGGCTATGCTGAAGATAAGCAAAGGGTGAGATAAAATCGAAATACCAGGTCAGTTTCATTAATCATTCGTCCGCGTTGGCTGAGTCTTTATCCAGTATATACCCATCCCACCTCAAGATGCATACTTCAGCGTGGCAATAAGCTGTCATATTTAAGGCGCTGCAATGCCGTATTAGTCACTCTAATTCAAGTGGCAGTAACGAAGAAGGTGATAGCTTATTGCCGCGCCCTACGGGAGTTTCACCAGAAAACTTGCACAGCGTTACAGTTTTTGCCAAGGGCTAGCCATTCCCTACAAGCTGCGCCTCGTTCAAGCTTTCTGGTGAAGCTCTGAAGCATGCATCTTGAGGTGGGATGGGTATAACCTAACAAAAATCAGTGGTTTTTTAATTAAATTAAAAATAATTTCACAAAAGTTGTCACACTTTACCGTGCCGGGGTTACTTAGTAAGTACATTCACTAAAAAATAGGTAATACCATGAAACAAAAACTAAAAAACAGATTCTGTAAACAAAAAATATCGATACCTTTCGCTATACTAATCGCGCTAATCATAACTCTAACTAACTCCGCTGGAGCAAGCAATTTTACTAGTGAGGTGGTTGGTAGCGGTAAACCCGTGATACTCATTCCTGGCCTTATGTCGGATCAAAGAGTTTGGGATTCATTGGCGGTGGAGTTATCTAAAACCAACAGTGTTCATCGCATTAGTATTGCGGGTTTTGGTGAAACGCCGGCGGTAAAAGAGCAGGCGCTTAGTGCAGTAAAGCAGCAGCTTTTGACCTATATTGCGGTCAATAAACTCGATAAACCAGCAATTATCGGCCATAGCTTGGGCGGTTTTATGGCATTTTGGCTAGCTGCCGAAAAGCCTGACATGGTTGGACCGATTGTCTCTGTGGATGGTTTACCGTTTATTGGCCCGCTATTTACCCAAACTAACAGCACAACGGTTGACAGTCTTAAGGGGCAAGCGGAAACAATGAAAGGTATGTATGGGTCAATGACTCAACAACAGCTAGTTGCCCAAACTCGTTTTGGCCTTAATCGACAAGCTAAATCGGAAAGCTCAAAGAATATGATTATTGAGATGGCAGGCAAGTCATCTCCGGCTGTTGTTGGTGACGCCGTTTATACCCTGATGACCCACGATTTGCGTTCACAATTGAGTCAAATCAAAAGTCCAATATTGCTATTAGGTGCATCTGGGGCGTTCACTGAGCAGAAGGATCATTTACGGGTTAGAAAATTGTACAATGAGCAATTGTCAGGGGCATCAAATGCTAAATTAATGATGAATACTGATTCGCGGCATTTTATTATGTTCGATGACGCTTCTTGGCTAAATCAACAAGTCGTTCAATTCCTGGCCGCTTCATAAGCGCTTGTTTAACTGTTAATCATTGGAGTAGGAACAAGAAAATGACAGATTTATTGGTGAGACAAAATGGCCAATCGATTGGTGAACTGGTTGAAGCCGCCAAAGCTGGCGATCAAAAGGCTTTTGCCGGTTTAATCAATACTGCAAAAAATGCCGTTACCAGTATAGCGTTAGCCATTGTAAAAGATATCGACAATAGTGAGGAGGTAGCGCAACAGGTCTTTATTGCGACTTGGAATAACCTAAAATCACTGCAAAACAACGAGAGTTTTTTACCTTGGATACGACAAACTACGCGCTATCAGGCCTTCAATTTCCTGCGGGATAACAAAGTCGACCGTAAGATTACTGGGGAAAACGCAGAACGACTACTAGCGGATTTTTGTGACCCAGACTTAGCGAATGATGAAGTGCTTGAGCGTGATCAGCAGTCACTTATTCTGCAGGATTTTATTAGTGAGTTACCCGATGAAAGTCGCGAAGTGGTATTACTTTATTATCGGGAAGAGCAATCTAGCAAACAAGTAGCGGCCTTACTTGAACTTTCTGAATCTAACGTTCGAAAAAAGCTATCGCGGGTAAGATCGCTTCTTAAAGATCAAATTCTACAAAAATATGGTCGACTTATATTAAGTACGGCCCCTGCTATTGGCTTTACTAGCTTAATTTTAGGCGGTTTAACTGCAAGTAGCCCATTGGCTGCAGCAGCACTGGCGAGCTCTAGCGCATCCAGTAAAACGACTTTAGCTGGCAAGCTTGTTGCCATGCTCGGCGGTGTGATGGTTGGTGTCGCGGCAGCACTATTAGCGACATATTGGCAAGCGAGCATACCGATAAAAAAAATGACCGATCAGCAAGCAAAAGCGCTCATGATAAAAAATAGAAACCAAACCATGGTATGGATAGCTGTATCGGGTCTGATGTTAGCGGTTAGTTTCGAGTTTACTAGTGGTTGGATAATGCCAGTGTTTAGTTATTCGGTATTTGTTCTAGTATTGTTTAGCCTAATTACTCGTTCTTGGCGAATCATTGATCAAGAGTTGTATAGCGACCTCAAAAATAGAACGATAGTGAGGAAGAAGTTAGTGCAGCTTTATTGTCGAATTTTAGGTACTCTTTTTGGGCTCGGTGGAGGATTTGTAGGGTTGTTCTATGGGTTAATAAATTCTGGGCGATTATAAATTTCTACATGGCACTATTCTTCCTAGAGATAAGTGGCTGAGAATTAGCGAAAATCTTTAAAAAGGTCTAAGATTGTCAGTATGCATAGCTAAGCGATAGTTCGCTGTCAGTATTCTTTAGCTTTTAAACATTTCAGCACATAACTTTTTACGTAAACTCTAATAATATCAAATGATTAAAAAAGAGCTTCATAACGACAAGTACCCGTTGGAAAATACTAATCCAATTCGCAAATTGCTTCGTCTTTTACTTCTTATTGCTCTTATACCCGCTTATCTTCTATTAACAGCTTGTGGTGAAAAAACGGAAGATGTTTTAAGGGTGGGGTCCAATAACTGGGTTGGTTATTCGCCACTATTTCTTGGAAGAGAAATAGGAGCGTATGATGATTCAACTGTTCGACTTATCGAGTTGCCGTCGGCATCTGAAGTGATTCACGCATTTCGTTATGGCAATCTTGAAGTCGCAGCGCTAACTTTGGATGAGGTCCTCACGCTGATTGAAGAGGGGATGGAGCTGCAGGTTATTCTAGTTTTGGATATCTCTCGTGGTGCCGACGTTTTGCTCGCTAAACCGGAAATTAGTTCTGTACAGCAATTAGTCGGAAAAACGGTCGCTGTTGAGCATACCGCGGTTGGCGCGTTGTTATTAGACAAGGCTCTCGTTGCTGCTGGATTGGCGGTAAAAGATATTAATATAGTTGGATGTACGTTTGATAAACATTTGGACTGCTATCAACGTTCCGACGCAATCGTGACCTTTGAGCCCGTTAAAAGTCGTATTTTAAAGCTAGGAGCTAATACGCTTTTCGACAGTTCTCAAATTGACGGGGAAATTATGGATGTGCTTGTCGTCAACAAAAGCACATCGGTTACTCATCCTAAGGGCATCAAACGTTTAATTGAAGGTTATTTTGATGCGCGTGCGCATATGAGAAAAAATACCCGCGCCGCTAATGTGACCATCGGAAAATTAATTGGGCTTAATGAAAGAGAAGTTTCTTTAGCCTATCAAGGGCTTCACCTACCTGGCAGAAACGAAATTGTGAGCATACTTGAAGGTAGTCCGTCAAAACTCGAAAAATTAGCAACTAAACTTAATTCGGTGATGTTGCAAAGAAAACTCATGAGTAAAACCGTAGAGGTGTCAAAACTCTCTAACTCAGAGTTTTTGGACAAGCGATGAAACCTGTTCATTCTATATCGCTAAAAAAATCGCTCCCTGTGATGTCTATCAGTATCTATCTATTATTATCAATTTTTTCGTTTTTGCTCAATTATCAAGATCAAGCGTCGGATATGATTGCTAAGAATAAACGATTTATTCAACAAGATATTGCAGCGTTAATAAGAGAAATGGAAAATAATTTAACTTATCAGGGGCAACAGGCTGCAAAAAATTCTTTACTTGCACGTGGCGTCAACCAAAACTACATCATTCTGACCGCGATAAATGACCGCGGACAAATTATTTATTCGACTCGACAAAGTACCGTTAACATGTGGGCAAAAAACGTTATTGATTATTTTGACTCTGGCGAGAATAGACGAGCGATAGAATCAAAAAAAATTCTAATCAATTATGATTCTAATAATAAGGCTCTTAATCTCTATGCGCCACTCAAATTAGTCCGTAACGATGGTGAGATTCGTTCGCTTCGAACCGGTAGCTTATTTCTCAATTATTCGCTCGAGAATGACTTCTCAATTTTGTTAGATAGAGTGATACGACAAAGCTTAATTATTGCTTTTGTTTTTGGTCTGACGTTACTTTGCGTTATATTTTTTATTTATCGTTATGTTAGAAAACCTTCTGATCATCTGTTAGATATAACAGAAAATTTCGCTATTAATCAGCAAACCGCTAGAACCAATATTTCAGGAAGGGGAGAGTTCGCGCGCATTGGTAGCGCATTTAATCAAATGGCTGATGAGCTAGTGATTAGCCTTAATCTGCAACAGGAAGCGCAAAGTAGAGCCCTGTGGAATAAGCGTGTTTTGGATAGTGTATTTAATTCGATTCCCGATTTGTTTTTTCTTATGGATGAAAATTTTACTATCATGGATTTTCGTACAGGCAACAAAGATGCATTGTATAAACAACCAACGGAATTTCTTAATAAAAGTATGTTGGATGTGTTACCCCCCCGAAATAGCTTTGCTATTTTCAAACGCCGTCGAGGGCTTATCAGAAAGCGAGAAAATTACTACTTTCGAATATGAATTGGCGGTGCAAGAAGGCACTCGTTATTTCGAAGCTCGTATGAGCGTACTCAATGAAGGCAATTCAATCATTGCGGTTATTAGAGATATTACCAGTCGACGCAATGCAGAAGACAAAATTACTCATCAGGCTTATTTTGATAGTCTTACTGATCTGCCCAATCGAGCCTTGCTGCATGATCGACTAACGCAACTTTTGCATGAAGCGAGACGGCTCAGTTTTTTTGTTGGTGTCGTATTCTTGGACCTTGATGATTTTAAATTGATTAATGATTCGCTTGGTCATGAAACTGGCGATAAGCTATTAATTGATACAGCATTGCGCTTAAAAGACTGCGTTCGAGAAGTCGATACTGTCTCCCGTCTTGGCGGTGATGAGTTCATTATCCTGCTAAGTAATCTTACCAGCCCAAAGGATATTAATGGAGTTGCGGATAGCATTCTAAATTGTTTCGAGAAACCTTTTACGATCGACGAGCGAGAATTGATGGTGTCAGCGAGCATTGGTATTTCAGTTTTTCCAGGTGACGGTGATAATACCTCAGAC
This sequence comes from uncultured Kangiellaceae bacterium, assembly GCA_905479925.1. Taxonomy (GTDB): domain Bacteria; phylum Pseudomonadota; class Gammaproteobacteria; order Enterobacterales; family Kangiellaceae. Next base: position 48,398 of record CAJQOL010000007.1, on the reverse strand, counting down.
TTATTACGTAATGCTGATTCTGCGATGTATCATGCCAAAGCTGCTGGCAGAAACTGTTTCTCTTTTTATACCGATAGTATGAACCAAGAAATTTCAAGGCGTTTGGCGATTGAAGAGCAGCTTTATGGCGCTCTCGACCGAGGTGAATTTGAAGTTTATTATCAACCACAGTTTGAAGTGGCTAGTGGCAAGTTAATAGGCGCGGAAGCATTATTACGTTGGACATCACCTAAATTGGGAAGTGTTTCTCCGAGTGAGTTTATTCCCGTCGCAGAACAAACCGGCACTATAGTGGCGCTTGGCGAATTCGTTTTATCTGAGGCGCTAATACTAGCGAAAAGTTATACGGTTAACCTTGATGATTTTCGTATTGCGGTTAATCTTTCTCCAAGACAGTTTAGAGATGCAAATCTAGTTAATTTTATACAATCTAAGTTAGATGATGCAGGGATTAAACCAGAGCGATTAGAATTAGAGATTACTGAAGGTGTACTACTTGGCGGCAGTCAGCATGTTTACAATACACTAAAGGAATTACATTCATTAGGAATTTGTATTGCTATGGATGATTTTGGGACTGGTTACTCCTCGCTAAACTATCTAAGAAAGTATCCCTTCAATATTCTGAAAATCGATCGAAGTTTTGTTAATGATATGACCTTAACTAATAACGGTAGTGAACTGATTAAAGCCATGGTTGGTATGTCTCACGGATTGCAAATGAAGGTTATCGCCGAAGGCGTTGAAACTCCGGAACAATTTGCAATGCTAAAAAGTATCGGATGCGATAATGTTCAAGGCTATTTATTTGGTCGACCTATGCCTCGAAAAGATTTTGAAAACATTGATCTAGTGCTACCAGCAATCTAAATTGTTCCGGTTGAAGAATCCGTAAAATTCCCCTTCTTTTTTAACAACTGAAACCTTCGTATTTCAAGATGATAGACAAAAAGATTGATAATTTGTGGGTGCTAGCGTATTAATGGTGATGGAGAAGTATAACTAAAAAATCACTCACTGGAATTTCAATATGATCAAAAGAATTGCGCTATTGAAGGCATCTGTCACCATCGGCTTTATAACTTTCCTTCTATCTCCTTTTTCCCCAAGTCAGGCTGCAAATCTCGATACGAGATTGCTGGCGGGCTTGGAAGCTAGAAATATAGGTCCCGCGGCAACGAGTGGACGTATTTCTGATGTGGAAGTTGTTATAAATAATCCCAATATTATATATGCGGCTGCCGCGTCAGGAGGCGTTTGGAAATCCGTTAACGCGGGACTTAATTGGCAGCCTATTTTTGACAAGGAAGACTACTCATCTATCGGAGTTATCGCTATTAACCAAGCAAACCCTGATATTTTATGGGTTGGGACCGGTGAGGGCAATGTAAGGAACTCAACTTCCATTGGCGGCGGAATTTATAAGTCAATTGATGCAGGAAAAACCTGGACTAACATGGGGCTTAAAAAGACCGAAAGAATTAATAGAATTGCATTGCATCCCACCAATCCAGATATTGCTTATGCTGCTGCCTTAGGTACCCTATGGAGTGAAAATAAAGAGCGAGGGATTTTTAAAACCACCGACGGCGGTAAAACTTGGAACAATATTTTATATGTTGATCAAAAAACCGGCGCCAGTGACGTTAAAATGGACCCGGTTAATCCGAATAAATTGTATGCCTCAATGTGGCAATTTCGGCGCTGGCCAGATCGATTCGAATCTGGCGGTGCTGGCTCAGGTTTATATGTTTCGGTTGATGGTGGAGCAAACTGGTTGCGTAAAACAGCTGCAGACGGTCTTCCAAAGGGAGAGCTGGGGCGTATTACCCTAGATATTGCTGAGAGCTCACCGAGTACGGTTTATGCACTAGTTGAAGCCGAAAAAAGTGCTTTACTTCGCTCGGATGATGGCGGTGACAATTGGCGTACGGTGAACAGTGAGTTTAATGTATCAGACCGACCTTTTTATTATTCGGAAATCGAAGTTGATCCAAATAATCCAAATGTTATCTACAATATTGCAACTCGCATTCGTCGCTCCATTGATGGCGGTAAACGTTTTTCTACCCTGGCAAAAGTTAATTGTTGTGCAACCGGTAATACCATTCACATTGATAACCATTCTTTATGGATCAACCCTGATAATTCCTCTCATATAGTATTGGGTAATGACGGCGGTATTGCTATCACCCAAGACAAAGGAGACAGCTGGCGCTTTGTGCAAAACCTGCCGCTTTCGCAGTTTTACCATATAAGAGTTGATAACGCGCACCCTTATAATATTTACGGTGGATTACAGGACAACGGCACTTGGCGAGGACCGGCGGAAGTATGGCATACCGCGGGAATTAGAAACTTGCATTGGCAGGAAATAGGGTTTGGTGACGGTTTTGATGCTATGCCGTTCCCGGATGATGTGACTAAAGGTTATAGCCAATCACAGGGTGGTTATTTATCACGGTGGGATTTAAATACTGGTGAGCAAATGGTTATTCGCCCACCGGCACCCGATGAAGAAACTGAGCTACGTTATAACTGGAATGCAGGCTTAGCCCAAGATCCGTTTAATAATGATGTGATTTATTATGGTAGCCAGTTTGTCCATAAGTCATCGGATAGGGGGGAAACTTGGGAGGTGATTTCTAAGGATCTTTCGACCAACAATCCAAAGTGGCAACGATATAAAGACTCTGGTGGACTCACTCCGGATGTGACCGCCGCCGAAAATCACACGGCTATTATTACCATTGCGCCAAGTCCCATTAAACAAGGGGTTATTTGGGTAGGTACCGATGACGGTCGATTACATGTGACCAAAGACGGTGGAAAAACTTGGTCTAGTGTTGAGAAAAATGCGAGAAAAGCGCCAAAGAATGCGTTTATTCCTCATATCGAGCCTTCTAAGTTCAACGCAGACGAAGCCTATGTAGTGTTTGATAATCATCGACGTGGCGACATGAAGCCATATATCTTAAAGGCGAAAAAGTATGGCCGTTCATTTGAAAACTTAACTAGCAAAACCATCAAAGGATATTCACTATCGGTGGTTCAAGATCATGTTGATCAAAATTTGCTGTTTTTGGGCACCGAGTTAGGCTTATATGTGTCTACCAATGGCGGCGACTCCTGGTTCAAGTTTGACCAAGGTGTCCCAAGCGTATCTGTCATGGATATGGCTATTCAAGCGAGAGAAAACGATTTGATTCTTGGTACCCATGGACGTTCAATTATTGTGATTGATGATTACAGTGCATTGCGCGGAATGACAAAAAAATCCTTTGAAAAGTCCCTTTCTTTGCTTAGTGTGACCGATGGACAGCAATACATTTCTAGTCGAGCGCCTTCAAGTCGTTTTTGGGGGGATGCAGCCTATGAGGGAGAAAATGAATCTTATGGGGTGGTACTGACGGTTATGGCATCGGGGGAACACTTATCTCACCCAGATAGTGCTGCTGAAAAGCGGAGAATAGACGCTAAGGCTGCGAAAACGCTAAAAGAGAAAGCCGCTAAAAAGACAAAGTCAAAACAAGAAAAGCCAGATAAGCCTCTGTCTGATCAAGCTCGCATTACCGTTACCGATAGCAATGGTCAGGTCGTTAGGACTTTTGTTAGTCAGTTAAAGCAAGGTGTCAATCGAATTGTATGGCCAATGGAATCCGACGGTTCACGCCGTATGCCCGGAAATGAGCCGAGCAAGAATAAGGATATTTTACCTGGCGGTCCGGAAGTACCTCCGGGCACATATTCGATTAAAGTATCAATGAATGACAATGTGTTCACTACTAATGCTAAAGTTTTAAAAGATCCACGTTTCAAAGTGAGTGACCAAGATCTAGTTGAAAATTATCAGATTCAACATCAAATTGTTGATATGCTATCGACCTTGGCAAATGCGGTTGAAGCGTTGTCCTTAAGCAAGAAAGATATCAATTTGATCAAGACAATGGCGAATCGTTCGTTAGAGAACAAGAAAAAGCAGGACCCCTCGGTTGATTTAGAGAAAAACCCGGCTTCAATGTTAGTCTCTGAAGCTGATACATTAACCGAGAAAATTAACGATCTAGATAAACAACTGCGTACTTTGCCCCAAACTAAAGGTATTACAGACGGAAGTTATCAAACTATTTCTCATATCTATAATGCTTGGGCTTATGTTGGAAGTCGCTATGGAAAACCTTCTCCAAGTTCTCAAGTTTTTGTCAATAAGGCTAAGTCGGAACTGACTCAGAAAGTTGATAAGATTAACCAATTGTTAGCAAAGGATATCGCTGCTTTTAGAGAACAATACCAAAAGTCTGGCTTAGGGTTATTATCTGCAGCACAGAAAGTCATGCTTGAACAGCCTTAGTTTAGCTGCCGGTCAGTATGTTTGGCCGGCCAAATTTTGGTGTTTGAAACAAAGCGTTTTGTTATTAGACGGAAAGCAGTTTGAAAAGGAGAGTAGTTTGTCTGAAAAGGAGAGCGGTTTGATAAGGAGACGCAGTGAATAACCTCGTTGTATGGGTTTTAGTCGTTTTGTTCGGTATTACAGCACATCAAGTGGGTGCCTTCGCTGATTCTACTAAGTTATCAGCTCAAGTTAAGCAGCAACTAAAAAAGCCGAACAGTTCGCAGTCGTTGCGGCTGATTGTCTATTTCAAAGATAATAAAGATATCCCTCAATCTGAGTTACTAGCAGCTGAGCAGAGGCTATCGGATTCTGCTAAACACCGTCGGTTTATTAATCGTGGCCCAGAAAGGGTTGTTGATTCAAAAGATTTGCCTGTCGATTCAAACTACATAGAGCAACTGCGCGTTAAGGCAAAAAACATAAGACATGTCTTGAAAAGCCTCAATGCAGTTTCGATAGACATTGATCCCGTATATGTTAGCGAGTTAGCTGACTTAGATTTTGTTGATCGTATAGCGGTAGTAAATCGGTTAACAGGAAAACTAAACCATCCAAAAACGCCTAGTCTTGAAGTGTCGCGTTATTCGTCTGTTACCCCTAAAACTATAGAAACACTGCTTGATTATGGCGCTTCATCGCAACAGGTTGATCAGCTAAATATTCCTGCGCTGCATGATTTGGGCTTTAATGGCGAGGGCATTAGAGTTGCGGTTTTTGATGCTGGTTTTAGTCGATTAGGTCATGAGAGTTTAAGTTCGTTAAATATTGCGGAAACATGGGACTTTGTCAATAACGATAGCGATGTAAGTGACGGATTAGATATGGGTATCGGTGAGCATGGTATACATACACTGAGTTCCATCGCTGGTTATAGTCCAGGCAACCTTATTGGCCCGGCATTTGGGGCTACTTTCTATTTAGCCAAAACTGAAAATACCGAGCAAAATAATCATCTTGATGAAGATAATTGGTGTGCAGCCATGGAATGGGCTGAGCAGCGAGGTGTTCAGATTATCGCGAGTTCATTAAATTATACTGAGTTTGATGAGGGGAATAGCTACGCGCCTTCAGATATGGATGGCGAGACAGCGTTAATTACCGTTTGTGCTGAGCAAGCCGCCGATTTCGGTATGCTGGTGGTAAATTCAGCGGGTAATGCAGGCGATGGCACTACAACTATTGGGGCACCATCTGATGGTATTTCCGTACTTACCGTTGGGGCATTACAGGTCAATGGTGAACGTGCTTCTTTCAGTGGTGTGGGGCCTACCGCTGATGGGCGTATAAAACCTGATGTTATGGCTCCTGGATCGAATATTTGGGTAGCGGGTGCAGAAAGTGACAATGAATACCTTGCTGTGGCTGGAACCTCGTTTGCGTGCCCTTTAGTCGCGGGTGTTGCTGCTCAATTGATGCAAGCAAACCCCAACTTAACGGCGGTTCAGGTTCGAGACTTATTACGTGATACAGCGGACGACTTTGACCGACCAAATAGCCAAATTGGCTACGGCGCTATCGATGGCTTTTCTGCTTTAACGGCGATCAGTGGGTCTTTTACCCCTAAGGCTCGTTTTAATGCGTCTACCAATAGCACCGCTACTGCTAGTTTTCAAAGTACATCGGTTGATCCTGACGGTGCGGTTGTCTCTTATCTTTGGGATTTTGGTGATAAACAAACCTCCACTGACCAAAGGCCTAATCACCGCTACGAATTTTCGGGAACTTATCAGGCCTCGTTGACGGTTATTGATGATGACGGGTTTTCTGATATTGAGATAAAAACGGTTTCTATTGCGTTTTCAACCGAAGAAGAATCCTCAGGTGGTGGCAGTTTCACTGTCTGGCTTTTGATAATTAGTCTATTAATTGCTGTTTCGAGAATGCGTTTAGTGGGCGACTCATTAAATTGAGTGAATGCATGTGATTGATAGTGAACATGTAAGCTGTTAACCAAGCAACCAATTTTACACCTTTCTTTTTATCCTAGACTATACTTATACCGTTTAAATCAAATCCTATTTATCATAAGTAGTTGTCACTATAAGTGTCTGATAAATATAACGCATACACTATTATGGTATCTCAAGTTCTGCAAAATATACGTTTTAGATTACTCGCTCCGTTTGTAGGCGGAATGATTGCTTTGCTTGTAGTCAGTCTTTGGAGTTTAAATTTTTACCGCGCGATAGAGCGTGAAGAACTAGAAGAACGAATTGAAAATCAACTGAATAACAATTTCAATCAAGAAATTACCTCGAATATAAGCGCACTTTCGGGTTTCCTCAATTTTATCGACAAGAATCAAAACCTACAAAAGCAATGGCAAGACCGTGATCTAAATAAACTGCAAGAGCTAAGCTATCCCATTTTTACCGAAATGCGTTATCAGCATAATGTCACTCATTTCTATTATCATGACCTATCGGGTGTTAACTTTCTTAGGGTGCATTCCCCTAATCGTTATGGCGATAAAATAAACAGGGCTACGCTAGCACAAGCAATTCAAACCGGTGAGCAAGCCGCAGGGTTAGAGTTTGGAGCGCTAGGTCAATTTGTATTGAGAGTTGTTATCCCATGGAGGGTAAATGGTGAAATTGTTGGCTACTTAGAGTTAGGCAAAGAAATAGACCAAATTATTGACAGGCTGTCTACAAATAATGACTATCCCTTAATTTTGGCAATTTATAAGAGTTTTATTGCCGAAAACAATTTGCAACAAACAGACTACTTTAAGAAACATGCTAAAAAGTTGCAGCGGGTTTCCAATGTCTATGTTATTGATACAACATTTTCAGACTACTCGGAAGAATTAGAAAGAATCATCGACCGACCAAACTTCAAAGAAAGCCAAACTTATTCCACTGAAGGCAGAGATTACCTTCTATCTAATATTTCCATTAGTAATTTCCAGGAGCAGGAAATCGCAACCTTATTCTATCTTGTCGATCGTTCTTCACATGTATTACATCAAAAAGAGCTCATTCAACAGGTAAGTGCTATTGGAGTTGGTGTAAGCGCTCTTTTGTTACTTTTCTATACCTTCTATAGCCGTCGATTAGAGCTGTCCCTTAGAGATAACTATGATGTTTTAAGTTCGGAAATCAAGATTAGAAAAGAAACCGAAGCTTCTTTAACCAAAAAGCAAGAAGACTTACGTGAGTTAGTAGAACAACGGGATATTAGTTTAGAGCAAAGTAATCGACGTTATCAGACTTTATTTGATAAAACTGCAGATGCATTATTAATTATCGAGGGTCATCAATTCGTAGACTGTAATAGAGCAGCTTTAGAAATGCTGCGATTCAATAGTAAAAAGGAACTTTACGATACTCATCCTTCAGAACTGTCTCCAGAAACACAGCCAGATGGCCAACTATCTAGCACTAAAGCTGACCTTATGATTGAGACGGCGTTTAACAAAGGTAGTCATCGGTTTGAATGGGATCATAAAAAGAAAGACGGTGAAGTTTTTCCCGTAGAAGTTTTATTAACCGCTATTCCCTTTGAAAACTCACAGTTATTGCACGTTGTATGGCGAGACATATCGGCGCGTAAGCGTGCTGCGGCGGAGATAGAGTACCAAGCTTATTACGATTCTTTGACGGGACTGCCAAACCGTAAATTACTGCTAGACCGCTTAGGGCAGGCCCACATTAGCAGCCGACGTCATCAGTCATTCTCTGCACTATTTTTTATTGATATTGACCGTTTTAAGAGTATTAACGACTCTCTTGGTCATACCGTTGGCGATAAATTATTGGTTGAATCCGCACGTCGCATACAGTCTGCGGTTTGGGATGAAGATACCGTTGCGCGGTTTGGAGGTGATGAGTATGTGGCGTTAATCAAGAATCTCGGTGAAGATAAAGCGGTTGCTAGTTTAAGGGCCAAAAAGATAGCTACACGGATTCAGCAGTCATTTGTGCAAGCCTTTAATATCGATAATCAGGAACTTCATGTAACGATCAGTATAGGAATCTCAATGTTTCCAATCCGTGACGAGAGTATTGAAGATATTCTCAAGCAAGCAGATACAGCAATGTATAGTGCCAAGGATGCCGGAAGAAATCAGGTTGCTTTCTATCTATCCGAAATGCATGAAAAGGTCATAAAGCGGCTGGGTTTAGAAAAAGATTTAAGAGCCGCGATCAAACAGAGCCAATTAGATGTTTATTATCAACCTCAACTTGATAGCAATGATTCCGTTATTGCCGTTGAAGCACTAGTCAGGTGGATTCATCCAGAGCTGGGTTTTATAAGCCCCGATGAGTTTATCCCTATCGCAGAGGATACCGGCCTAATCTATGATATTGGTGATTTTGTTTTAGACAAAGCCATAACAGACGTTAAATTGATTAATCAAGACCGTAATAAGCATTTAAATCTTTCAGTCAATATCAGTCCGCATCAGTTTGTGAAAGAAGATTTTGTAGAGAAAATAAAAAGAATTATTGAAAATAATCAACTTGATAAGAACTTTTTAACGCTTGAAGTGACTGAGGGTATAGCAATTGAAAATTTGAACGATACCATAGAAAAATTTGAAGATTTGAAACATGTTGGTGTAAGGCTATCACTTGATGATTTTGGTACTGGTTATTCATCACTAAGTCATCTGAAACGATTACCAATTAACGAGTTGAAAATTGATAAATCGTTTGTATTTGATATTGAGGAAGATCCTCAAGATGCATTACTTGTGCAAACCGTTATTAACATTTCCCACCGGTTTGGTTTGACGGTTGTCGCTGAAGGGGTTGAAACCGAAACACAACAAATATTTTTGAAAAATAACGGCTGTGATATCTATCAAGGCTATTTGCATAGTCGGCCGCTACCGTTCGAGCAGTTAAAAGATTACCTTTTGAGCAACTAAAAGACTATCTTGATGCTTGAAAGTTATTTTTCTCAACGCTTGTTAATCAATAAAATGTAACAACATCGTCAGTGTATTCAAAAGGTTTTAATAGTAAGCTTTAAATAGGTACCAGCCAATAAAAGAAGGTAATTCATAACGTGTTAAATACGCTCATCAGATTCAATAACTCTTGGAAAGTCATTTCTCGGAAATCGATAATGCTTATTATTGTATCGTTGTTTATTTTTCCTGTTAAAGCCCTAACTGCTGATGCATCCATTTATCAACAAGCGATCGATCATCCCGACAGACCTAAGTTGGATATGACTAAGGATGCGGCTAGGAAACCCTTAGAAATTCTTAAGTTCTCAAAAATTGAACCTGGAATAAAATTGCTGGAAATAGGCGCTGGCGGCGGCTATACCACCGAGCTTGTGTCTAGAATTATTGGACCTAACGGAAAAGTTTATGCGGAAACCCTTTCTCCACGTAGGATATCGGGAAATCGATTAGAGAATGTGGTGGCACTAAAACGACATAAGCTCTTTCAACTGCCGGATGTATTATCTGAACACCAAGTTAAATCAAATGAGCTTGATGTAGTAATAATCTTCTTTGCGCTTCATGATGTATTGATGAACTCTCGAATCGATCATGACGAGTTTTTGTCTAATCTATATAAACTGCTTAAGCCTGGTGGTCACCTAGTTGTTCTAGATAACGCTGCTGAGCCTGATTCAGGTTTGCAATACACAAGAACGCTCCATCGAATTGGTGAAAACTTTGTTAAAGAAAAAGTGCTTGCTGCGGGTTTTAAGTGGGACGCTGAATCTAAAGTTTTGAGAAACTATAATGATGACCTCAAAAAAGCATGGAGCCGCTTAAAAGGAACTCAAGACCGGTTTTCCTTTAGATTTGTTAAACCTTAGTCTATGAGGTGTATGCCTGCTAGTTATTGCTTTTACTAAACCTACAACTATTTAATTCAGTACCTGAATAGTTCTAATTTAATTGGAAAATAAATAGGCATTTTGCCAATTAATCACTAGCTAATGTTAGGTTTTTATCTAAGAGAATGGCGCCACTACCAGTCTTCGCTAATTCATCATTTTGGTTATAGATTGGACACTGACTTAGGGATAAACAACCACATCCTATGCACTGGCTGAAAGAACTTCTTAACCGCTCCAGATATTCGATTCTTTGAGTTAGCTCGTCATTCCATTGTCCAGCAAGAAGCTCCCAGTCCTTTTGCGTTGGGGTTCGGCTATCGGGAAGAGCGGAAAAAGCTTGCTTAATAGACTTAAGATTAATTCCAACTTTTTGGGCGGCTTTAATAATAGAAATTCTTCGCAAAACATCTTTCTTATAACGCCGTTGATTGCCTGCAGAGCGGCTGCTGCTTATAAGCCCTTTCTCCTCATAGAAATGGAGGGTAGATACCTTCACACCCGCTCTAGTAGCAACTTCTCCAATACTTAGTGCTTTTATCGTCACCGCGTTCCCCCTAATTTCAACATTATTCGAAAAATACTAATAAAACGCTTTACCTCAAGCTTACTTGAGGTTTTATACTGTTTGCAACAAATGAATTAAGGAGAACCTATGTTACGTATTGAACACATAAATCTGGTCGTTAGTAATGTTTCTGAAATGATGGACTTTTATAAAATAGTCTTTCCTCACTGGAAGGTTCTTCGCCAAGGAGATAGCGATTGGTATGGAAAACCACGACATTGGGTGCACTTTGGCGATGATTTTACCTATCTTGCTCTTAGTGATAATGGTGAAGCTGATAACCGCGATTTAAGCGGTCATCAAGTAGGGTTGGCACATTTCGCATTTGAAGTCAGTGGCTTAGCGGACTTAATTAAACGGTTAACTGGGGCTGGGTTCAAAATCGCACAGGATGGCGCAGAAAATTCATATCGCAATAATATTTATTTCATTGATCCCGCTGGATTTGAAGTAGAGTTTGTCGAGTATTTTTCAGACCAACCGAGTCAAAGAAACAGCGATAGTTAGTATCAACCCAAGCTACCTCCAAACCGATTTATCATCGGTTTGGTCGTTAGAATTATTATTAATAGATAGCGACTAGCTGATTTCAATCGACGTCAGTCTTAATCCCTATAAATCAGGAGCATAAGTTTTTATCAAGTAATCGGTATACGCAACATCACCGCGATATCGTGCCAGATGAGTGGTATCCGAAAACATCTCCGGACTAATTTCATCAAGCTCTCTGTGATCGACAATTGTTATTCCCGTCGCCTCTTCAATTTGTTTAATCGCTTCCGCTAGCCGCTGTTTACCTTCTTCCGAATAGTTAATCCACCGTGTGTTTCTGGGCAACATCACGACTTCTACGTCATCGGAAAATTGTTGAAAATTCTTAATGATCTGAATAAAGCTTTTTACCAATAACGGCTCGAAATGCATTTCTTCAATATCGGCGGTTCGTATACGACTTAAGCGATCATTTTTCATCTGAGCGTCCGTCAACACAACCGAGTAATACTCTTCAAATAGTTTGAGTGTTTCCTCCGAACGTTCTTCGGGTATGGTCCCACCACCTTGCCAATCATATGACCATTCTTCACCTTTATAATCTGGGTATTCCTGCTCAAATTTTTCACCAAGTTTCTTACCAAGCTCACGTCCTTTTTCATGGATTTCTCGGTATCTTCAAATTGTTGACGCGGCCGTGTTGGAAATAAGGCTTGGCCGTAGTAGCTGGTAATCATTTCCGCTGAGATATCACCACGTATATATTTAATGTTAAACAAACGAATGCCACGGGTTAGATCTTGTTTAGTAATTTCAAGTAGCTCCTCATCGGTTGATAACATTGTAAGAAAAGAGTCAACGGTAAATTTGGCGCGTTGCCATCGAGTAGTCGTTGTCTGAAATGGATTAAACTCAATTAATGCTAACTTTAATCGGCGGTCCTCTTTTACAAAGTGCTCGCCTATTCGACGCGATAACAAATCTTGATAGAAAGGATTAAGACCACCAAAACCAAAATTAAATGAAGTGATCGCCTTTCCTTGTTCAGCAAGCTCTCTATCAAATTTACGTGGCGAGAATCCCGCGCGAGTCATCGAAGAACCATAGAACATCACTAGCTCGTTCGGTTCCTGAGTAATTTTATTGAGGGCGGATTGTGCCTCGGCGACCCTTCCTAAAATACCTTGCTTATTGGCGCCTTGTAGTTCAAGTAAACCACGAATAATTAACATGGCGACCGCCATGCCTGCAAACATTGCAAAAATAATTTTTGCGTACTGTTTTCGAGTATGCATTGGTTCGGCCTCTTTTAAATTAGAATTGGAAGTAGATAAACTCATTGCTGGGTTCTCCTATAAATAAGCAGATTGCCTGACCTAAAATGATTAATAGCCAAAATAGCCACGGTTTATTTTCTAGTTTGTCAGCGCCTTCAATGACAAAGAAATCCATGATATGAACTAATAACACCCAAACACTTGTCAAAATGAAAAATGCAACGGCATGTCGGCCTAGTTCTGCGGGATTACCAAAGCTATGCATAGTCGTTAGTATTTCCATAGCGCTTTGAATATCAGTTGCTCTAAAGAATACCCAGCCAATAAGAACTAGATAGAAAGTTATCGCCCATTTTAGGATTTTTATTGCAAAACTATTCGATTGATTGAAGGAGCGAAACAAAGGCAAGCTGCCAAGGTAATGAGTAGCCGTTATGATCGCTCCGTGAAATGCACCCCAGGCAACAAAGGTCCACGCCGCGCCGTGCCACAAACCACCTAGCAACATGGTAATGAATACATTTCGTGTTCTATGACCGTTACGATTGCCGCCTAATGAAATATATAGATAATCTTTCAGCCAGCTGGAAAGTGAAATATGCCATCGCCGCCAAAAATCAACCGGTGATAATGCAAAGTAGGGTACTCTAAAATTAAGCGGAATCTTAAAACCCAATAGTAATGCGATACCAATCGCCATATCAGTGTAGCCAGAAAAGTCACCATAGATTTGTCCGGCAAAAGCTAATACACCGGTCCACACTTCTAATGTGCTGAGCGCTTCTTGGGCTGCAAAGGCTTTTTCCGCAGGGATGGCTAAAATATCGGCACCAGTTTTCTTAATTAAACCAACAGTAATCAGTAAAAAACCGTGCTTTGCAGACTCCCAAGTAGGCAATGCAATCCCATGCATTTGTGGCAAAATTTGCTTTGCCCTAAGAATCGGACCAGCGACTAGCTGCGGAAAGAAAGACAAAGCGGCCACAAATTCAACCAATCCTTTTCTCGGTTTCATATCACCACGATATACGTCAATGGTGTAACTCAAACTCTGAAAAGTATAAAAGGAGATCCCAACCGGAAGCACCCAAGAAAGCGTTGGTAGTGAAGCTTGATAACCCAAAGTTGACAATAAGTCCGCTACCGATACCAGCACGAAGTCGGCATATTTAAACATGCCTAATAAACCAAGGTTTATGGCTAAGGAAAGCGTCACTAAGCGTTTCTTTCTGGTTTGGTTATTACTATTACCAATAGCCTGAGCGATAAAATAGTCGGCGATTCCGCTTCCGACTAACAGAGGAATAAAACTGTAATTCCAAGCACCGTAGAAAACTAAACTACCGACTAAAATTAGGTAGACCCGAGGTTTTTGTTTTAGAAATACAAATCCATAAAACAAAATAAATATACAGAAAAACCAGAAAAATATCGGTGTGTTAAATATCATCGTTTGCTCCTTGAGGTAACAATGGTTAGCATTATTGTTATTATCTAGTGCTGCTTATTCGATGGCGCCGTTGTTTCTTAATAGCTCTATCACGTCTTCACCGCGAGCCATATTCAGCGGCGTACGAATAACGTTGCCATCACTTGCACCAGTCTGTACCGCTAGGTTCACATCTGCGCCCTGAGTAATAAGTAGTTCGCTCATCGCTAAGTATCCTCGACGGGTCGCATTAATCAGAGGTGTTTCATCAGCAGGCACAATGCCATTCACATCCGCGCCGTTGTCAATTAGCAGTTGAGCTAATTCCAAATTGTTTTTCATTGCTGCCGTAATCAACGGGTTACCATCACCGCGAGATGATTGATTGACATCGGCACCTAAATCGATAAGCCCTTGAACCATTTGTCGATTATTGGTTTTAACGGCAATAATCATGGCGGTTCCATCACCAACCGCTGGGGTATCAATATCGACACCATCCGCTTGCATTTGTCGTATAGACTCTAAGTCGTTGGCCGCGACTGCTTCAATTAATCGTAAGCCGTCTCGCTTAGGCAGCAAGGAAAAGTGTTTTGCATCTTTTTCCGTTTGAGTCACACTAATTTTTGGCGACAGGTATTGTGTTGCTTGAACGGTGGTAACGGAAAGTCCAGCACAAACCGCTAATACCGCAGCTAGACTTGGTGTGACTTTTCTGTTGTTACTAATAACCAAGTTAATTCGTTTGGTTAGATCTTTTTTCTGACTAAATAATCCCATAGCTAGTAAGCTCCTATTTTCGGTAACCATTAATTTTGCGCAATCAATTAGCGACTGAGCGTATTGTTTTTTGTTGCTGAGTTGATCTGCGGCTCTCAAGTCGCAAGCCAACTCCCGTTGTAAATGTATTTTTCTATCAAGAATTCTAATGACAGGACTCCACCAAAAAACGATGGCAATAATCTCTTGAAAGAAACCAAACCAAATATCACCGCGTTTTATATGCGCTTGTTCGTGTAACAGGATTGGCTTCAATTGTTCGGTATTAAATTTCTGCATCATTTGTTGCGGAATCAGTATCTTGGGCGCTATTAAGCCAACAACCATTGGTGAGCCAATGGAGTCGGCAATACAAACAGGGTAATTACTAGTGCGCGAAAGCGCATGATTAGACTCAAGAGGTTGTCGCTGATTGATCAATTGACGGGTTCTAATAAAGGTTGCGATGACATTTTTTGTTCGCCATAAACTGCCTAAAACCCAAAGCAAACAAAACAACACGATAAGACTACTTAACTCAAATACAATCTCGGTTGGTAGGTGCCAAAGATCGTCTCCGGCTTTACCAGGTTCAGACACTTCTCCCTGTGGCATATTACTTGGCATTTGGGCCGCTATCGGTGACTCAGTTGGTGATGCCTTAATCGTCGATAGTGAAGAGCTGGATGTATTGGGCGCAAACAACGTAAAAGGCGCAAGGGTTGAAAGAATTAACGCTGTCATCCAAATCCAACTTTGCATTTCGGTTGATAGCTTCAGTAGTTTTACCGCCGTCCACAAAATAAGAATAAGCGCACTACCAATCACCAGATGGTGAAAAGCTAAAGTGGTAAAAAGTGTATATTCAGAAATCATGCTGTTGGTCCTGGTTTATAAGCAGCTCTAAACGTTATTCGCCAATCTGGTCGATTTTCTTTTGTAAGGCTTCGATATCTTTCATATCAATGTCCGTTTCCTGCAAAAGATGTTGAGCGAGCACTTCCGGTGACCCACCAAAGAAACGGTTGAGCATGGTGGTTAAAGCGCCCTGGCGAGCATCTTTTTGAGAAATTTTGGGGGTATAAATAAAGGCTTTTCCTTCTTTATGAAAATCGGCGTAGCCTTTCTCTGCTAGTATTTTGCACATGGTTTGTACGGTGGTATAAGCGGTTGGCTTTTCTTTAGAAAGTTCGTCAGCAATGGTTCTAACCGAGGCTTCGCCTTCTCTCCACAGGACTTCCATAATATTTTGCTCACTATCAGTGAGTTGTTTCGATTTTTTCCTAGCCATGTTTTACCTACTAATTCGTTAGTTTTAAATACTATATCCCACGTTATCGAACTTGATCAACTAATTAATTAGTTTTTAGCCGAAATTCGGTGTTAAAGATGTGACAAAGTATTTCGATAGACCCCGGTTTTGTGCAAATTTTTTGGTTTTATAGGGTATAAGACGGCAAGTTGTAGCAAAAAGTTTGCCTAGATGAATAGCGTTGAGTATCAGTACTTATATAGGCTGGTGGTTGCAAAGGCTGGTAGTTTAGGTTGCTTTTAACTCGTCAATTTCTGGCGTAAGCAATTGAAAGTATCGGGTTATCTATAAAACAGTATAGGAATGTTTATGAACTAAAAGTGTTAAAACATCCAAGCGTTGAAAATCTCTTAGATGACTGTATAGTATTGATTTAATTCGAAAAACAACTGAAAAGCTGGGCTTGCAGTGGCAGATTAGGTTGCTTTACTGCATATAAACAGCTGTTAACCCTACGAGAGAAACTGTTGAAGCAAGCTTTAAAATTTATATCTTTATATGCCTTATTTTATCTCGCGGGGATGTTGTCGCATTTCATACTTCAGCGGCTTATGGGAGATCCTTTCGCTTCGATGAATCTATTTGTTGTAGCAATGTCAGCAATGGGTGTCTCATTACTCAAAGAGTTCAAAGAAAAGTTATCTTTTTCAAGTATGCTCGTTGCTTCTTTTATAGCATCGTTAATTAACTATTTATTGTTATTGTCACTGCCTCTCATTTCTCGCATGTTGTCTTATCCAACCGAGAATGCAATTATAGAAGTTCAAGAGCTAGTAATTATCTTAACTCTCAATTTTAGCGTTTGTTTAATTGTATTAAGGCTCGGAAATAAACATTGGGGATTAACAAGTCAAGGCAGTATACGCAAAGAACGCGAAACTGCTTGAAGCGTTGATGGAAGGCACAACTAAATATCCTGGCTATACACATGTTGCACTGGAAATTTCTGATGCTAAATCTCTTGCTAAGAAAATAGTCCAATTAGGGCTTACAATTACTGAAGAGGTTGAGTTTAAAGGAGTAAAGTTCTTCTTTATCCGAGATCCAGACGGCCATAATATTGAAATGGTATGTCATGAAGAAGAGGATTCGCAAATTCTACCGTAGATATTAGAGACTAATACCGTGTCGCATAAATTGGAATAAACAATATACTTAGTCGTTTGGCTTTGTTAGAAAGGAGATAATCAATGAGTGTTTTACTAGAGTTAATCAGTCCCGCATTAATCGCGGTTTTTCTAGAGTTCATTTTCTATATTACAGGCGCTGCTATTTTTCGCATCGCTACTTTTGGACAGAAAAATGTTCCTTTCTTTAGCCTTGGTGAATTTAGAGCCGAGAAAAGTCGATCAAACAATAATTCAACGTATGTTTCTCTTTTGGGGTTAGTCTTTTATGCCACCGTTATTAGTGCAATCGTTATTCTAGGTTAGGAATTTCAAATAACTGACCGGCCATTGCACTACTATTTTCAAGCGCATATTAACTATTGGAACGAGAAATAATTTATAGAGGAGAAATTTGTGTTAAATTCAATGTGGGATGTCTTCCAGAATTTTCAAATTAGAGAAACTAAACATAAAGCTGAAAATGCAAAGCAACTTGCTATAACTTCTGGCAACGCGATTTCTAATGTACAGGCACAGCTAGATACATTGGTATTGGCTAATCAAGCAATGTGGGAGATTCTTTCTAAAAAACTTGGTGTAACTGAATCCGAGCTAGTCAAGCTAATGAGTGACATTGATCTACGTGACGGAAAAGCTGACGGAAGAATTACTAAGACGCAAATTAGACAATGCAGTGATTGTGGTCACAAAATAAAAAAGCAACGACCTAACTGTTACTGGTGTGGTTCGAAAATGAACATGGAGTCGCCATTTACATAGTAATAGAATCTGTAGTAGCTAAATTCGCATTGATAAGAAGTAAAGCGACTATAGTTGTCTAGCTGGTGAATATCTTTAGCTCTTGAAGCGAGAACTTTTTAGAAATATTGTGAGTCGATATGAACTTACTTCGTGAAATAGCAAGTACCACTATTTTTATTGCCGGTCTGCTTCTAGCTTTGAATTTTTTTCGTTCAGAATTTGACTGGATATTGCTTTGCGGTAGTTTGGGGTGCTTTACCGAGGCGTACTTCATATGGCCGAGCAAAAAACGGGGACAACGGGATGAAGGGCACTGGCTTTTAGATACGCTTGAATTAGTTATAGAGTTACCCGTTGAAATGGTATTGTGGTTATTTCGACTACTGGTGCGTATTTTTAAGAGCAAAGATGGTGACTTCGATGCTGATTTTTAAAAGTGCCAGGTTCAATATTGAGAACTCTAAAAGCTCAACCTTTCAAGTAGTGGAGCACGAGCTCTGTAGGTGATTTTTGATATCTTGCTATTTTTAAGGTGTCACTTCTAGTAAGAAAAAAACAATGGATGCTTTAATGGAAGAAAAGACATGTTTTCAATGTAACGGTGCGCTCTATTCTATCGTCGGGGGAGGGGCTATTAAATGCCCATCCTGCGCAGTGCTGAATGAAGAAATCGAACAGTATAAACATGCTATATTTCATAAAAAAGGAGAAAGTGGTCGAAAGCTAGCGATAGCTCAATTATCGAGGATATAATCGGAACTACTCTAAGCGACTGAACGGCATTTTCTACTATTTAACGAATATTGATAATAAGCCAGTGCATTAGTTGAGTGAATACAGGACTATTGGCAATTAAAAGGAAACTATCCCATGAGTTTAAATATTTACCTATCCGGTGAAATCCATACCGACTGGCGGCAACGTATTATTGACGGCTGCAAGGGAAATGATTTCGTGTTCACTTCCGCAGTTACGAATCATGAGGCCAGTGATGCTGCAGGCGATCTACTTGGTGAAGAAGAGAAAAATTTTTGGCGTGACCATAAGTCAGCAAAAGTTAATGCTATACGAACGAAAACCCTCATCAAAAACTGCGATATCGCTATCATTCGGTTTGGTGACAAATACAAACAATGGAACGCGGCATTTGACGCCGGGATTTGTTCCGCACTAGGCAAGCCTTATATCACGCTTCATAGTGATGATATTATTCACCCCTTAAAAGAGGTGGATGCAGCGGCACATGCTTGGGCTACTTCTCCTGCGCAAGTCGTTGAAATACTGAACTACCTTTCTAGCCAGTCTTAGTTGGATAAAGTTAATAACCTAGCAGAACTTTTAAATCTGCTAGGTACTTGCATTCGTTTTAAACTGCTGCCAAGTGAAAAGTTGGTGAAATATGAACTGCTTGAGTCGATTAGATTGATGCATACCATGTGATAAATTCATGCCACCATTGCCATTCTTTCGAATATAAAAAGCCAATGTGCTGAATGGTTACATATCCCAGAACTAATGGGTAAACGAAATAAATTTTCCCATTGCGCCAATCATGAATAACCAGCGCTAGATAAAGTAATTCCGTCGAATATATACCAGTTAGAAGAATATCGGTTACGCCCAAACCTAGACTGGCATAGAACAGAAAGAGGCGAGAGATTATGGGAAATAATAAGAAAGATAAAGAGGCAACCATCAGTCTTGAATGAATATTAATGTTTCTTCTGTATTTCGTGACCGCCAGTGTGAATAAGACAACAAATAGTAATAATCCTGTTAAATCGTAAAAGGTAATCTGAGCACCAAACATGCGCTCAAACTCTGAGTCCATATTGACAAAGTCACGAAAAAGCAGGAGGTTCGATAGGGTGAAAGCCGGCACGATAAAGTAGCTAATCCGCCCAATTGTTCGATGTTGTTGAATTTTTTTCTGTCTTATAAGATAGGCTTGAGCAATCATTAGTAGCAGCCAGAGTATACCGAGTAATGTATGAACATGAATGGCGGTTTTTACCTCACTTAAACGAGCGAAATAAACCGGCCAGAAAGCAGCGACTGTCGCAATGAATAGGGCTGACAGATAGATGAATAAATTTCTGTAAGTCGACATAAAAAATAACTCCTTGTTGTTTTTAGTCTCTCGGAAAATTAACCGGATTTAAGGTTTTTACTTTTTTCCTCTAACTTAGTATTCTTAATGCTTACAGCCTCTCATTAAAAATTCGAGAGTTCCTCGTGTGATGTTTATTGAATTTTCTAGTATGAAGACTCCGTCTTATTTTTCCGCGGTTGTTTTAACTAACTCAGTTCTAACGTCGTCTTTATCTATGCTAAGTATATAAAGCCGAGTGTATTCCGACTCATCAATTTCTCCGTGCGAATCTCCTCCCAGTAAATTGACAAGTTGTGGGGTGGTATTACTGTGACCAACAATTAGCACATTTCCAGAGGATTGTTTTATTTGCGTCGCAAACTCCTTGAGCTTTCGCGGGTCATAAAGTGCTACCGATAAGTCCAATAAGCGAGCTGCTGGTGCTGCAGTTTGTTTGGTTCGCTTGTAGTCTGTCGAGTAAATTGCTGTGATTTGATGCTTTTTTAACATTTCCGCTAGGTTTCTGGCCCGCTGAAAGCCTTTCGCCGTTAATGATGGGTCTTTACTACCCCCTACTATTTTCTCGGCGTGGCGAACCAGCAAGATTTTTCGAGCCTCATCAGATTGAGGGGAGGCAATTGAAGGGGTAGCCGTTAAATAAGTAACAGAAAAAAAGACTAATCCGAATAATTTCAATAGCTTGCTGTTCATGTAGGTCACCTAGTCGAAAAAATGGCTATATAGAGAATAATGTTGAGACTAACCTTTTCCGTAAAAGACTGCAAAAAATAGACTTTTTATAACCCATTCAGAATTGATTAATCGTTTGTCGAGGGATAGAATGGTACAAATATTAATCAAAAAATATATTGAGCAGTTACTTAATCAGTTAACTATAATTTCGTTTTGTGCAGATAATTGCTGTGCAGATGACCAATAAGAATAAGATTCATAAAAAATTGATTGTACATAGGGAAGGAATAAATGACTCGGCATGCCAGTGTTGTAGCGGTTACCAGTGGAAAAGGTGGCGTAGGTAAAACTCATATAGCTGCTAATCTAGGTATTATGCTAGCAAAGCAAGGTCGCCGAACCTGTCTAATAGACGCTGACCACGGTTTAGCCAATATAAACCTAATTCTTGGTCTAGTAGCAACTCAACCCCCTAAAAATCTTTTTGAACCCGATTGCGATTTGATCAGCGTCATGATTAATACCGATTACGGTGTTGATGTTCTGCCGTCTTATTCGGGTATTAGCCAAACTACAATTGAAGGCCAGCCTGACCAAACGCAAATTTTTCAGTTATTTGAACGCTTAAAACCTCACTATGACGTGATCATCGTTGATACTTCCGCGGGAATCGATAGAAATGTTAAAAACTATCTCGCAGCAGCAGATCACGCGTTGTTAATTATTAATTCTGAACCGACTTCATTAACCGATGCGTTTGGGTTAGTTCGTAAAATGAAGAATATCCAGCCATTTTATAACATCATCATTAATCGAGTAAGTAATGCCGCTGCAGCAACAGCTATTTACAAGCGGTTTGCAGGAGCAGTTAGAAAGTATATTGGTGCGCAGTTAGGTGCAATAGGTTATATCAGTGAAGATTCTTTTGTATCGGCTGCGGTTTTGAGTCAAACACCTGTCGTTAGCTATAGTCCGAGCTGTTTAGCGAGCCAAAGTATTAAGCGTATTGCGAGAAGCTTATCAAAAAAAATAATTGAGCAGTACAATAACGCACCCAATTCAGCGCAGCAAGCTAACCAAGAGCATCTGCAAACAAATAGCGGTGAAACAAATGACCGTGAGACAGAAATCGGACAAACAGAAAATGAACAGCCAGAGAGCAACCACTCGGGGTCGACAGCTGAGTCAGCAAATACTAGGCAGACTTATGGTGAGTTGCAGCATACCGAAGCTATAGATGAGTCTGGAACCACTGAGCCTTTAGCTAGCGAAACTGAAAACCAGGCACCAGATACTTCTGAACAGCTAGAGCAACCTTCTGAATCAAATAACGAAATCGCTGCCTCAAATAACAGTGATATCCTTTCTGAAAGTGAGGATATGTCTACCTCAGAGCCTGTCGCTGAGGAAGTGATACCGTCGCAGCCATCGTTTATTCAAGCGGGTACAGAAAATGACCCTTATGAAAGCTGGCTTGCCCAACTATCATCGTTTTTGTTGCCAAAGAAAGCGACTGAGAAAACAAGGTTGAGCCGTAAACGTCAGTTGATTGCTGAACTTGAAATGCTCTGCGATGAAGATCCCTCTTTGTTGCCTGAGTTAGAGTCGCTGGTTATGAAAAATAGCTTAAAGCATTCAAAGTCTGTGATGGACCAAGCTAATATTACCAACCGTTTAGCTAATACCCGTTTTGTTGATGAGCCGTCAATGAGCGGCAGCTATTCACAAGCCGATACTAGTGTTTCTAAGAAAGTTTTTTCGATAATTTCTAAACTAAAATAGCCCTCACTAGTACTAACCGCAACATACTTGGTTTATGTGTTGTGATAGCAGTTGCTGACAGGCTATAACCCCTGTATCTTATTGGTCACTATTCACCATTATTTAAGACAGTCAATGAAGAAAGCAACGATCCTATCACTAGCCTTTTGTGCTGGCTTTTCAATCATGTGTTTTGAGCTTTTAGGCGGAAAACTGCTAGCACCATACTTCGGTAGCAGCGTTTATGTCTGGGGAAGCATTATTACGGTCTTTATGTTGGCGCTTTCTATTGGCTATCTTATCGGAGGAAAATTTTCTTTGTTTGCTCCCAGCGTTTTTCGCTATGGCCTTATTTATATTGCGGCGGCTATCGCCATTGTTCCTACTATTTTCTTTTCCGAACAGGTGATGGATGCTGTCTTTGAAGTACTTGAAGATCCTCGATATGGCTCGCTTATGGCGTCGACACTGATGTTCCTAGTGCCGACAGTGATTATGGGGATGATTGCTCCTTACTCGGTAAGAATATTGACTGAGTCAAAGAACTCCTCGGGTCAAACGGCGGGCTTCTTGTATTTTGTGTCTACATTAGGGAGCGCGATTGGAACCATTGTTACGTCCTTTTATTTTGTTTTGTGGTTTAGTATCAATCAAATTCTTTGGTTGACCTTTAGTATCATGTTTGTTGCTGGATTAATTGCTTTGGCCGTTCATTTTCTTGATTCCTCAGAGCAAGCTATAGAAGCGGAGGCGGTATGAAACGGTTAATAGGGTGCGCTTTGTTAGTAGTAATGAGTTGTGTAGTCTCGGCGAAGACAATACATAAGGAGCGCTCAATATATCGAAATATTGTGATCAATGAGACCAATAAGAAGCGTTGTATGCGCTTTGAAACTCGCCGCAAGTCAATTTCTAATCAAGCGTGTATGGATTTACGAGAGCCTGATCGTTTAGTCTTTGAGTATGCACATTCGGTGATGAGCGGGCTGGCTTATAATGCTGACCCTAAGCGTATTTTAATTATTGGCTTGGGTGGCGGTAGTTTGCCAAGGGCATTTGAAAAAGTGTTGCCTAATACTGAAATTGTTAGTGTAGAAATTGACCCTGCGGTGGTTAAGCTGGCAAAACGCTATTTCTTTTATCAAGAAAACGATCGAATTAAGACTTCCGTTAAAGACGGTCGGGTTTATATTAAGCGTGCTCTTAGAACCGAACAGAAGTTCGACTGGATAATATTGGATGCGTTTAATGGTGACTATATTCCGGAGCACCTTTTAACGGTTGAATTTCTTAATGAAACCAAACAATTGCTAACCCCAAAAGGTCTGCTTTCTGCCAATACATTTAATAGTAGTAGGCTGTATGACTATGAGTCAGTGACCTACCAGAAGGCTTTTGGAGAGCTTCAGATTCTTAAGTCACCTACCAAAGGCAATCGTGTAATCTTCGCTTGTAATTGTGAAAACGAAGCCCCTAAATTTACCTATGATGACGCTCTGCATAAGCGCTTGGCTCCACTCGGTGTGGATTTGAAAAGTTTATTACCTTTAATAAACGGAAATTCTGACTGGGATACCACGGTACCGGTATTAACGGATCAGTATTCCCCTGCTAACTTATTGAACCAATAGCCATTTAGTTACCGGCCATTTCGCATGAGTTCAGTTAATAACAAGCAACCTCGAATCGCATTTTTGCCGTTGAAGGGTTGGATTGTGGTAAATACCTTTCGGTTATTTTATTGGTTACCAATTAATCTAGCTAGAAAACTCGGTATCTTTTTTAATCGCTTGAGTTATCGTTTTTCAAGTAAGAAACGATTAATAATGAATACTAACTTGCAGTTCGCATTCCCTAATTTATCCACCTCAGAAAGAACCGAGTTAATTGAACAAAGTAATCGACAGTCTGGCCAGCTATTAGCTGAGTTCGCACTTGCATGGTTTGGTAGTAAGCAGCAGATTTTACAACAGATTAACCATGTCTCTAATCAAGCCCTTATAGAAGAAGGGCTAAAAGATAGTTCACCGGTGATTTTGGTTACACCGCACCTAGGTAATTGGGAATTTTTTGTCCAATGGGCGCAAATTAATTATCCAATGTTTGGCCTTTATTCAGCTTCACGTTTACCGCAATTAGATGAATTGCTGTTTCACGCGCGCAGTAAATTTGGCTGCATGCCTTTTTCAGCGGAGCCAAAGGGTGTTTTGAACTTGCTTAGAAACATTAAAAAAGGCGGATTAATGGTCATTTTGCCCGATCAAGCTCCGCAAAAGGGAAGTGGTGTTTACGCGCCTTTTTATGGTCAGCCCGCCTATACCATGACATTACTGCATAAACTCTTAAAGAAGAGCGGTGCTACTTTGTTATTTGCTGACTGCGTGCGCAGAGATGATCAGCAAGGGTTTGATATTAGCGTTGAGAAGCCGAGTTTTGACGCGAGTGAAGCGGATGTAACGCTATTTAATGGTGGTTTAAACCAGCAGATTGAAAAAATGGTGAACCGTAATCCCAGTCAATATGTATGGGATTATAAGCGCTATAAACACCAAGAAAATGGTATAGGTCTGTATCGAAAGTCTTAGTGAGGGATTCGGTCTAGTCTAATTTAGTGCAAACAAGCGTCGATATTTTCAAGCCAAATGGCCGCTTCTTCTTTCCCCGGGATATTAAATAGCACCATGCTAACTACCCATTTTAGTTGGTCTAAATCAACGGGCTTTTCTGACTCTAGCGCTAAAACACGGTCTATAACTGCCTCTCGACTGTGAACATCCAGTACACCTGATTGCTCAAGAAAGTAGATAAAACCGCGACATTCAACGCTAAAAAATGTCTGTTCATAGGGGTGGAATATTCGAGTTTTATGCTGACCGTCGGTTGACGGCGCAAAACTAGCAGAACTAGCTTCAATAAGACCATCTAACCAGTCGAGAGCAAAATCGATTTCGCCCTTTTTAAAGCCAACCTCGGTTAGCTCGTCGACTAGCGACTCTGTCTCATCGATTGCGACATAGGCTTCTTCTTGAAATCGTTCAAAAATATACTGCAATACGTCGATTACATCGGCCTTCATTGATTATCCCCAAAACTACTCTTAACTGCTTTTTATTATTCTGATGGAAATTGATTCAGCAACTTCGCGTTATTGCTGAGTTGATATTTACGGTTCTGGCAGCCCGCTTCTATCATACTCTGGTATAACCGCCGGTACTATTAATGATCCAACCATCAAGCTCTAATAGTAACAGTTTATTTGCAACGGATTCTATAGGTATTTGCGCTCTCTCGGCGATCTTATCAATACTTGTCGTCTCGTAGTCAATATGGCTTAGGAATTCGGCGGCGTCGCTATTGAGCATTGGCCGGTTATCTTGGCGTTGGTTGCATAGATGTGTATTTGCCATACTAGGCAGTTCTTCCAGGATGTCTTCGCAGGTTTCTACTAATTTTGCCCCTTGGCGGATTAAAGCATGGCAACCATGGGAGAGTAAGTTATGGATAGAGCCTGGGATTGCAAAAACCTCACGGGATTCGTCTAGTGCGACCTGTGCGGTAATAAGAGAGCCACTCTTTTTTGCAGCTTCAACCACCAGCGTTCCTAAGGAAAGGCCAGCAATAATACGATTACGCTTAGGGAAGTTAGCTGCAGAAGCGGCCTCATCTGGAAAGCATTCAGAAACCAATAAGCCTTTTTCTGCAATTTGGTGCGCTAGCTCCCTATGTGACGCCGGATATACTCTAGAAAGCCCGGTTCCTGTTACCGCAATAGTATGACCCTTTGCTTGCAGCGCCGCTCGGTGAGCTTCGCCGTCTATTCCGAGAGCTAAGCCGCTGGTAACGGTTAAACCGTTTTCTACCAAAGCCGTGCAGAAATGCTCTGTATTTAATAAGCCTTGGGGAGTGGGGGAGCGACTGCCAACCACCGCTATTTGGGGATTAAGTAAATGCTCTACATCGCCGATAGTAAAAAGTAATATGGGCGGCGAGTGAGTGGCCGCTAATAACGGTGGATACTGAGGGCAATTAAGTGTTATTACATGATGATTTGTCTCTTCCAACCATTCAAAGATAGAATCAAACTGAGAAAAATTAAATGATTCTATAGCGCCAATTGTTGCTTTTTTTACTCCTGCCTTAATCAGCTGTTGGCGATCAGCGTTAAAAAGCGCCTCCGCCGTTTTAAACTTGTCAATAAGTCGTTTGCCGGTGATAGCACCGACACCAGGCAAGCTGCGAAGTGCAAGCCAGTATTTTAGATTATGGGGTAAACCTAGAGATAGCATGATATTTTCCCATTCCTTTGGTGAAAATTGCGTCTAATTGTGAAGCTCAAATAGTATTAGCTAAGAAGTCAGTTTTCCTTCAATTAGCCGTGTTAACACGTAATCAGACGCTTACCGTTAGCTAATCATGCCACATTTTGTGATTGCTTAGAAATAAAAAAGGCCGGTATACCGGCCTTTTGATTGTTGAGTTAAGAGACTGTGTTCAACAGTAATAAATTGGTGCTATAGCGGTGTTTTTACTTTATCCATGGTATGAATCACCTTGGTTGCTTTTAAAACTAGCGCCAAGCTAACTTTTTCAAATGTTCTAAAAATCATTAATTGACCGGCTTTTTCGTCCGGCAATGTTACTTTTTGCTTATTGTTGGTTACGCTGTCTTTTACCTTATCCCAGGTACTTACATTATCATCTTCACGGCGACGTTTTGTAGCGATTTCATCAATAACCGTTTGACCGCGTTTGTAAATATCTAGCACATGTCCTACTTCCATGTTTTCTCTTTCACCACGATTAAGAACTACAATATCGAACTGACCAATTTGTTCAACACCGCCGTAGACAGAAATAATTTGCCCACCTTGGAAGTCTTGAGGTGCTCGCGGGAAATATACTGGGCGAATCTGCTCGTCATTGGTTGGCCAAACACGGTCACCTTTTCTTAGCTCTTCGATCGATTTTTTAACGCGAACTACCGTGGGGTCGCCACTTTCTACCTTATAACCTTCGCCAAGATGAATCGCTTCGGTTCCCAGGTACTCACCGGTCATGGGGTCTAAATAGTTATCGCCAATTCTAAAAAATGAATAGTTATCGGTGGTTTGATCGATAATACCTCTAACATATACACGATGGTCTTGCGCTGCAAGTAACCGCTCACTATCACTTCCCATAATATAGGGTGCTTTGTCTAGTTCATCTCCATCTAATACTCTAGCCGATGATAAGAAAGGTAAAATAGCATCCAAAGAGATTGTTGTGATGGCTTGATCTCGACTGAGCTCGCGGGGTCTAGGGGTTAATTTTATTGTGCCATTCGGCAATTTGTTGGATTTAATAATTCTTGGTTCGCCATCGATGTATACCAGCGATAATACATCCCCAGGGAAGATCAGATGAGGATTGTCTACTTGCTCATTTACGTGCCAAATTTCTGGCCATAACCATGGAGATTTTAAAAACGATTCTGAAATATCCCAAAGTGTATCGCCTGGTTGGACGACGTGAAAATCAGGGTGCCCTTCACGTAACTCTGCGGCCTGAGAGGTCAGCGCCGAAAAACTCAGCAGAGCAGAAAGCAGGCTAATCGTTAGCTTTTTCATGAATAGTTCCTTCGCAATTGCGGTTTGCATTGCTTAAATAATAGATGAAAATTTAAGCATTGAGCTTATTTTAGCGTAAAATAAGTCGAAAAACCCAGTATAAACTCAACAAATTTTCCAGTATGATCATAATCTTAGCAGTATTTCTTATGTTTTTACTATAACTTGCGTCACACACTTATGGCTTTATTAAAAATTCTTGAATACCCTGACCCGCGATTGCGTAAAAAAGCGAGTACCATTTCCGATTTCGGACAATCGCTTCAAACCCAAATCGATGACATGTTTGAAACCATGTATGCCGCGCCAGGTATAGGTTTAGCGGCCACTCAGGTCGACTTCCACCAAAAGATGTTTGTTCTGGATGTTTCTGAAAATAAGGATAATCCATTGGTTTTTATAAACCCTGAGATTGTCGAATTACGTGGTGTTGAAGAAATGGAGGAAGGTTGCCTGTCTTTCCCGGGTGTTTACGCGAAAGTAGAACGTGCCGACGCTGTAACTATTAAAGCGTTAGATCGACAAGGAAAAGTGTTTGAAATGGATGCTGATGGTTTATTAGCGGTGTGCATTCAGCATGAACTCGACCATCTTAAAGGTAAGTTGTTTGTTGACTATTTGTCTGCGCTGAAACGAAATCGTATTAAAAAGCGATTAGAAAAAGAGTTAAAAGCAAAGCAATCGTCAAGTATGTAACCAATCAAGATCGTTGTTACTTTACTTGATGGGCAGAAATACCCTAGTCTGGTGATAACAGCATAGAGAAAATATATGCCTTCTAATCCTCCCTTAAGAATCGTCTTTGCCGGAACGCCTGACTTTTCGGCGAATATCCTTAACGCATTGATTGACGCCGGCCACAATATTGTGGCTGTGTATTGTCAGCCGGATCGTCGGGTAGGTCGCGGCAAAAAACTAGCGTTTGGACCGGTCAAAAGTTTAGCTGTGGAACATGATATTCCCGTTGAGCAGCCGCTAAAATTTGATCAAACACTTAATCAAGATGGTGATACTCCGTTAGCGGTGTTAGCTCGCTACCAAGCGGACCTAATGATCGTGGTCGCTTACGGACTCATTCTGCCTCAAGCCGTTTTGGACCGACCGCGTTTTGGTTGTGTCAATATCCATGCCTCGTTATTGCCTCGTTGGCGAGGTGCGGCTCCTATTCAAAGAGCAATTGAAGCTGGGGATCAACAAACCGGTATTACCATCATGCAGATGGATAAAGGGCTCGACACTGGCAACATGTTGTCTAAGGTTAGTTGCAATATTGAGGCAAATGATACCGGTTCAACGTTGCACGATAAACTGATGCTACTGGGTAGCCAATCAATTATTGAATTTTTAAACAGTTATCAGCAGGGAAATCCATCTAGCTTAGCTCCCGGTGAAATACAGTCGGCCGAGCTGGCGACTTATGCACATAAGCTCAGCAAGGATGAGGCCGTTGTTGATTGGCGATTATCGGCTCAACAAATTGAAAGAAAAATACGCGCGTATAACAGTTGGCCGGTGAGTTTTACCCATGTTAATGGTCAACGGCTAAGGATTTGGGGTGCAGAACTCGATGAAAAACCGGCATCAGCGAATGCGAAACCAGGACAGGTGATTAGTTTTGATAAGAACGGAATTTTGGTGGCCTGTGGGGACTCAAACTGCATACGCTTGACCCAATTGCAGGCAGACGGCAGTCGAGCGATGGCGGTTTCTGATTTACTTAATTCTAAACGCCAATGGTTTGAAGATTGTCCGGTGCTTGGTTGATGTCCGCTAATTCCCAGCAGCCATTGGTGAACGCTAGGTTACAAGCGCTTAGATGGTTAACCGCGGTTATCAAAGACGGACGTTCGGTGAATGAACTGCTAGCGAGGGATAGTGTTTCTCAGATAAATATTGACCAACCGGCTTTTGCCAAACAGTTGTTATTTGGCAGTTTGCGTTTTTACCATGAAATCAAAGCTATTTTAGACCAGCTATTACAGAAACCTTTAAAACTAAAAGATACTGACGTTTGGACCATTTTGTTAATTGGTATTTATCAATTGCGTTATTTATCTGTTCCAGACCACGCTGCATTGTCGGAATGTGTCGAGCTAACCCGCAAAATAAAAAAACCTTGGGCTTCTGGCTTAGTTAACGCAACATTAAGAAATTTTCAGCGGCAACAATCGGACATTGAGAAAAAGCTGCAAAAAGCGAAAACCTATCAGTATTCCCATCCAAATTGGATCATCAATCAATTAAGCGAAGATTGGGGAGAGGAACAAGCTGGGCAAATCTTGCAACAGAACAATCAACAAGCGCCTATGACCATTCGGGTAAATTCTCTTCACTGCAACCGCAAAGACTATCAGCAACAACTTCTAGAGAATGACTTAGAATCGAAGGAGCATCCATTAGCGACAGACGGACTAGTTCTTGAACAGGCTTGTGATGTTTTTCAACTGCCAAATTTTGAGTCGGGACATGTTACCGTTCAAGATGCGGCGGCGCAGTTGACGGTGGAACTACTTGATTTACAACCTGGTCAACGGGTTTTAGATGGTTGCGCTGCACCCGGCGGAAAAACCACTCATATATTGCAAAGAGAGCCCTCCGTAACGTTAACTTCGGTAGAAATGTCGGAAAACAGGCTTGCTAGAATTGATCAGACATTGGAAAGGTTTGGTTTTAGCAGCAACCTCAAATGTGCAGATATTGTTGATGTGGAAGCGTGGTGGGACGGTCAATATTTTGATCGAATCTTGATAGATGTACCCTGTTCCGCGACCGGGGTTATTCGTAGAAATCCAGACATAAAAATCCATAGAAAGAAGACCGACATCGCCAATTTAGTTGAGTTGCAGGAAAAAATTCTAGAACGAATGTGGCAGTTACTAAAACCCGGTGGTCGCCTCGTTTACGCTACGTGTTCGGTTTTAAAACGGGAAAATGAACTGCAGATTAAAAGGTTTATGCAAAAACATACCAGCGAGGCCTATCAATTAGCGCCATTAGAAGACTATAAACTCAATGATAGCGCTAGTATCGGGCAACAAATTTTTCCTGGAGAATATCAAATGGATGGCTTTTACCTGTGCGCTTTGGTAAAACCCGTCTAAAATAGCAGCTTAACCAAGAGAGTCGTTGGTGTTACGCCAATTTTTCTGCAAATTAGCCCGTTAGGGTGTATGGTTAGCTGATATTTAATTAAATAATGACAGCGTTTATTGCGCTTAATGAAGGTTTAAAGAGCTTTTTTCCAATAGATTGTTAGGAATACTAGGTGGTTAGGCGGATATGAAAATTATTATACTGGGTGCCGGTCAAGTGGGCGGTACCTTGGCGGTTAGTTTAGCCGGGGAAGATAATGATATTACCGTGGTGGACACTAATCCTAAAAAACTGCGTGCGCTGCAGGATCAACTCGATTTAAGAACGGTTGTTGGTTACGGCTCTCATCCACAAATTCTTCGTCAGGCCGGGTGCGAAGACGCCGACCTAGTGATTGCAGTTACTAACAGCGACGAGACTAATATGATCGCCTGTCAGGTTGCTTATTCCGTTTTTAACACCCCAACCAAAATCGCTCGAATACGTTCCCCAGAGTATCTAAAAGAGAAAACGCTGTTTAATGCTGATAACCTGCCGGTTGACGTTGTTATTAGCCCAGAACAACTAGTAGTGAAACACATTCACCGTTTACTCGAAAATCCCGGTGCTTTGCAGGTAATGGATTTTGCCGAAGGTAAACTTCGATTAGTGGCGGTAAAAGCTTACTACGGTGGATTGTTAGTTGGTAACACGTTATCAACATTACGCTCACATATGCCAAATATCGAAGCGCGGGTTGCGGCTATTTTCCGCAGAGGTAAAGCTATAATGCCCACCGGTGATACCGTCATTGAAGCTGATGATGAAGTGTTTTTTATTGCAGCAAGCAACCATATAAGACAAATTATGGGTGAGCTTCAAAAACTAGAAAATCCGTACAAACGAATTATGATTGCCGGCGGCGGTAATATTGGACGCGGCTTAGCTTCGGCGCTTCAAGATAAATATTACGTCAAACTCTTGGAAATGAATGCGACCCAAGCAATGGCAATAAGTGATGATTTAGAAGATACCATTGTACTTCATGGTGACGCCAGTAATCAGCAGCTTTTGCTGGATGAAAATATCGACCAAATGGACGTATTTATTGCGGTAACTAATAAGGATGAAGCAAACATTATGTCAGCAATGCTGGCAAAACGTCTTGGTGCGCGCAAAACGATGGTTCTTATAAATCGAACGGCATATACCGACTTATTGCAAGGTAATGAAATTGATATTGCCGTTTCGCCACAGCACACAACAACGGGAAAGTTGCTCACCCATATTAGACGAGGTGATGTTGCCAATGTTTACACCCTTCGTCGTGGTGCTGCCGAAGCGATGGAAGCGATAGCACATGGTACCGAAGATACTTCAAAAGTTGTCGGTAAAGCAATCGGTGAAATTGAGTTACCGAAAGGAACAACCATCGGTGCAATTGTCCGTGGAGAAAAGGTCATAATTGCCCATCATAATATTGTTATTCAGTCTGATGATCACGTGATTTTATTTCTAGTTGATAAAAAATACGTTGGTGATGTTGAGCGTATATTCCAAGTTGACTTAACATTCTTCTAAACGAAATGTCTGCCAAGAGTAACGATCACAAATAATGGGTCAATAATAAGCGATGCAAACTCAGGTCATCATAAGAATATTGGGCATTTTATTGCTAATTTTCAGCTTAGCAATGTTGCCGCCTATCTTGGTCGCACTTCATTATGGTGATGGTGGCGGTTTGGCATTTTTTACTGCTTTTATCGTTAGCTCGTCACTCGGTTTAATTTTATATTTACCTCGCAAAAACGCCCGCGGCGAGCTCCGCACCCGCGATGGCTTCCTCGTGGTTATTTTGTTCTGGTCGGTGTTAAGTTTCATGGGGGCATTGCCGCTTTATTTAGGAGGCATTCCTAATTTTGGCATTTCGGATGCTGTTTTTGAATCGTTTTCAGGGCTAACGACAACCGGTGCGACGGTCATTTCCGGTATTGATCAATTACCACATTCCATTTTATTTTATCGGCAGCAGCTACAGTGGTTAGGTGGAATGGGTATCATTGTTTTGGCGGTGGCGGTTCTACCCATGTTAGGTATTGGTGGTATGCAGTTGTATCGCGCAGAAACTCCGGGACCGGTAAAAGATGCCAAACTTACCCCTCGTATTGCGGGAACCGCAAAAGCGCTCTGGTATATCTATTTTGGTCTAACGGTTATCTGTGCCTTGAGCTATTGGGGCGCAGGAATGAACTTATTTGATGCCATAAGTCATAGTTTTTCAACCATTGCGATCGGTGGTTTTTCCACCCATGATGAAAGTATTGGTTGGTTCGATAATACGAATATTGAGCTAATTTGTAGCTTCTTTATGATTGTATCTGGCGTTAATTTTTCGCTGCATTTTGTTGCCGTACGACGTTTGAGCTTAAGCGCTTATTTTGCCGATACTGAATTTAAAGTTTATATGTCTATTTTGCTAGTGGTCGCCATCGTCTCGGTTCTAATTTTAGTTGCTCATGATTATTACAATTTCTCAGATGCCGTTGTTAAATCGATTTTTCATACCATTTCTATAGGGACCACTACGGGATTTGCAACCGACAACTTTACAACATGGCCGATTTTTTTACCGGTCTTATTATTGTTTGTCAGCTTTGTTGGTGGTTGCGCCGGATCAACCGGCGGAGGCATGAAAGTAATCAGGATTCTGCTGTTATTTAAACAAGGAACCCGAGAAATAAAACGCTTAATACATCCTAATGCGATTTTCAAAATTCGTATAGGTAATAATGCTGTTCCAGAAAAAATAGTTGAATCCGTATGGGGTTTTTTCTCCACTTATGTGGTGCTGTTTTTTATCTTTATGCTCGTGTTAATGGCCGATGGTCACGACCAAATTACTGCTTACTCGGCGGTTGCAGCTTGTATGAATAATCTGGGGCCCGGACTTGGTGATGTGGCAAGCAACTATTCGCAGCTTAGCGACGTTTCAAAATGGGTGCTTTCACTCGCGATGTTGTTTGGTCGACTTGAGATCTTTACACTATTAGTCTTATTCTCGCCGGATTTCTGGCGAAGTTAGTTGAAGGGAAATTATAATGAAAAAAATCATTCTTCTTATTTTAATTGGTTTACCACTATCAGCATTCAGTGCTAATGATGTGTTAGTTAATGAGGTATCTGAACAATATGTTAAGTTGGTTCTGGCTCTTGGTGTCCATGACTCGGCCTACGTTGATGCATATTATGGTCCTAAAGAATGGCGACAGGCGGCCAATGACAAAAAAATTAGTTTAGAGAGTATTGATAAGGCATCTGCACATTTAGTCAAGTTTGTAACCGGTATGACCGACGAAGACCCGTTAAAGCAACTTAGGTTAGACTATTTAAGAATACAATTATCTTCCTTAAATGCTAGAAGCAAAATGTTAAAGGGTGATACAAAATACGACTTTGATCAGCAAAGTAAAGCACTCTATGATACCGAAGCGCCACATAATAAGTTGAAGGATTTCGACCGAGTACTTACTGAGCTAGATAAAATGTTGGTTGGAGAGCAACCGCTTTCCGAAAAAGTTGATTCATTTAAGAAACAATTTGTTATCCCAAAAGATAAGTTGAAAGCCGTGTTTGATGTCGCGATTGATGCTTGTAGGGAAAGAACCCAACAGTTCGTCGATTTGCTCGAGAATGAAAACTTCAAACTGGAGTTTGTAGAAAATAAACCTTGGAGTGGTTATAACTGGTATCAGGGAAATGCCTTTTCCCTTATTCAAGTAAATGTTGAGTTACCTATTCATGTTTCAAGGGCAATCGATTTGGGTTGTCATGAAGGTTATCCAGGTCATCATACTTACAACGCGCTATTAGAAGCTAACTTGGCAAAAAAACAGGGTTGGAAAGAGTTTAGCGTCTACGCACTGTTTAGTCCCCAATCTTTAATTGCTGAGGGAAGTGCAAATTATGGTATTGAAATGGCGTTTCCCGGCGATGAAAAGATGATTTTTGAACGTGATGTATTGTTTCCAATGATCGGTATTGATCAAAAGCTTGCGGCTAGCTATCAAAAATTTAATCAACTAACCGCTAGACTGAATTATGCGGGTAATGAAATAGCTCGCCTTTATTTAGATGGCAAAATCGACAAGCAGGCTTCGGTAGAGCTACTGCAAAAATACACCCTAACCAGTGCCAAAAAATCAGCGCAGAGAGTTGATTTTTGGGATACTTATGGTGCTTATGTCATCAATTATAATTGGGGAAAGGACATGGTAAAGCAATGGGTAGAGTCTGGTCCTGACCAAAGTCTGGAAGGGCGCTGGAAGCGTTTTGCAACTTTGTTGTCAACGCCTCGTTTACCGTCAAACTTAAACTAGTGTAATTAGTCTTAAACATTTTCGTTATGAGTAAGATTCCAATCAATAATTTAGAGCAAAAGCTCATTACATCACCCTGCATCAGCAATTGCTGTTTAGATGACGAAGATATTTGTATGGGCTGCTTTAGGCATGTTGATGAAATTACGGGTTGGCACAGCGCTAACAATGAAAGACGGTTAGAGATTCTAAGCAATACTGAGCGACGCCGTAAAAGCAACAAACGCTAGCCGAAGTGAGTGGTTATTGTCTCGAACTATCCAACTTGTCTACTTTACAGCTTGCAGTTGTTTGTGGCGAGTTTGAGCACTTTCTTTAATGACTAACGCGCGTTGGTAGTCAGCGTTATTCTCCTTCAAAAGTCGCAGTTTAGGAACCGCTGTCGGGACTCTATCTTCGTCAAACGCAACTAAGTTGAAATAAGCACTAACACACTGCTCTACCTGATTCTGGCCGATATCTTTGAATGCCAGCGTTTTA
Organism: uncultured Kangiellaceae bacterium; assembly: GCA_905479925.1. GTDB lineage: Bacteria > Pseudomonadota > Gammaproteobacteria > Enterobacterales > Kangiellaceae. The sequence goes on along the minus strand of CAJQOL010000007.1, from coordinate 12,406 downwards.
ACCATCATTGAGCTAGTTCCCACTAGCACAACCTTTGCGGTTACTTTTATATTGTCGCCAACCATAAATGGTTTTGCAAAATGAACCGCTTCAACCGAAACCGTAGATACCTGCCGTTGGCTATAACGTTTGGCAGCCATGGCCGCCGTTGTATCCATGATTGCCAGCAGATCACCACCAAACATATTACCGTTAGGATTAGCTTGGTTGGGAAATACCATGCTCCAATTCTCAATACTTTCGGCGGTGACTAGATCATCGTTTGACATGGTGAGACTCTTCTTGGTCAATTGTTGATTTATGGGTAATCGGTTAATTGGTTTGCTAAGTCTATTACCGAAGTTTTAATTATAGAAGAAGCAAGCACGGTTATAACCGATCTCGATCACTATTTTTGAATTCAGAATCAAATGGTGAGTTATAGTCGTTTTGATCCTAGGTTGAAGGCCAGGTTGAACGAGAGCTTGAGCTGCAGTTGAATCGATACCGTCAAACTACCATTGGTAACCGGTAGATCGCTAGAAACTAGCTGCTATTTACATACCGGTAAGAAAAATCTTGATGGTCTCACGATAATTACGACTAACTTTTACTTGATCAAACTCACCAAGCTTAAGAAAAAATTCGCCTTTTGTGTGAGGAATAACTTTCTTAATGCTATTAAGATTGACGATTGTTGATCGATGAACCCGTTTAAAGATGACCGGATCTAGCTCTTTGAGCAGCTTGGTTAGTGTACTTCTTTTAATATGGGTAATTCCATTGGCGTGAATACAGACATAATCTCCGGCAGCATCAACCCAGTCTATCTGCGACTGCTCAAGCAAAGTAATGTCGTCTCGATCTTTAATGACAATTTTTCTTTCTATTTGCTCATTGGCCTGGTTAACTTCTGTGTTTTGTTTGTTTGCTGTATTTCCCTTATTCGATGCCTCTTTTTCATTGATGGCGTCAATTGCACCAATAATACGGGACTTATTTTGGTTGTCCTCTTCACCATTTTCAAAACGTTCTAAGGCTCGATGAACGGCCCGTTGAATTCTTTCGGTATCTATTGGTTTTAGAACATAGTCGACTGCATGTACGTCAAAAGCGTCCAAGGCGTATTGTTCATATGCGGTAGTAAATACTATCAGCGGTAAAATATCAGACTGCAGCTGTTTCGCAACGGTTAGTCCGTCGAGACCCGGCATCTGAATATCCATAAACACTAAATCAGGCGTTTTGCTGATAATAGTATTGATGGCTTCTCGTCCATTTTTACATTCGGCGACAATTTCTACTTGGTCGCATAATTCCAGCTTTTTGCGTAATAGCTTAAGAGCTAGTGGTTCGTCGTCAACAATGACGGTGGATAATTTTTTCATACTATAAACCCGCGGTGATTTCGCCGGTCGATATCTTCTTCAGAGCAAGGTTCGGTTTCATAGGGAATACTGATGGTGGTTCTTAGACCACCAGAAGGGCGGGTAGTGAGATCAATGGTATAGTCTTGGTCGTATAGCACTTTTAACCTTTCATCAATGTTTCTCAAGCCTATGCCCCGTCTTTTTGAACTTCTTACTTTGGTCCTCTCGACTGTAACACCCGAACCGGTATCGCTCAAGGTTAAGATAAGGCGATCATTTCTAACATTTGCGCTTAAACTGATGGTGCCGCCGTCCTCGTTTTGTGCAATAACATGTTTCATTGAGTTTTCAATGATAGGTTGCAACAATAAACTAGGGACTAAAGCTTGATGTGCTTGTTCAGAAATATCAAATTGCAGTGTTAAACGATCTCCAAATCGCGTTTTTTCAATTTCCAAATACAAGTTAAGCGCATTGAGTTCTATTTCTAGTGAGATTTTTGTATCAGGGTTATTATCTAGAGAATAACGAAGGAATTTACTCAATTGGACCGTCATTTTTTGCGCTTTATCAGATTCTTCAAGTTCTATTAGAGAATTAATTGCATTCAGTGTGTTGCATAAAAAGTGCGGATTAAGCTGATATCTCAACATCTTAATTTGTGCATCTCTGGCAATAGACTGCGCTTGAATCCGTTTTAACTGCTCTTCCCTAATTTCCGCTTCCGCTCTAGCCATGATGCGGTGCTCTAACTGAAAAAGCTGGTAATAACGGATACCATAAAAAAGGCCTGTCCAGCAAAGAAAGATGAAAATACTACCGAAATACCAACCACCAAAATCGCGCCATACATCCTTTTCTTCCGTCATTAGAATAAACGTACTTACTCGCGCAACCGTCCATAGAAACGAAATTAACATAACAAGAACAATGCTTACACTGACTCGTTTGGGCAACGACCAATGCCAGATACGCATAAGCGCCAAGAAAAGGGGAATCGATAAAATTAAACCAATAAAAGCCTGCAACAATGTATGGCTAATATAGGACCATTCCTGTTGTCCGTACCAAAGCGTTAGAGTGAACAAGCTAACAAAGCAAAGAAATGTCCAATAGCTAGTTTGTAACAGCCAAAATTGCTTTACCGGGCTGGTTTCTAAATTACCTTGTATTTTTTCAGCTACCTCGTCGGGCATGCTAATCTCCCTTACCATCGAGAATGACTTAGGCTTTACTCAATCATAACGTTTAATGGCTAACGTTTACAAATTGGACTAACAGCTATTGGTTCGTCAAATAGGCTAGTTGTAATAGACCATTTGTAATTGGCCAGTTGCAATAAATCGAATTTCTAAAAGTTAGATAGAACATAGTGACAGATTGAAAAATTACCTTTGTGAAAAGAATGTTAACTGCTAACTGAAACCTGAGCCGCAAACACTTCTTCCATAACTAGCTTAGGACTACGGTCTAAATAAAAAAGCCCCCAGTGCTTTTCTGGCTCCAACGGATCATCCGATCCCTTCCAGGGTTCGTCAAAGGCTTCAAACACAAAGGTCATGATCTGTTCTTGGTTGGACCAATCCAATAACTGCTGGTAATAGGCTTTTTGCAGGTCTTGATTTGCATTCCACGGCTCAATTCCCCGTCCATTTGACGCCGTAGCCCAACCAGCCTCCGTAATAATTACCGGTTTATCGGGATAGCGTTGTTTGACAGAATAATAATTACTTTTAGTATAATCTAGCGCTTGATCAATGGTTTGGTATTCCCAAACGGGATAGGTATGAACGGAAATAAAATCTAGCTCTTCACCGAGCGCGTCTAGCTTATTAGTCCACGGTACGTAGTTCTCGCAAAATGTAATCGGTTGCGGTATCGACTTTTTAACCTCTTTTACATAGTTGATCAAGCTTTCTACGGAAACCATATGGTCATTCCAATCAACGGTAGCTTCATTGCCGACCGACACAGAGAAAATAATTTCAGGGTATTGCTGACATAACTCGATTAGACGTTTGACCTGTTGAGCATTTCTTTGTTCATTTTTGTCAAGGGTCTGTTGATCAAAATCAGCACCCCATGGGCAATTAGGGTTGCTCATTTCCGCAGCCATATCGACGCCCAACATAACCAGCAATGGAAAGCCGTTTTCTTTAATTGAACTCAAAACTAGATCAGCATGGGGGCCACAATCATAAAGCCTAATGTACTGCCAGTTATGCGTTAAGATTTCTAGATCTTGTTTTATCTCTGATTTGCTTGGATAAACGCCGGTAACCGGGCTTTGACCTTCGCGATAACCGGAATAACAAATAGCATTGCCATGGCGGTAAGCACCGCCAAATAGGGTTTGGTACAACATTAATTACTCACTTTGTTTGTTGGATATTATTATTATATTTATTGCTTCTTAATTAACCACAATAAAAACGGAAAGCATAAAGACTGTAGAAGTCTGTCTACAAAAAAGACACTAACCATATTTATAGTTTGCGTCTTTATCCCAAAGGCCCCAATAGGCACCAACATCACCTTCGTCAGCTACTTTCCATCCCTCATCGAATCCGGAGAAGTAAAATATCTCGATACCTTCTTGTTCTGCCCAAAGATAAGTATTAATAAAGTACTTTAGCGCATTTTCGTAACTAGGAACGGCGCCGCGTTCATTGCTTCCTTCATTTGGCCAGCCCGTTTCCGTAATAATAACCGGCTTACCATTGGCTACTCGTGTCGCTCTGCGGTACATATCTTTCATATATAACAACGAATAATCCGCCGGGCAGCCCTCCCAAAACGGGTAACAATTAGCAAGAATAACATCGCAAGCTTCGGTCACATTGGGATAATCTTCAAACTTAAAATATGCGTCTACATATCCTACGGGGATATCAGGTAGTGTTAATTTTATTCGTTGAATATAGTCTATTAGCTGCTGTTCGGTTAGATCGCCTCGCAGTAAAACTTCGTTACCAACAGCTATGATATTTGCATGGCCTGCATTACCGATCTTTATAGCGTTAATTATTTCTAACTCATTATTATCAAGATCATCGTCTAACCATACTCCCACAAGAGACTTAATTCCTTTGTCTGCAGCAACCGCCGGAATTAGTTCATTACCCTCGGTACAAGAAAACGTTCTAATCCAGTTTATGTTTGGTTCAATAATGTCTAAACGCTGTCTAATTTGCTGTTCCGTGACTACCGTACCTGGGCCTTGCTCATCAATATAAGGACTAAAGCAGAGGCCGTGAATTTTTTGCTGTAAAATCTCAGAGGATAAACGACGAAGTTCATCCAGTTCCAGCCCTTGAAAGTTAACCCCGGCAAGAGACATATATTTGTTATAGCGACTCATTGTATAGATCCTGTATTACGCTGCCAACCATGTTGGAATTGTTGTCTATGTTTTGTGATAGCAATAAATTTAGTTCTTAGTTCTTAGTTCTTAGTTCTGCATCCGCGAAAAGCGAACGACTAGTAAAGAAAAGACTAATACTATCGATGTTTCCACGACGTTCAAAAATTTGTCTGCTCATACTTTCAGACATAATAAAGTCGTCAAGAGTTTCCCGCTTGCCATCGCTCCATTGAATGATTATAGCCGGAGATTGTTGTTCATTAAGCGTGTAAACAATTGGAATCTGACACCACGTGAAAGCAATAGAGTTTTCAGGTGTCGATAAGGTTTTCCAATCGTCATTAACGTCCAAATAGCAAAATTCGCTACTACTTTTAATAAACTCGCAGGCTCTTAAAAGATACGGTTGCCAGTGTACTTGTCCAGCTTTAACTCGTATTCCAAGTTCACCAAATCTTGCCAAAACTTCTTCTTTAACTTGTCCGGTCATACCCGGTTGTCTTGCCCCAGCATGTTTTGGAGTGTGTGAATAAGGGTCAGTCGGAAAAGCGCCATATTCTTCGGGCGTTTTGTTAAAACCAATACCATCCCTTACTTGGTAATAGAGTTTGGCTAGTTGATTGCATTGTTCGTTATCGGTACCGTTATCAATAGCGGTAAAAAATGACTCGTTAATTGCTAGCAAGAGTTTTGATACCATATGCCAATAGATACAACCTAAACCTTCAAAACCAAACATACCACCAGAGCGACCGGTAAAGGCTTGATGATTAAATACGTCTTCATAGAGCTCCAAAATTGCTCCGCGTGAACTCTCTACAAGCTCTGTGTATTTAGTATCAACAAGCTCTAACTCAGATGCTAGCGCTTTGCTATTAGTGAGGTCAGAATTAAATCGATAGCGCTGGCTTCCATCTTTAATAACAAGTTGTTGGTTTTTATCATTGATCATTGCAGCGAGCAACGGAATAGATTCTACTTTCTTACTATCAATGACATTCTTTTGCAGGAAGCTTGGTAACTCTCTGTCTGGATAAAGCATAAAACTTTTTTGATCGGGACGATATATGTCACTGTTAAACAAGGATTCAATAAGTTCTATGGATTCAGAAGCCGATAAAGCCCCGGAGCTAAGCACAGCGACTTGACCTTCTAACATAGGATATAGATGTTCGACATCTAATTGTTCTTTTTCGATCGATAACAAGTTGTAAGCATGGTACAAACCATCTTGTCGTTGATTGACCGCGATGGTATGGTCAATTGCTTGTAGGGAATCGTTAACTAACTTGGCAATGAGTTTTCTTTCTACTAATTGCTTACCACTAAATTGGCCGTTAGCGTACAAAGTTTGACGATATTGGCAGGCGGCTTGGCCGAGCTTTTGGAGGCTTTTAAAACGCTGCTGGTGCGAAAGTTGACCTTGGCCAAGTAATGGGATTAATTCAGCGCAGGCACTGCTCGTTTTCGCCAGCCATTGGGCTACTTCATTCGACAGATTAAGGGCGTTGCTAGAATGTTGCAAGAGTTGATTGATAAACACTAAATAGCGGCGCAAATAATACAGAGTAACCGTTGAAATTCCTTGACCGACTAACGCGTTATTTGCGTCGTTCCATTCAGGGCGTTGTGTGTTTAGCCAAATCCCACCATCAACCACTAAATTACTTAGTTTAGACAGTAATGGTACCAGTAATTTTTCAAAAAGACTGACGTGATATACGTTACCGTCTTGATCGAGAATAAGTTTACCATCTGCTCCCATTTGGGCGACTCGCAGCTCAATCTCATCCGCTAGCGCTTGATCATAAATAACCGTATTTTTTGCGTCTTCGACTAACGCATCAAAAGATTTTATTCGGTAAGGTACATTGGCATAACTGAACAACTCTTTATCTAATAATTCTTGAAGCTTATGTGGATGAAATTGAACCGATAGTTCAAGTAATTTCTGCAAATAGATGATTTGGTGATCGCCCCAGTAGCCAATATAGCTCCACGGATCGCTTGGGTCTTCAACTTCCCAATCAAAGCCTTCTTTAGTTACTCGATAAGGGTTGTAGCCGTCAAGGGTTGAGGCATTAACAAATTTAGCGATAACGTTTTCAGTAAACTCGGGATAACTAAAGCATAACGCTTCCCAATTTTGAAAAATATCACGCCAATTACCTTGATAAGAAAGTAATCGATTGTCGTTTTCATCAACTAGCTTAATTGCAAAATGATTCCAAGGACGGCTAGGATCGCCGTGGCGGCGACCAAATGCAATTGGCAAATATTCGTAGCATAACCGTTCTAAATTCGAGTCCTTCAATGACTGAATTTTTTCTAGTAGCTCAGAGAATCGAATTTTTCCCGACAAGCTCATTAACCAGTGTTGATGTTTTTTATAGGTTGCCTTATTAAAACGTTGTAAATTTCTGCAGAAATCTAAAGTACAGATGTTGTATTGATCGTCGAAAATACCGCCACGAAGAACATTAAACATAACATTAGCGTAATGATGAACCGAAACGTTCTCTTCTGCGGTTAACTGGAAACCATCTGCATTAGCCATGATCTTGGCGAGCTCATCATTACCTTTCTCAATTGACTGATTTATTGCTGAATCTAATTTTTGCGGTTCTGATAGCTGTTTAGTTAACTCAACGGCTTGAGCCTGGCTTTGTTCAACATTGGCCACTAATTGCCATTGTTCTTTTTGAGCTGGTTCAAGCTGAAGCGTTGTTGTTACGAAATATGCGCCTCTAACCCCTCTATTTTGAGACTCCGTCTTAACCGGATATCCCGCTCTAAATTGGTCAAGCTTGTTACTCGATAACAGAGTTTGTCTGTTTTTTAAACCTAGACAAAAAACCGTATTGGCACGGAGTGACTCACAGGGCTCAGCGCGGTCTGTTATAGCTGAGAAAAGAGTAAATAACGCCAGGCCAGATTGCTCATCAATCTCGCTCCATTTGTAAGCATCTACCAGATTGCTCGAATTGGTTTGAGTGAATTGAGGTGTGCCGGCCGGCAATATATTCTGCAAGCCATCCAAAATATTAACATCAGTTTGACTATCAGATAAATTTTCGATTTCTGCTTTTCGAACAAAACCGTATATTTCGCTGGTAGACCAGGTTTCTCGAAAACTGAGTTGCAAATCATGGTTAATTTCTTCAAAGCATAACTTATTACCGAGTAAGTTCTTATACAGGTTACGCGTAATGTTAAAGGCTAGATTATGCTCTCTGTTGTAGGGTTCCCAATTGACAACTTTTCGTTCCTTGGCTAATTGAATAATCGTTTTACTTCCGGTGTGTAATTCACTTTCATGAATCTTATCCACGGTTACGTAAGGAAATAATGCGGTAGCAGGTGATATTCGACCGGCGGTTAAACCGCCGGCGGATGATACGAAAAGCCAGTGATCACTGTTTGAGGTTACGCTTATAAAAAATGGCGCAATCTTGTCAACATTTTTAATCGCGTAAAATCGCTCGTTATCCAAATCGACGAACTCACCTTGAGTGATAGTCTGTGATAAATTTCTAGTCATAATTAGTTCCAATTACTGCACCAGCAAGCTGTATTGTCAGCGCTGTCTCAATTGTTGAGAAGTTGGTCGTTATCTTTGTTGTTGGAAGACACGCACATAGTCAATTAACATTTGCGTGGGGAATAGACTGTCGTCTATAGGGCCGCCGGCTCTGCCCCAATCACCGCCAACCGCTAGGTTCAATATGATGTGGTAGGGGTGGTCAAATGGCCATTCGCGCCAGCCTTTATTCTCGTTACTGTAAGTAAAGTAAGGGATGTCATCGAAGAAAACAGTAATAGTCGTTGGCGTCCATTCAACGGCATAAACATGAAAGCGTTTGTCTACATCGATTCCTTCTACACTGGCTTTTCTTTGTTCCCAATTCATCCAGTAATAGGCCTTGGTGTGAACGGTTCCGTGAACCGTCTGCATGTCGTAGCCAACATGCTCCATAATGTCTATTTCGCCAGAGTTTGGCCAAGCATCACAAGAGGTACTGCCTTGCCATTCCTCGCCATCTTTGCACGTAGTTGCATAGCGATAGGGGTCGCTTGGTAACATCCAGATGGCCGACCATGTTCCTTGTCCAGCGGGCAATTTAGCGCGAACTTCAGCACGACCGTATAGGAAGTCTCCGTTGCCCTTAGAGTGAATTCGACCGGAAGTATATTTAGCATTGTCGTAAGTTTCTTTTTTAGCGGTGATTTTTAGATGACCATCGCTAACGGTTATATTTTCCGGGCGGTCGGTATAAGCTTGATCTTCGCCATTCACTTTTTTGGCTGGCCATACGTTAGTCGTCCACTTTTTGCTATCAGGCGGACCGATATAGTCGAATTCATCGTTCCAAACCAATTGCCATTTCTCATCTCTCGGCTGTTTTTGTTGGATTATTAAAGCGCTTAGAAGTGGCTGACCTTTTATCGGCTTAAAGTTAAAACTAAGGTTTTGGTCGACAACCTTAATCTGAGTTGCTGTTCTAACCAGAGCCGAGTGAATTTTATTATCACGAGCAAGCCGAATATCGAGGTTATCAATCACCTGTTTTTGTTCGGCGTAAACATTAAATATTCGCTCGCCGACAGCAATATCTTGAGGTTCGGCAAACTTAAAAATAACTTGATAGTCACCATTTGGCACGTCGATGGAAAAACTTAATGAACCTTGGCGATAACTCTTGAAAAGCAATGGATCTTGAGAGCCCTTAATGGAGGCAATCGAAAGGCTTGGATTATTAATAGTCAGTATATCGGCTTCGTAGATAGTGCCGTCTAATGCTGTGTATGCCTTACCACCAATATTTATGGCGCAAAATAATGGTGTTTGATTGCTGCGGTTATCGAATACAGCGCTGGCACAAGGTCCTTCGTCGCTCTTTGGGCTGACACTTGCCGCCACATTGAGCGAGGTTAATAGCGTGCTCAATAGTAGGACCGCGCGAGCACCCGCTAACGGTTTTGAATATGGTTTCATTTAATGGCTCCTTTAAGCAAAGAGCGTAAGCGTTATTTATAGTTTGTTATTATTAGCCTATTGCGCTTTATGATTAGCGCCATTTCAAACGTCTTAGCTTGCTGTACCTATAAAAAATAATAAGGTTATTTCGTCGACAATAATATACGCATAATCTAGCGCAATATAAACGCGCTCAAACGGACCATTATTGCGACAAAACATCTCAAAACCATCGATCTGGGTCAAACTGACCTGCGTATGGCATAAATCAGGCTAAAATGATTAATGAGGAGGAAGCTTGAGCGCTTTTCGTCCATTCTAGCTTTTCTAAAATCCGGTTTAACGCATTTGCATTCGTATGCAAAATCATTTGTGTTACATATTGACGTTAACATCAACCATCCCTCTGGACATTGGTCATATAAAGGAACAAGTCAGGAGGCCGAGTTAGCGGATTAGCTAAATCGGATGAAGCTTTACTTTGCGGGAGAATAAAAATGATAACTAAGGTACGCGTTAAACGACTAACGCATCTACTGTCGATCACGTTTAGCTTATTGCTAGCGGGTCTAATTGGATGCGGCGGAGGCGTCAGTAACGAATCGGATTTTGAAGCTGTTAATACTTCCGCTCCCGTCAATGACTGGGTAATGGTATGGAACGATGAATTTGACGGTGCTCAAATTGATACTTCCAAGTGGACCCATGAAGTTAATTGTAACGGCGGCGGTAATCAAGAGCAGCAATGTTATACCGATAGTCCTGATAATTCCTTTGTATCAAATGGCGTACTTAATATTGTTGCCCTACCAGCGGAAGAAGGAGCAGCTCTGCCTTATACTTCAGCGCGTTTAAATACTCGTTATAAAGGTGACTTCAAGTATGGTCGTTTTGAAATGCGAGCAAAACTTCCCCAAGGTCAAGGAACCTGGCCAGCGTTTTGGATGTTGCCAACCGATTATGTTTATGGCGGTTGGCCAAAATCAGGTGAAGTCGATATCTTAGAAGCAGTAAACCTTAAAACCGTTGATGAAAACGGTGTAGAAGAAGCAAGTATTGTTGGTCAGCTTTATTATGGTAAATCTTCCCCGAACCAATCCTCTTCTGGTCGAGAGTTTGACCTCCCAGATAACATCAACCCAGCCGATGATTTCCATACTTATGCTTTAGAATGGCAAGAAGGTGAAATTCGCTGGTATGTCGATGGTTACCTATTTCAAACCCAAAGAGCTTCAGAAGTTCGCTATAACAGTAAAGGTGAGGCCGTTGGTCTTATCCATAGAGGTTGGTTTGCAGAATACTTCGATATAGTTACTGGTGAGCTAGAAGATCACTGGGATGCGGCGCCGTTCGATCAAGACTTTCATTTATTGTTAAATTTGGCAGTCGGCGGCAATTGGGCTGCTAACGTTAATAATTTAGGGATAGATGCTACAGCTTTTGAAAATGGTCAAACTTATGAAATTGATTACGTGCGAGTTTACGAGTGTTCAATTAACCCAGAAGACGGAAAAGGCTGTGAAACTGTTCGTCAAGGTTATGACGACGAAGAAGATGCATTGGTACTAGGTGTTGCGCCTATTCCATCGCCTCCTTCAACGGGTATTGCCCAGGATCTAACAATTTTTGCTGATGAAGAAAATCCTGGCTGGCCTTTATGGGACTGCTGTGGAGGTACTACGCCAACTATCGAAACCGATGATGAAGAGCACGGAGCTGTTGCTCAGTTTGTGATAGGCGAAGCCCCAACGGTAATGGGTTTTAATACCTTCGAAGCAGAAGTTCAACAGGCTTTCGATGCCTCGCCAATGCTAACAACGGGTGCCGTTTCCTTTGAAATGAAAGTGGTTACCCCGCCGGTAAATACTGCCTCTGTTTGGAAATTTAAAATTGAAAGTGGTGGAGCTTCGCAAGCGGTTGAGCTTGATCTAGCTGCTAGTAATGAAGGCCAAGCGCCGGTAACCGGAGAGTGGCAAACTTATACCTACGATTTGCAAACCCTTGCGGACGCTGGTTTGGACTTAAGTAATATTGATGTATTGATGATTTTCCCAGCTTGGGATACCGGTAACGGTGCCGTTTATCGTGTTGATAACGTGCAGATTGCCCAAGAGGGTGGTGGCGCAAGCTTCCCTGAGTTAGTGATGTTTGAAGACGAAGTTAATCCGTTATGGCAGCCATGGGATTGTTGTGGTGGCTCTACTCCTACGGTTGAAACCGATGATGCAGAACATGGTGCATCGGTTGAATTCCAGATAGGTGCTGCACCAACGGTTATGGGCTTTTCAAGCCGACCAGGTCATGGCGTAGATAACGGTGTACCGTTTGACGCCACTGCATTGCTGCAAGAAGGTGTTGTTCAGTTTGATATGAAAGTAGTCACAGCCCCTAGTAATACTGCTTCGGTATGGAAGTTTAAAATCGAATCTGATGATGGTTCAACGGCAGTAGAAGTTGATTTGTCTACCAGTACTGAAGGTGTTGACCCGGTTACTGGCGAATGGCAGACCTATACATTCCCAATGCAAACATTGTCAGATGCGGGCTTAGATATCAGCGCAATTGATGTTGTGATGATTTTCCCAGCATGGGATACCGGTGAAGGCGCGGTTTACCGAGTTGATAACGCTAAGATCTATAACCCTAACGCATCTAGTGGCGGTGGTAGCGCGGCTCAAGGACTAAGCGTTTACGCTGATGGTGCAGCCGACTTAT
>CAJQOL010000006.1 GCA_905479925.1 uncultured Kangiellaceae bacterium | reverse complement strand
CTTCGAGCACCTGCTGTCCATCTTTACTTTCACCGAGATTATAGTCAGATAGGATAATGTCATATTTTTTTTCTCTGCAGGCTTGTATGGCAGCCTCACCGGAAGTGACAGTGTCGGCGTAGTTGATTCCCATGCTTCGCAACATTGTACCTACGGCACGAGCGAACTCCGCAAAGTCCTCAATGATAAGAGCCTGTTTTTCAGAATAATTAACCATTTACATCCATTCTCTTAAGGAATAATTAGCTCAAAACGACCGCCGCCAAGTTCTCCACCGTTGGATAAGCGTATGCAACCAATTTGTTCTTTATGCTTGTGTAAACTCGCTATTTTCTTCGCAAAAAACAATCCCAAGCCGGTACTTCCAGTGCTCTGATTTATTCCATGCATATAATCCCCCGCTAGAACAATCATCTGCTCCGGATAACCTGGACCGTCATCGGCTATTTCTATTACGGTATTCTGCTGTTGGCTACATGATATTTTAATTGCGGATTTAGTATAGCGAATTGCGTTGCCTATAACATTTTCGAGTACTGTAGAAAGTAGACATTCGTCAAATATACCTTCGATTTCCTCGTCGACGTCAATTTCGCAATCGATGCTCTTCGCGTCGAGTAAAGGTATATGCCTTAGTTTTTGTTCCTCCAAAAAATCACTGAGGTTGTGATAGCTAGGATTGAAGGGCAGTTGCTCATTTTCGAACTTGTAAAGGGCTAGTAATTGCATAAGCGAATTGTTGACACGGGCGGACTCGTATTGAACGACACCATGATAATCTTTCGTCTTTTCGTCGAGAAGTTCCGGATCAACCTGACTCAAAATTAAATTGAGCGACTCACCGAGCATGCTTAATGAATTCTTCATATCATGGACGGTGGACGCCAGAACCATATTGAAAATGCTTTCACTATTGTCTTTCACGTTTTTTCCTCATTCTTTTCTCGTTCAAAATAGCGCCGCTATTCTAATTTGAGGTTTTTTGTACCATTAGCTGAACTAGTCTATTTAACTCCGAGTATCGGGCGTAACGGCTATCTTCGCCGTTAAGAGTAGGTAGCTTGCCAAGTATTTTTTCAGCAACCGGCAATTCTTTAAGGTCACCGCCATTTGATTGGATTTGTTTAAGCAATACCTGTACATAGTTTAAGCCAATGTTAATATTATGTGGCGAAAGCTTGTGGGCTCCTTCAAAGTACTTGATAGCTTCAGGATAGTTATTTTTTTGAAATAGGTTAATTGCTTTAAGGTTATATTGGCTCGCTTGCTTACACTGCGCAATGAGCTCAGAATTATTGCTCAGTTTTGCCGCCTTTGAAATGAATTCAGGATCATCCAAATTTTGCTGTATAGCTTCGTCAAGTATTGATTCGGCGAGTTCATCCCGACCAAGCTTAGATAGTGCTGAATTAAGCTCTAAACTGACGGCCGGCGTAATTTGCTCTTCTAGTTTCTCTACTAAATGCTCGGTTTTTTGTAAGTATTTTTCTGCTTTGTCGTCTTCATTGCAGGCTTTGTGAAATCCAGCTTTAGCAACGTTGCTTCTAATTGACGTCGTTTCGTTCGCAACAAAGTTCTTTTCTAGATTTACAAATAGGCCCTCAACTTCGTTAATAAGGCGATTGCTGTCCGTATTATCATCTTTTGATAGTTGCTGAGAAATTGCCGAGGTTAGCTTAATGTATTCATCGGGGGAGGCAAAAGCAGAGTTTTTACCGTATTTAACCGCGTTTCTGTAGGCTTGTGTCATCACCATACTATCATTATTCTGCTCTGCAACGGCTCCAAGAGTTTTCTGTCGCTGTAATGCTTTTGGCGATTTCTCGAGCGCTTTTTGCAGTGTCGCCTGGGCTTCTAGAGGTTCACCAAGTTGTTGTTGTATTTTAGCTAACCAGTCGTAGCCTTCCAATGACATGGGAAACTCTTTGGTCATATTTCTAAAAACGTCTCTAGCCTTTTCATATTTTTCTTGAAGGTAGAAAATCTCGCCAACCGCTTCCATTGCCCAAGGTATAGCCCTCTGTGAGGTTATTTCAGAGGCTAGCTCAAAAGCCTCGTTATATTTCTTTAATTCGCGAAGTGCTTTATAACGGCTTCGTAAACAGGACATTTTATATTTCTTATTCTTGGGCATAACTTCTTTTATTTCATCTAGAGCCTGTTGCCATTGTCGGTTGGACATCGCTCTATTAACTGACTCCATAACATGTTTTTTCTCCGACGCTTTTTGCAGACGTGATTTAAGAAGATTGCCATTAAAAGGTTTCGCCAGGTAACCATCAGGTTGGAACTCTACCGCTCCCATTACCATCGCGGTAGTATTCTCGGCCGTAAGCATAAGGAAAATACAACTGCTCTTAAGATGGCCGTTCTTGCTTAATTCTTCTAAAAGTTGCTGGCCGTCTTTCTTAGGGCCAAGATTATAATCGGACAATATAACGTCGTATTTTTTTCGCTTACACGCTTCAACTGCGTCTTCAGCGTTGTACACTATCTCAACGTCGGTGGCTCCCATTGAGTGAAGCATAGCCCTAACTGAGCGGGCGAACTCGGCAAAGTCTTCGACGATGAGCGTATTTTTTTTAGCTAATGTAAAAATCATTGATCTGTCTTTTAAGGCATTGGTAAACCAAACCGGTTGTCTTTGTTATGTCGATGAATCTCAATCGACCAATTGGTTTACTTGTTATATTTAACATTATTCGAGATACTAGGTCGTGAATGCTTATACTCGCAAATAATAGCGTCTTAGAAAAAGTATAGAGGCTAATTTCGAATTTTCGAATTTATCTTTAACAAAACAAAGGTTTTATCATGTCGAAAAAGTTGGGAGACAAACTGGTTGTCGCTATATCGTCCAGAGCGCTATTCGATCTTGACGAGAGTCATGAAATATATGAAAAGCAGGGTGTTGAAGCTTATTCTCGTTATCAGATAGAAAATGAAGAGAAGGTACTTGAGGTTGGTCCGGCATTTTCGTTAGTTAGAAAGTTACTGTCTTTGAATAAACAAACCCCCGAGTCACCATTGGTAGAAGTGGTGCTTTTGTCTAGAAATAGCGCCGATACGGGGCTACGAATTTTTAACTCTATTAAGCATTATGACTTAGATATATCTCGCGCTGCGTTTACGAGTGGTCGAAGTCCTTATAGTTATGTTTCTGCATTTTCATCCCACCTTTTCCTATCCACCGATGCCGGAGATGTGACATCGGCACTTAAAGACGGTTTTGCTGCGGCAACTATTTTGCCTAAGTCTGGTGATTACGCCTCGGAAAGAGAGGAGGTAAGGTTCGCTTTTGATGGTGATGCCGTTTTGTTTTCCGATGAATCGGAACGTATATACAAATCAAGCGGTTTAGAAGCCTTTACTCAAAATGAAGTTGATTCAGCGGATAAGCCGTTAGCTGGAGGGCCTTTCAAGTCTTTCTTAGCGGCCCTTCATAGGCTTCAGAGCGAGCATCAAGGCGACGATTGTCCAATACGAACCGCTTTAGTGACCGCGCGCTCGGCGCCTGCACATGAGCGTGTGATTAAGACTCTAAGGGATTGGGATATAAGAATCGATGAAGCGTTATTCCTCGGAGGCATGGAAAAAGCCGATTTTTTGCGTTCCTTTGAGGCGGATGTTTTCTTTGATGACCAGGCATTTCATTGTGATGCTGCGGTCGAGCATGTAGCCACCGGCCATGTTCCTAATGGCGTTGCGAATTCTTAAAAGGCGATTTTTGTGCGCTCGAACTTTCATTTTGTTCACTCAAATTCACAAAATTCACTACTATGAACACAGCATGTGACGGTTTTCTTGTTTATTAGAAAATACGGTCTATGCTTATTAGTAATGAATTAGGGCTGAGACTGTCATGCTCGGCGTCAGTTGCCAATACATCTGTCAAAGCCCCTCAAGAAATATGATCGTTAGCCGCATTTAGGCTAAATGAGTGAGTACCTACGGACAATTAATGAAGCTTCAGCAGATAAAATACATTTTTGAAGTGGCACGCAATCATCTCAACGTTTCAGCAACAGCTGAGTCGTTATTTACATCGCAGCCTGGTATCAGCAAACAAATAAGACTACTTGAAGACGAGTTAGGCGTTGAAATATTTGTTCGAAGTGGAAAGCATCTCACCAATATCACGCCCGCCGGTCGGGAGATTCTGCCCGTTGCAGAAAATATTTTAAAGCAAGTTCGCTCCATACAAGATATTGCATCCAGTCATGTTAATCAAAAAGAAGGGCGATTGAATCTCAGTGCAACGCACACTTTTTCAAGATATTTTTTACCTCAGATTGTGGAAGCCTATCGTAAAAAATATTCAAAGGTAGCCATGCATATTCATCAAGGTGGGCTTCAAAATACCAATGAAGAACTCAATGATGGAAAACTAGATTTTGCACTGGCTCATGATGGTGAAGAGGATTTTTCGGATAAAATTCAGCTACCGTGTTTCTACTGGAATCGCTGTATCATTGTCCCACAAAATCATCCACTGACTAAGTTGGAGTCTGTTTCTTTTGATATCCTGGCCCAGTATCCACTGTTAACCCATACCAGTGCAGGTGGCAAAACGAATCGAGTTGAAACACTATTTAAAGAAAATGGTTTTTCACCGGAAATTGTGTTTTCTGCGACGGATTGTGAAATCATAAAATCATATGTTCGTATGGGGCTAGGTGTTGGAATCATTGCCAGTATGGCCTATGAAGAGCATCTTGATGCTGATCTAGTCAGCTTACCAATTAGCCATTTAATTCCAAAATCCCTGGTTAATGTTGTTTTTGATAGAAACTTATATTTTAGAGAATATATATTTTCTTTTATAGAAGCATTGGCACCTCAACTGTCTAAGGAGCTTATTCTGCAAGCTCAACAGACTAAATCAGCCAACAAGATCAACAAAATGGTTGAGCAGTCATTAATTCCCATACTATAAGCTGTTTTTCTATAACGATATAAGTTGACCTCGAGCTGCAAATTGATATTGCAGGTAACTTGCTGAAAATGGTAAATTGAAGGTATTTCTTACTTGTTATAGAGCGTTCTTTCTTGTTTAAACAATCCTCTGAAGATGAACCTAAACCAAAATCTGAAACTTTGGTGAATAGTCCTTCCCGTCACCCTGTTCGACGGCTTCTTATCTTTCAACTCAAGCTAGCGGTCGATGCTTTGCGGGATATATTATTGAGCCCAGTATCGATTGTTTGTACCTTAGTTGATACCTTTGAAAAGCGGCACGGTTCTGATAGTCATTTTGAAAAACTGATGAAATTTGGCAGAAATAGCGAAAAGCGGATAAATTTATTTGAACAACATTCTGATTCTAATACCTCTATCGATCATATTCTGGGGCAGGTTGAAAATGTCGTAGTAAATGAATACAAAGATAAGCGCTTAACCAAGAAAACCATCGCTAAGCTAGAGCGTCTATTGGCAAAAGAAAAAGCGAAACAAGAAAAAGCGAAACAAGAAAAATCAGCTCAAGAAGATTTGGTTCAAAAGGATTAGGTTCAAAAGGATTCGGTTCAAAAGGATTCGGTTCAAAAGAATTCGGGTCAAAAGAATTCGGGTCAAGAAGATTGAGTTAAAGAAGGTCAGGTTTAAGAAGAGCAGGATTAAAATCAGCAGGATCAAAATCAGCAGGATCAAAATTATTCAGTTCAAGGAGACCTTGTTAACGGGGCTTACGACTAAGAGTCGTACGGAATAGTTTTAATGGGCATTTGGAATTAGTACCGGCCCTGTTAGGGCTAGCTTTTATATGGTTGGCTGGCTTGTTTAGAGCCAGCTTCTAAAATAGAATCTCCAAACTCGTAAAACAAACCAGAGCTTTTGTCCTAAGAGACTGCTTTTCCATTATTGAACGGTATCATTTATTTGTATTAGTTCCGACTTCATCTGACACTTCAGCTTGACTAGAAGAGAGTTACCCGTTTTGATAAAGGTGTCGAATCTTAAATCAAAACAAAAAGGTAACTCTCATGCTACATACTAACAACCCAATCATTAAACACAAAGC
>CAJQOL010000005.1 GCA_905479925.1 uncultured Kangiellaceae bacterium | reverse complement strand
AATGTAATATGAAAATTTTCTGCAGGGATTTTTAGACCTCCGAGTAACGAGAGCCTTTGCTGAAAATTTAACAAAGTTGTTTTGTCTTTCGCCGTTAAATCTAGAGCAAAAAAAAGTCGGAGCGATGCAGTCATATTTTATTCTTTCACGGGCAATATTTAATTCAATGCTTATTTCGAAGTATTACTCAGCTACGCATTTTTTACACTTATGCCCAGTAGGGGTTACTCTTAAAAGCAGAACGTCGCGTTTCATGCAATGCATCTAATATCGGTGTATTTCTTTTTTCCAGCCACTCATCCGTTTCATCTTGTTGATGGTTTTCCAGTTGAAGCTTAGCGATATAGTGATTCATTTGTAATTCGCGTATTCCGTCAATAACGTCAACCCATGGTTGACGGTAACTTAGGCGCTTCTGAGTGTCGAATAAGCTGCCAAAGAATAGACCAGTATCAAGTGCTCGCCTTAGGTGAGAGACTTGCTTGAAATAATCGTCTGGCGCCATCTCAAGTTTTGGACCAAGGTCCCTCTTTAACTCCTTAAGCATGTGCTCTAATTGCTTACGAGCAAAGTCAATAATAGGGATCTGAAGATTATCTCTCTCGTCCTCTGGAATATAATCACGCCACTCTTTTGAAAATAACCATTGTGACATATTTAACATCATTAAATTATAGCGATCAGTATTTAACAGCGTTTTAAATTTTTCAATCATCTCAGATGCTTGCTGTTGAATTGTTTGTTGCTGTGATTCCACTAAGTCCCAGTCGGCCTTTAACTTCAAATAGCGAACTAAATAACGTTTGTGTTTCGCCGCATCAACTATGGGTCTCATTGCTTCCCCTAACCAATCCCAACTACGGCGCAAGTCTTTAGTCGCGTTACGAGGAATAAGTCCACCAAAGACCAAATAGATATGCTGTAGGCTCATTAAAGCCCGGTACATTTCTAAGATAGCACCATGGGCATTATCTCTATCTAAAAACAGCTCATAATACTGCCAATGGTTAAGTGAGGATAAACATATTTGTTCGAAAGCTTGCTCCGCTTCAACTCCCTGACTGAGTTCAGTGACTTGCATTACTTTTAAACGAGGGTTGAAATCTGATATCAGACTGTAACCACGTCTAGCTTTACTGGCATTTGATAACGTTAAGTTAAGTTCCTTAATCAAGTATCGGCCCATCGCAAAAATATAATCTGCGCTGCCGTCAACTAATTCGAGTTCAACTTCACAAATGGGGAGTTGCTGTTCACCGCATTCAATGGTTCCATGATCTAAAGAAAGCTCTATTCTAGTAGCGTCAGAAAAGGTCAAGATACAACTACTTCGCTCAAAGTTAGTTTCAAAAATTGGTTTTAACTCACCACCTTCTTCTATCGCTTCTTCAACCAGAATTTGTAAATAGGGCTCCGCTATGGCATCAATATCTAGGGTACTTGAGTTTAGCGATACTTCATCTTCATTGCGTTGATGAAGGCCACCAACAGACTTAATTAAAGATTTTACGCATTGAATATGCTGGTCGTCGAAACTTCTAACTCTAACCCCGACCCCAAGCTGACGGAGTTGGTATTTAGAATTGTCGAAATACACATTGACTAAGCTTTTGGTCTGCCATGGACTTTGAGAAGATATTCCAGGGAACTCTAATTCTTTGATTTTATTTAATTTATCTGGGCAGGCGGCTAATTTTAGCTCTAATTCACTGGCCATCGCGACAACCTTTTATACATAGTTCTAATCACTCTATTTAACCACTCATTGAACAAGTTGTCATTCAAAATGAAGCGAATGCTTTTAAAATTCAGCAAATCAAAGCACATTTAACTCAATGAGCGTTATTTGGAAGCGAATCGGCTTTATTTCGGGACTCACTACGGATACAATTTCGGGTCACGAGCAATATAGAATTATATTCTGGCACTCCTATGAAGATTTTTATCAATACGCTAATTCTAATTATCTTGGCAACAAACTCCGCTGTTTTTGCGGCGGATGCCTATTTATACGATAAAGACCGAGGGTTGTGGAGCCTAAAGGGGCCTTCTTCGGAATTTGGTGTCGCGAGAGAATACTCGCCGGGAACAAAATTATCGATTGTCGCGGGCACAGCGGAGAACGGATTTACCCAGGTTGTTGACCAAGGCGGGCTAACGTCATGGGTTCCATCCAATTATCTTTTACCTGCCGCAAGCGTTCGACTAGACAGCGCACTTCTGCAGATTGAGCAACTAAAGTCAGAACATCAAAAATCAATCAAGAAGCTGCAGGTTGAATTAAGTGCAAAAGGACCACTAGAGGAAATAAACCAAAAGCTACAATCAAATATTGCTGCAATGCAAATTGAACTTGAGCAGCTAAAGCAATCAAACAGTGCTATTAGTAGTCGTTTTAATCGCGAAGTATTCTTTGCCGGTGGAGCCACTATATTCGTAGGTTTGTTATTTGGATGGTTAATTGGTCTAAGGGGCAAAAAACGAAACGATGCGTGGAGTTAACTCGCTTCTAGCTGATATTGCGATTTGTAGTTTTCAAAGACGTATTGTCTATGTCTTTGTTTCTGTCCTAGTAATAAGAGGTTAGTATCCGTTGTTAACTAAAATTTCAGAAGATTTTTTAAGGCATGCGGAGCAGACTTTTCTGCCCCCTCAGCAGATCGATGAATTCTTAACAGCTTGCCAAACGCCTCTCCGTAAGAGCGTTCGAGTCAATACCCTAAAAACCTCCGTTGAACATATTGTCGCGTTACTGGAAAGTTATGGCTTTGAATTGGTTGCTATTCCTTGGTGCAAAGAAGGCTTTTGGTTGCATAAAAAAGGTTCCGAAGGAAATTTAGAGGATGGCAAAGAGGAACTTCAGCTAGGTAATCTAGCACAACATATGCAAGGGCTTTTTTATATTCAAGAAGCCAGTTCAATGCTTCCGCCGCAGGCCCTTCTTACTGACGCGCTCACGGTCGACACTCCTTTCGATGAATGCCTTACGCTAGATATGGCGGCGTCACCCGGCTCTAAAACGACCCAAATTGCAGCTATGCAAGGCAATCAAGGCATTATATTGGCCAATGAACTTTCCTCTAGTAGAGTTAAGGTGCTCCATGCCAACCTCGTTAGATGCGGAGTTGCTAGCGGCTGTATGACTCAATTTGATGGACGAAAACTGGGTCAAAGACTTGACGGGGTATTTGATTTTGTCCTTTTAGATGCACCTTGCGGAGGCGAGGGAACGGTTCGTAAAGATCCTAAGGCGCTAGAAAATTGGAACTTGCAGAGCGTGCTAACGATGGCGGAGCTGCAAAAGCAATTGATTGAAACCGCTTTTCGCTGCGTAAAACCCGGTGGAAGATTGGTTTATTCTACCTGTACTCTGTCTCCCGAAGAAAACCAGATGGTTACTCAACATCTTCTGCAAAATACCGACGCGACTATACACTCCTTGGTTGATCTATTTGATGGGGCTAATCGTTCAGCTACCAAAGAAGGTTATCTTCATGTTTTGCCACATATTTATGATAGTGAAGGTTTTTTTGTTGCCGCATTCAATAAGCCGATGGAATCTAAAGTTGAGGATTATCGCGACACCGCCAAACGACTAGAGAAAGCCCCCTTCGAATTAGTTAACAAGAAAACAGAGCGTCAAGTGATCGATTATTACCAAAAACATTTTGGTCTCGTTTGGACCAAAGAGATGGGAAGCCTTTACCAAAGAGATAAAACCATTTGGTTATTTCCAAAGCTATTTGAACGCCTTTCACCGTTAGTGAGGTTTAACCGTTCGGGTCTAAAAGTTGCCGAAATCTACCCCAATAAGATACGAACAGCTTATGAGTTTTTTATGGCCTTTGGCGCTCAGTTTGAAAAGCAAGGGATAGAAGTTTGTTTGACAGAAATGGAGGCGTTTATAAAAGGCAAGAACTTGGATCATAAGCATGAGAAAGCAAACATTGATAGCAAAGTTAACGACGGTGAGGTTGTTTTGCTTTTTCAAGGTTGCCCCATAGGTTCTGGTACTCTTCAAAAGGAAAAAATAAAAAATCAGTTACCGCGAGATTTAGTCAAAGATCAAATTGTCTTAGCCTGAATCAACTAAAAACGTGGCATTTCTTATCTACAGGTTGGCGATTGAAACCGCTGCACACTGATTTCTTGCGGTAAAATAACTGGCTGGTTTATTAGGAATAGTAAGGTGTCCAACTTCAACCCAGTCACCTTCTCTTATTTGATCGCCACGTAAAGTCACGGGGTACGCAACCGCTTGATTTTGATAAGCTTTTATTATTTTTACCTGGCCTGCAGGTAACGCTCGCTGCATCTCATACGAATCATTGTGATAGAGGTTTACTGTTTCTCCAATAATGAAGTAGTTGTTATCAGCTTTTAAAAATAATTCGTTATCGTGTTTAGACACAACTTGAGCTAATTCACGCTTATTGGCTAGATTTACGATGGATTGATGCAGTAAATAGTTTGTCGCGGCTAAAAATGCTTGGCCGGGCGTTGATTCGGTGAATGCTGTTAATGTTTGTTTATTGCTATTTGCGTTTGAAAGAGACTGAGGTAGTGCATTGATGTCGCAACGGCCCATTGTCATTTCAATTGTTTTGCTCCAGCTTTTTATGTGTTTTCTCTTACTAGCCATAACCAAAGTTAACGATACAGTTGAATTATTAGGTGTCATAAACCAACGGTCGACATTTGATTTCGATTTTTTAAGCCAGCCAGATTCTGGAGAATAGGGGAAGGGGTGTTTATATTGGTTGATTATTAGTTGCATCTGGTAATCAGCTTTGGTGAGTTTTTTTGAGTCAGCTTCTACATGATAAAACCGAGAATGATTAACTAAGTCCGCAACTAAGTCGGCGATAGCATTTGGCATGTTACCGTGTTCATAATAATCCGATGATTGATTGTTAGTGTCGATGCCGACACCTGTTCGGTTTATTATTGGCAATAGCTCAATGGTTTTAGCGGATTTTAGTTGGTTATTCCACTTTAGATGCGTGAAGTAAGCTGCGTCTTGATACTCCAGTTTACCCACTATTTGCGACGTATCAAATAGGTCATTGGCAGAGGGCGAACTTGTCTGCTCCTTGGCAGCAGTGAGGCCGCTAAATGACAAGAATAATGACGCAAGACTAGCAACTAACAGGCGCTTAATTGCGTTATTAGAACAAATGGAAAGAACTTTGTTTGCGGCTAACCTATTGTTTTTATTATTCATCTTGAATTCCTGATGCTATAACTTATATAGGTTATCGGCCTTTCAGTAGGGGGTCTTTAGTTTTTGTGTATTATATTCTTTGGGATAGTTTTTGGCGGCGCTGCATCACCAAAGACTGCAAGGTATCATCGGAGCTATTCGATTTTATGATTTTGATTTTGCTGTCGTTGATCATGTTAATTAACTCGTCTTTGCTTGGCTCTAGGACTTTTTTGCCGGTTGCATCGGAAAAGATATAGCGTTGTGTTGTGCGAGATATGATCATCAATGAGGCTTCTTTCCATTTTTCATCGGGCATCAATATAGCAACGGTAGAACCGGGCCCAAGCTCCCTTAGAATACCTTTTGCTTTAAAGCGCTTTTCAGCTTCAATCTTCTCTAATTCGATTATCCTTTGTAGTTCCTTTTTCTTCTTCTGCTGGGCTTCTTGGCGTTTTCTCTCCGCTCGCTGTTTTTCTTTCTCCGCTCGATGAAGCATCGCAATTCTAGCGCGTTCTTCCATTTGTTCACGCTGCTTTTCATCGATTATTGCTTGCTGTTTAAAGCGTTGATATTCGACATTAAGCACTTCCAGTTTTGAATGAAGCTCGCGCTCTAGCGCGTTCAAAGAGTGTTTAAAGTGAATCGCTTCGTCTAAGAAAAAAGGACTTAAGTTATTAACTAAAAACTGATTCTCATCGAAGTTTACTGTCCTTAATAGTTCACCAGAAAGATTAGTAAAATAGAGCTCTTCGGTAAGTTCATTTAAAACAAGTAATTTACAGCGAACTTTGTTCTCGTCGAGCAACAAGTGGTACCAACGTCCTTCATTTAACTGGTGTATAGGATATTGAGCTTCATTGGTATCGTCCCAGTTTGGCGCTTCTTCTACATCGAATAAGTCATCGCCGAAAATATCCGCCGATATCATGACATCAACATGTACACGAATACCGGCAAGTTTATTTCGGTGTAACTCTTCAATCTCTAAAAAGAACGATTTGACATACTCATTAAATAATTTCTTTTGCTCGAAATGGCCAAATAGTCTCTTCATCGTTTCGCCAACATCTGCTTCAAACCGATCTTTGAAGTTTGAATCATCTACCGGGCAACTAACGCTCCATGAAAGGGTATCCATATCGGTTAGCAACTGTTGGCACTGTTTACTTTGTACGCCATGATCAACAATGACCTGATGGAGAACTCCTGATAGCTGGTTTTCAAAAAAATCTAATAAAAATATAGGGATTTCATCACCGTCAGTTTTCGATTTAATTAACTGCTTGGTGTAATGATTCGCTTGGGCTATGCGAGATTTTTTCTCTATGTCTGCTAAAAGCTTGCCGTGAGTTTGTGTC
Source organism: uncultured Kangiellaceae bacterium (assembly GCA_905479925.1). Lineage (GTDB taxonomy): Bacteria > Pseudomonadota > Gammaproteobacteria > Enterobacterales > Kangiellaceae. The sequence goes on along the minus strand of CAJQOL010000005.1, from coordinate 169 downwards.
ACCTTTTGCTCAAAACCATTTAGGTATTCGTCTAATCGGCTGTGCGCTACCGAAAAGGTGCGGGTTGATACTTGTTCTTTACTGGCAAGACGATCCACTAGAAGCTCAATAGCATGCACTAGAAAACTAGCAAGCTTTCCTGCATTTTCGTCAAAGTGATAACCTATAT
>CAJQOL010000004.1 GCA_905479925.1 uncultured Kangiellaceae bacterium | reverse complement strand
GTTTGAGGGAGTTAGAGGCGAATACCCGAGAGCTCCAAGAAAGTGTCATGCGGATAAGAATGCTTCCTATTGGTTTTGTTTTTAATCGGTTGCCAAGAATGGTGCGAGATTTGTCCGCGCAATTAGGCAAAAAAATAGATTTGACCATTGTTGGAGAGGATACCGAACTCGATAAAACCGTTATGGAGCAGATTGGTGATCCATTAACTCACTTGGTGCGAAATGCATTGGACCACGGTATTGAGTCGATTGAAAAAAGGCTAGAATCAGGTAAAGATGAGACAGGAACTGTCACGCTTAATGCTTACCATCAAGGTGGTAATATCATTATTGAGATTAAAGATGATGGCGCGGGTATAGACCCTGAAATCATTCGCGCAAAAGCCATTGAGAAAGGGCTTATTGACAGTAAAGTAGAGCTTCCAAAAGAACAAATTATTGGAATGATTATGGAGCCTGGTTTTTCTACCGCTGAGGTTGTAAGCGACGTTTCTGGGCGTGGCGTGGGCATGGATGTCGTAAAGAGAAATATTAACAACTTGGGCGGTAGCGTTGAAATACAGTCTGAGCTCGGGCAAGGGACTACATTTACCATTAGATTACCACTAACTCTTGCTATATTGGATGGTCAACTTGTACGAGCAGCCAATGAAATTTATGTTATTCCACTAGCTTCAATCGTTGAGTCTATTCCTCTTTCCGGAATCAAAATTACAAAAATAGCCGGTAATATGCCTGTCTATAAAAATGACGGAGAATACCTTCCTATTGTTGATCTAAAAGATGAGTTTGAAATAAATCATGAGAAGCAATCGACTAATGACGGATTACTAGCAATTGTTGAAGGCGAAAATCGAAAGATTGCAATAAAAATAGATGAACTTTTGGGCCAGCAGCAAGTGGTAATTAAGAGCTTAGAAAGCCATTACAAATCTTTGCAAGGGGTTTCCGGTGCAACTATTTTAGGTGATGGCCGTGTATCGCTAATTCTAGACATTGTTGGACTATCAAAACGGTCAACAGAGCGAGCTAATGAAAAAAGAGATCAAGTAGCATAAATAAGAAATATTTTGTTGATAGAGCTTTAACTAGAAACGACTAAATTTGGTACTAAATAATGACATCAGAAATAGAAGATGTATTTGCCGGACAAACTCATAATTTGTCGCATCAGCTTGAAGAAGAGGATAAGGGGACCCAGTACCTTAGTTTTGATGTTGGCGGCGAAGAGTTTGCTGTTGATATTTTAAGTGTTCAGGAAATAAGAGGGTGGGAAAATCCGACCTTCTTACCTAACTCGCCGGTGTATATTAAAGGCGTGCTTAATTTAAGAGGTACTATCGTGCCGGTAATGGACTTAAGAACCCGGTTCCGATTTCGAAATGAAAAATATCTTGATACCACCGTTATTATTATTCTGAAAACAGTGGCCGGTGAAAACGAACGGTTAATGGGATGTGTTGTTGACGGCGTTTCAGATGTTTTTAACTTGGAAGAGTCAGAGATAGGCGATGTTCCTGATTACGGAAGTGGTGTTGACTCACGCTTTGCATCCGGTGTAATGACCGTAGCGGATAACGCGGTTACACTTTTAGAACTTTCAAACCTTTTAAGCCTAGACTTAATCGATCATCCTTATACAGGGGATTTAAATGTCTAATTTAATGTCAAAAAATATTGACGATTCCTTGGATGCAGGTATTAGTGAAGAGCAGTATTTGACTTTTCTTATGGGTAAGGATGAATACGGCGTTGATATTTTAGCGGTTCAAGAAATTCACTGTTGGATTGAGCCAAGACCTATGCCAAACACACCAGACTATATAAGAGGAGTGATTGACTGGCGAGGAACCATTGTCCCCATAATTGACCTTAGGGTTCGATTTCAATACTCAGAAATAAGCTATGAAAGCACCACCGTAGTAATCATATTAAAAACTCAAGTTTCAGATGAACAGGAATGTATTATCGGAATTGTTGTTGACGCTGTTGCTGATGTTTACGATGTTAGTAATAAGGATCTAAAAAAGTCACCAAGTTTAGGCAGTAAAATTGATACCAAATATATTAAAGGGATGACTCAAATAAAAGAGTCGATGATTATTATCCTTGAAACATCCAAACTAATCGACTTAGAAGAACTTTCGCAGTAACGAATGTTTTGTATAAGAACAATAATTTTTAGGTAAAGGTTTCACAATGAACCATGATGCAAATTCAACGCATGAAAGCAATAAAGGAATCAATATGAACAGCAATAATGATAGTCAATCAAACAGAGACTTGATCGGACAAGTTGAAGCTATTCGTCGCTCACAGGCGGTCATTGAGTTCAATATGGATGGTACTATTCTCGATGCTAATGATCTGTTTTTAAATGCCATGGGATACTCGTTGGACGAAGTTAAAGGAAAACATCATAGTATTTTTGTCGAGCCGGAATATAAAGATAGTCAGGAGTACAAAGATTTTTGGAGCTCGCTTAACCGAGGAGAATTTCAAGCCTCAGAGTATAAGCGACTTGCAAAGGGAGGAAGAGAGATATGGATTCAAGCTACCTATAACCCGATACTTGATGAAAACGGAAAGGCTTACAAGGTTATTAAGTTTGCTACTGACATAACGAAACAGACTAATTTGTTTCAGAGTTCCTCTCGAATGCAATCTGCTTTAGAAGCCTCGCAAACCGCCTCTATGATGGTTGATAGAGATTTGCTAATTACCTACTGCAATGCCGCGACCTATACGCTTTTAGGAAAACTAGAAGATACTTTGCGTTCGATATGGCCTGATTTTAAGGCGACAGAAGACTTTATGATTGGCAAATGTATTGATGACTTTCATAAGAATCCTGCTCACCAACGAGAGCTTCTTGATAATCCAAAAAACATGCCTTACACCACTAGTATTTCGTTAGGGGATCGAACTATAGAGCTCAACGTTTGCTCTATTATTGATGCGTCAGGAGAACACGTTGGCTCGGGGTTAGAATGGTCTGATATTACCGAAAAATTAGCCGCGGATAATTCGGTCGCACGAATGGAAGGTGCACTTCGCTCCTCTGGAACCGCGACGATGATGGTTGACCGCGATCTATTAATCACTTATATGAATCCAGCGACTATGGATTTACTGAAACGGTTAGAACCGGTTATGCAGGGAATTTGGTCCGATTTTAAAGCGACCGAAGACTTTATGATGGGTAAGTGTATTGATGATTTTCACGCAAACCCGGCACACCAAAGAAAATTGTTAAGCGATCCAAATAATTTACCTTATCAAACAAACATCATGTTAGGCGACAACACGGTTCGTCTAAATGTTGCCGCTATTATGGATGCAGGTAATAACTACGTTGGTTCAAGCCTAGAATGGGCTGATGTGACGGCTAAAGTTGCTGCGGATGATTCAGTGGCCAGAATGGACGGCGCAATGAGGGGGTCTGCTACCGCTACGATGATGGTGGACCGAGATTTATTGATAACTTATGTAAACCCAGCCACGATGGACCTTTTAAAGCGACTTGAGCCAGTGATGCAAGGCATATGGTCCGATTTTAAAGCGACCGAAGACTTTATGATGGGTAAATGTATTGATGATTTCCATACTAACCCAGCTCATCAAAGAAAGATTCTAGGCGACCCAGATAATCTACCCTATCAAACCAATATTAAGCTTGGTGATAATACGGTGTCACTTAATGTCGCGGCTATTATGGATGCCAATAATAACTACGTTGGTTCGAGCCTAGAGTGGGCTGATGTGACGGCTAAAGTTGCTGCGGATGACTCAGTGGCCAGAATGGAAGGTGCGTTACGTTCCTCTGGTACGGCGACGATGATGGTGGATAGAGATTTATTAGTATCCTATGTAAACCCAGCGACTATGGACCTATTGAAACGACTTGAACCCGTCATGAAAGCCATATGGTCTGACTTTAAAGCGACCGAAGAGTTTATGTTGGGTAAATGTATCGATGATTTTCATGCTAACCCAGCGCATCAAAGAAAAATTTTAAGTGACCCTAATAACCTGCCGTTTCAAGCCAATATAAAACTCGGTGATAATACGATTAAGTTGAATGTTTCGGCAATAATGGACGCGAACGGCGAGTATGTAGGTTCAGGATTAGAATGGTCAGATATTACAGCGCAAGTACAAGCTGAAGTCGAAATTGGCCGATTGGTATCTGCTACCCAGGGTATGACCGTTAACCTAATGATGGCGGACCCCGAAGGTAATATCAATTACATGAACCCCGCTGTTGAGAAAATGTTGCGTAAACGTGAGCGAGAAATTCAAACAGTGTTACCGAATTTTAGTGTTGATAAGGTGATTGGAACCAACTATGACAGTTTCCATGCCAACCCAGCTCATCAACAAAATCTATTAAAACCAGAAAACCTCCCATATACCTCCAATATACGAGTGGCCAGTCTCCATTTTACATTAACAGCAATACCGCTTTATTCGGAAAGTGGGGAGCACTTAGGCTCTGCGGTGGAGTGGACAGATAATACCGAGCTTGCAACTGCCCAAGAGCAAGTAGAAAATCTTATTAATCAAGCGGTTGATGGAAGATTGGACGAGCGAATCGATGCAGGTACATTTGATGGCTTTATGAAAAATTTGGCATCTTCTGTAAACACAATGTTGGATACTGTTGTTGAGCCTTTAGACAACTGTAAGTCGGTGCTGACCGAAATGGCCGGTGGTAACCTGCAGAAAACAATGGATGGGGAATACAGCGGCTCTTTTGGAGAGCTACAATCTGCTATTAATACAACAATTGAAAATTTGAGGAATATGGTTGGCGAAATTATGGAGTCATCCAGTAGTGTTTCAACATCCTCTAGAGAAATATCGCAAGGTAATACTGACTTAAGTCAAAGGACCGAAGAACAGGCATCAAGTTTAGAAGAAACCGCGTCAAGTATGGAAGAGTTAACCGCTACGGTAAAAGAAAATTCCGATGCGGCAAATAAAGCTAATCAGCTTAGTGCAACGACAATGAAACAAGCTGAAAGTGGCGGTAAGGTTGTAGAAGATGCGATTGTAGCCATGAAAGAAATTAACAATGCGTCCCGTGAAATTTCAGACATCATTGGAGTCATCGATGAAATAGCGTTCCAAACAAATCTGCTAGCGCTGAATGCTGCGGTGGAGGCTGCAAGAGCTGGAGATCAAGGTAGAGGATTTGCGGTTGTTGCCGCAGAGGTAAGGAATCTGGCGCAAAGAAGTGCTAGTGCCGCGAAAGATATAAAATCGTTGATCAGTAACAGTGTTGACAAAGTTAACCAAGGAACTGAATTGGTGAATGATTCTGGGCAAAAACTTGCGGAGATTGTTGATTCGGTTAGAAATGTTTCCGGCTTAGTGAGTGAAATAGCGGATGCTAGCGGCGAACAAGCAAATGGTATTGAGGAAGTTAACCAGGCGGTTACTCAAATGGATAACATGACTCAGCAAAATTCCGCGCTAGTTGAAGAAGCCGCTGCCGCTGCCGAGGCTCTTACGGAACAGGCTGGTAATATGCTGGAATTAATGAGTTTCTTTAAAACAGGGAATGAAAGTGGCGCAAAAAGTGAGAAAATAGTCTCCCCAGTAGCGCCGAAGAAAAGTTCTACTATGAAAAAAGCGCAGGATGACGAATGGGAAGAATTCTAGGTAGCGATCGCTCATTCACCAAGCAATAGCAACGAGTAGCGTTGAATAGCGCTACTCACTAATTACCCGCTCTAAATCAATTCTAACAGGGTCGGGCTACTGTCCTTCCAAAGGTCTGATTAAAGCAATAGTTATTTATGAAACGAGATAATAGGTAAATTGTGGAAGCCGTAAACGAATATGCCCGACATCGAGAGTTTGATTTTTCGGACGAAAACTTCCGTGCAGTCGTTGACGCTATATACCGAATCGCTGGTATTAGTTTATCGGATAGAAAAGAAAACATGGTTTATTCCCGATTAGCTAGGCGGTTACGAAAACTTAATCTAAATAATTTTACTGACTACCTAGAATATGTGGAAGTTGATGATGAAGAAAAAAAGGCGTTTGTTAATTCTTTAACGACCAATCTCACTCATTTCTTTCGAGAAGACCATCATTTTGATTACCTTACAGAAACATTGTTTCCCGATATTTTTGCCCGTAAGCTTTCAAGAATTAGGTTTTGGTCGGCGGGTTGTTCTACAGGGGAGGAGCCTTATACTCTTGCCATGGTTTGGGAGCACCTCAAAAATAAACCAGCCAATATTGATTTCAAAATTTTAGCAACGGATTTAGATACCAATGTTTTAGAAGCCGGAAGACAAGGTATTTACTCCGTCGATAAGCTTGCTCCAGTAGATGAGCAGTACCTTCGTTGGTTCAAACAGACGAGCCAATGTACCCCTAATCAGAAACAAGTATCAAAGTTACTAAAAAAGCCGATTCATTTTAAACAATTAAATTTGATGGATGAGTGGCCTATAAGTGGCCCTTTTCAGTTGATTATATGCCGTAATGTTCTTATTTATTTTGATAAAAAGACACAAGAAAAATTGATTCGGCGCTATCATTCACTAATAGAACCAGGAGGCTGTCTGATTCTGGGGCATTCGGAAAGTTTAGGTGCTACTAGGGGGTTGTTTGAAAATATTGGTAAAACTATATTTAGGAAGATTGGTTAATGAGTAGTGGTTTTGACCGAGATAATTTACCGTCATGTTGGCAAGAGTTTAATCATGTTAACCGGTACTGGGACAAACATACAGGTTTGCCAACAGCTAAAATTCTCCCAGGAGAGTATTACGTTACGGCTCACAATGAAAGTATTGTTACAACTCTAGGTTCTTGTATCTCCGCTTGTATCAGGGATCCTCAAGCGGGCATTGGAGGCATGAATCATTTTATGTTGCCAATCAAAAATACCAATAATCTGTTACAACATGCCGATGCTGCCCGCTACGGAAACTTTGCCATGGAACAAATGATCAACGACATTCTAAGAAACGGCGGAAAGCGTGAAAATTTAGAAATAAAAGTATTTGGCGGCGGACGAGTAATGAAAGGCGTTACGGATATCGGAAAGCGAAACATCGAGTTCGTAAAAGAGTACATTAATCTTGAAGGCTTTAATTTGATGGCGGAAGATGTCGGTGGTAGTTATCCCCGTAAGGTACTCTATAACCCTAAAACGGGTAAGGTGAAAATGAAAAAGCTTGTTCGACAGCACAATAGTACCGTCGAAACGCGTGATTCTCGTTACTTTAACAAGATCACAAAATCGAAAACCGAAGGCGAAATTGAGTTATTCGATTAGGTGCTGCTTAAATCGGGTTATGGATATTGGGTGCAACTATGACAAATAAAATTAGAGTGTTAGTGGTCGATGATTCCGCTTTTATACGAGTTCTGCTTACTGAAATTTTGGCAAAAGATTCTCGGATAGAGGTCGTTGCGACCGCAGAGGACCCGATAGACGCGCGAGATAAGATTAAAAAATATTCGCCAGATGTTTTAACTTTAGATGTTGAAATGCCGAAAATGGACGGCTTAACCTTTCTTAAGAATATTATGCGTTTAAGGCCGATGCCGGTCATTATGATCTCGACTCTAACGCAGAAAGGGGCTGACGTAACTTTAGAAGCGCTGCAAATAGGGGCTTTTGATTTTATTGGCAAACCATCTACAGACGTTAAGAACCAGTTGACTGAATTGTCATCGGAGTTAATTGAGAAAGTTGTTGCCGCATCGCAATGCAATACTCATGCGCTGGAAAAGGAACCGGTAACTGCATCTAGCGTTATATCATTAGAAAAGCCAAAGAAGAAACTCGACCTGATTACCATCGGGGCATCAACCGGAGGCACGGAAGCGATCAGAGAAGTTCTTACTCGCTTGCCCGTCGGATTGCCGCCGATATTGTTGGCTCAACATATCCCTGCGACCTTTTCGACTTCTTATGCTAAGCGTTTAAACAGAGAATGCGAAATAACAGTAACGGAAGTATCATCGACCGTTAAGTTACAAAAAGGGTACGCCTATCTAGCACCGGGTGACAAGCACCTAAGAGTTGAAAAAAAAGGGGCAGAATATTGGGGCGTTTTAAATGACGGCGAAAAGGTAAATCGTCACAAACCGGCGGTAGATGTGCTTTTCGATTCTGTTGTTGACTTAAAAGTAAAACGTTCCATCGGTATTTTGTTAACCGGTATGGGAAAAGACGGAGCAAAAGGCTTGTTAGCGATGAGAAAAATGGGCGCCACCACTATTGCGCAAGACGAAGCAAGTAGCGTTGTTTGGGGGATGCCCGGTGCTGCTGTAGCGCTTGGTGGAGCGGGCAAAATTCTGCCTCTCAGTAAAATTGCTCAATATATATGCAACAATGGGTAGTCTTTGTAACGACTGATTTCAGAAGTGTGCATTTTTTTAAAATTTAATTAGTGTATCTTGCAAAATTAGACTATGCTTATCCTGAAATGATTAATAATTTTATCATTTCTAACTAGTTGATTAGAAAGATAAATATGATTGATTAGTATAATAAACGGTCGTATAGTTAAATAGCTTATAAGAGGAACAAATCATGGCGGTTACTTCTGTTACTTCTGCAGATGGCAAATCATTGACGATAACCATTGAAGGACGTTTTGACTTTAGTGCGCATCAAGCTTTTCGGGGAGCTTATGAAAAGGTATCTCCAGTTCCAAGTGAAATATCAGTTGATATGAAAGGCACCACTTACCTAGACAGTTCTGCTTTAGGAATGCTTTTATTGCTTAGAGATCATTCAGGTGGCGATTCATCTAATATAAATCTAGTGGGATGTAACGAAGATATTCGTAAAATTCTCAATATATCTAACTTTGAACAACTTTTTAAAATCGTATAAATAGGTCTGTGAGTGCCTCTAAAAATACTCATCGCCGATGACAATACAACTGAAAGACTCATTCTTTCAAAAGTTTTAAATAACTATGGTCATAGCGTAATTCAGGCAAGCGATGGCAAAGAAGCCATCAAGCTTTTTCAACAAGACAAACCCGATATGGTGTTCCTCGACGTACTGATGCCTGAGTTTGATGGCTATGAAGTCGCCGAGGAAATTAAAAAATCCCCCGACCAGTCTTGGTTTCCTATCATTTTCCTTACTTCGTTAACCGAAGCTCATGATCTTGCTAAGTGTATCGATGTTGGTGGTGATGACTTTGTTTCAAAACCGATCAATAAAATTATAATTAAAGCAAAGGTTGATGCTTTTGAGCGAATTTTAAACCTTTATGCGACGGTCGAAGACCAACGAGAGCGCATTCAATATCATCATGAGCACTTGGTCCAAGAGCAAGAAGCAGCAAAACGTATTTTTAATAACATAGCCCACAGAGGCTGCTTAGAGTCGAGCAATATTAATTATCACCTGTCGCCAATGTCCATTTTTAATGGAGATTTGATGCTTGCTTCTAAACTACCTATGGGCGGTATGAGGTTGTTGTTAGCGGATTTTACTGGTCATGGCTTACCGGCTGCGATAGGTGCCATGCCGACCTCAGAAATATTTTATGGGATGACCACAAAGGGATTTTCTATTCCTGATATGATGACCGAAATGAACATGCGGTTATACAACGTGTTACCTAGAGGTATATTCTGTTGTGTGATTGTTATTGATATTGATTCATTAGATGAAAGAATGACAATTTGGAATGCCGGCGCACCAGATTGTTACTTGATCAATCAAAAAACTGAGACCCTTGAACGAATCAATTCTTGCCATTTACCTCTCGGCATTCAGTCACCTTCAAAATTTAAAGTCGATTGCAAAAGCTTCGAATTTGGCCGTGATCATAAAATAATAGCTGTCACCGACGGTATTATTGAAGCTGAGCAAGCTGACGGCTCGATGTTTGGCGAGAATCGAATGGTTGCTTGCATTGAAGAAAACATTGCTGAGCAGGATATTTGTGCATCCTTAATGTCATCGGTTGAAACTTTTACCGGTAATATTGAACAGACCGATGATCTCAGTCTATTGGAGGTTTCGTTTCCGTCAGTTAGGGAAGACGAGTTGCCAACGGATCATTTAGGTATTTCAGAGGCTACCGGAGTCTCGGACTCCATTCTCAAATTGAAATTAAGGCGTAAATCATTAGGCACATTTGACCCGATACCCTTGTTCTTACAGACTCTTACTTCATGTAAAGAGCTAGTTCCACATAGAGCTCGCCTATTTACGGTATTATCGGAGCTATATAATAATGCACTTGACCATGGCGTTTTAGGACTAGACTCAAAACTGAAGCAAGACAGTTCTGGTTTTGCTAAGTATTACCAACAGCGGATGGATAGGTTAAACAATATTTCCGAAGGTTATGTTGATCTTTCCGTTGATCACAGGCCTACAAGTGATGGTGGTCAGCTAGTTTTTGAGCTGACGGATACTGGGGCTGGCTTTGATATTGACAAGGTCATTAGTGAAGGAAGCAAAACTTATAGTGGGAGAGGTTTACCGCTATTGTTTAAACTCTGTGACTCCATAGAGTATTTAGAAGATGGCTCGCAGGTAAAGGCGATATATAGCTGGCGACACAACGACATACCGGAATAAAATTGATGGAACAGAAAGACTTACTTGATCAGGAAGTGCTTGATGAACTGGTTGATATCATGGGCGATGATATGTCCATGCTAATAGACAGTTTTAAGGATGATAGCCAACAAAAAATTGCTTTATTGGGCAAAATGTCAGTAGAAACACAACAGCAAGAAATCTTTAAGATGGCACACAGTATAAAAGGCAGCGCACGAAATGTTGGTCTAAGCGCGTTTGCTGATCTTTGTGAACATATAGAAACCCAAGCTAGAGCAGGGGTGTTAACCCTAGAAGATTTCGATTTGGAATCCGTCAATAGTCTATTTGTCGCTTCATCAAGTTTGCTTTCAGAAAAATACCAATAGTTGCTTACGTTAAGTCTGCTCTTACCTAAAATCATTTCATCGCCCCTAAATACTCGTAGTTAACTATTACCCTCGCTTTTCATTTATTGGCATCAGTATTGCTTTCCAGTAACTAGCTCTAGATTGTTTTTTATCTAACGAAGAGATAGTTTATGGATTTTTTATTGGGTCATGCGAAGAGAAGCACCATAGAAAAGGCGGCAGATAAGGCTGGGCTTAACTTTGTTGCTAAAGACGGTAAAATTGATAAAGCTAGCAATCAAGGTTCAAATAGCACCGAATTCTCCAAAGAATTTCAAAGAGTGCAAACGAATGGCGTTGGTATTGCCGAGGTAGGACCCAAAAGCGGCAATTTGCTTCCGAAAGTTACCATGTCCGCAGATAGCGACCAACACGGGCTTGTATTTTCGGCGAACCCAAAGACAATTGCTCCAAAACTCGATGAGCGGCAACTTGAGTTAGCCAGCCAATCCTCTGAAATACCTACCTTAGATACAGATACCTTATCACAATCAACGACAGGAATAGGGCTAGTGGCTGAACAGGTCTTGCTTGACGAACCTGGACAGCAAAAGTTAAACCCGAACGAGTTAGGTCTAAAAGAATTAGGCCTAAAAGAATCAGGTCTAAAAGAGTTAGGCATTAATCAAAATGCTCCTGTAACGCCTGGAACTGGCGGTTTTTTGAGTGAATCTAAGCAAGTCCTAAGTGAAATAAATCCATCATATGTAAACCCCAATGGCATTAACAAAACAGTACCTTTAGCCGAGGGGCTCACAATTACAGATCCAGCTTCGGTGTTAAGTGGCCAAGGCGCTGCTAAAGTTGGCACTAACAAAGAGCAAATCTTACCTTTAAATCAGCTTTCCGCTAATGCTCTAAAAAACGACAAAGTTGCTCTCGACGCTAATGAGGTGGGAATTAGAAAAAATGCTCGAGCTCCAGTACAAAGCGACGCACTTTTTAACAAGAACGGCGAAGAAGCTAAAAAACAGAGCGCAAATAAGTTGGAAACCAACGTTCAAACCGCTAATGCAAACACTTCCTCCAATTTATCACTGGGCGATACTTTGAGCCTAAGTAAAAAAAATTCAGAAAACAGACCTGAGTTAAACACGCTAGGTGTAAAAGAAGCCCAGCTGTTAGCGAAAGGGTTACAAATTAAGCCTGAAGCTACTTTTGAAAAACGCGACATTGACGGATTAAAAAAGCCTTCTGAGTTTAATGTTATGGGGGTAAAGTTAGCGAAACCTGATGGAATACCCCATAATTTAAAACACGCTGAATCTATTAGTTCTAATATTGAAAGTAGTCTGTTAAACAAGGCGTTAACGGAAAATGCCACTGTCACCCAGACATCAACCGATGTTCCAACGGTTAGGTATGCTAACGCTAGCGGTATAGAAGCTGCGGGTTTAACGGTAGCAAGCGATTCAGCAAAAGGGGTAGAAGGCAAATCATCTGTTATTCCTGCGACTTTCGAACAAGCTCTGTCATTAAGAGGTGATTTTTCACCAAAGTTGGCTTTACGTGTTCAATGGTTGATAAAACAGGCTGTTTCAAGTGCTGAGATTATGATGGACCCTCCGGAGTTAGGGCCGCTTAGCGTAAAAATGAAGAGTATCGGCAATGAAACCCATATCATGTTTAGTGTTAGTAACCCTCAAACCAAAGAAGCCGTCGAGGCAAATATTAATCGACTGAGAGAAATGTTGCTTGAGCAGGGGATTACCTTAGGGGATACCGAGGTACAGCAACAAGATAAAGAAGAGAAAGACTCTAAAACTACAAGCCAAACAGAAACTACAACCGCTGACACTCCGGTAGAAGAACAGCATGCAGAAGAGGTTAAAATTGGTCTGTTGGATACCTATATCTAAACCAAACCGTTACCAGTTAACCAATAAATAGTACTAGTTTTAGAGCGCCAACGTCACAAATAACTTATATAGACTTTATAATATAGAGTTTTCAATGTCATACCCTCGGTTACGGCACCGTTATTTACTTCATTCCGCGTCGAGCCTTATGAGTTTCTATTTTGACGCCAACTTAAATAAGCGTTTAATTTCTAACCATTTAACCGTCACACCTTGTAGTTGCATATGCTGCTATGTCAACAGCGCGATGGAGTATGCAAATTCTCAACGCCAAAATAATGACACTTAACTCGCGAACTCAGCGTGCTTGACGTTATCCCACTATAACTTGTTGATAAATATGAGATTAATTTCATGGTATAACATTTGCTAGTTAAGGACCTATAAGTCCAATAGCTAGCGTCATTGATTAATTTTGCTGGTTCTGTGCAAAGAAAACAAAGGTTAGCCATAATTATATCAGTAACACGTAATTATCATTTATATGACATAAAAGGAAAAAATTATGGCCGAAGATGACCAAGACTTAGAATTAGATGTAGAAGAGGGTGAAGAAGGCGAAGGTGAAGGCGGTGGAAGCAAAAAGCTGATAATTATCATTGCCGCTGCTGTTCTGTTGGTTGGAGGAGGTGTTGCTGCATTCTTTCTAATGGGAGATGACTCGCCGGCTACCGATGAAACAGATGAAGAAGTCGTTGAAGAGAAGGGGCCTGCAATCTATGTCTCAGTACCGAATGCTTTAACTGCAAATTTGCCCGGTAAGAAAAGAGGAAGAACCGTTCAAGTTAAGCTCAACTTTTTAGTTCGAAGTATGGATGCTAAGGATAATGTAAGACAGCATTTACCTCAGCTTAGAAATGATATTTTAATGCTACTTAGCCAAAAACATTCTGACGATTTGAAAGTTCCAGATGGAAGGCAAAAATTACAGGAAGAAGCTTTGGTAACCGTGCAAGCTACTTTAACTAATTTGGTTGGTGAGCCAACCGTTGAAAAGGTTCTGTTTACTAGTTTTGTTATGCAGTAAATAGTAAGCAATCGATTATATTGAGTAAGATATAAAGAGAGTATATGTCGGATTTATTAAGCCAAGACGAAATTGATGCGTTACTCCATGGTGTGGACGATGGTGACGTTGAGATAGAAGATGAGTCGCTCGAACCCGGTGAGGCTAGAACTTATGACTTCTCATCTCAGGACCGTATTGTTCGGGGGCGGATGCCATCTCTTGAGATGGTAAACGAACGTTTTGCCAGACATATGCGAATTAGTCTTTTTAACATGATGCGTCGCAGTGCTGAGATTTCAGTTAACGGTATTCAGATGATTAAGTTCAGTGAATATATTCATAGCTTGTTT
>CAJQOL010000003.1 GCA_905479925.1 uncultured Kangiellaceae bacterium | reverse complement strand
GGGAGAGGGCTGGGGAGAGGGAAACTATATCTAATAGTTTGCACGATTCCAAAATGACTACTTCCCACTCTTTCCTTGCTTCTGTTTCGCAGCGTTTCACTTGCCTGCGACTTACTTTTGTCAGAAGATACAAAAGTAAGCAAAAAATCTAGACGCTCAGCCGCTGGGCACTCTCAAGTGGCGTACTTGAACAATGCAGCTATCAAACGAGCCTGGAGTTAGTTTCCGAGGAAAAGATGGGAACTGAATTAGCAGGAGGTTATATGTCTCCTTCAGATAAAAAGAAACCGGCGCCTTCGACTCAGAAATTTTCGCTTTAAAATATAAGCACGTACCGCTAAAACTGTCGTTTTATCTATAGGAAAAACGTTCAATGTCTGGCTAAGTCGAAACCTGAGTTCCGACTAATCAGTTTAGATTCGAGTCAATACATTTAATGGCAAATACAATTAGCTGGTTTTATTTTGTGATGGCCAAGACTCTGGATCAAGTTCGAGATCGTTAAATTGACTGGCTTCAAAACGAGGCTCTTTGATGCCTTGTTCAACCTGTTGGTCATAATCAGCCAAAACGCGTTTTCCAGTCTTAAACAGAAAAATTAGCGTAATAAGGTTGCTTAAAGCTAACAAACCCACAGCAAGGTCAGCAAAAGAGAAAATGGTTGTTAATTCCTGTTGAGAGCCCCAAACAATTTGCACTAATATAATCACTCGATAAACATTAAACAGCTTTTTATTTTCATTACTAAAGAAATTGAGGCCGTTTTCGCCAAGGTAATAAAGGTACAAAATGGTGGTAAAGGCGAACAAGGAAAGCGCGATAGTGACAAAAATTCCTGACCAATCACCCACATAAGTTGCTAAGGATATTTGCGTTAGTGCTATGCCGCCAACATCAGATTCTGCTGAATAAACGCCGGATAACAAAATGACCATTGCGGTTACCGTACATAAAACCATGGTATCGATAAATACACTAAAAGACTGCACGATGCCTTGATTAACCGGGTGTTTAACGTACGCAACTGCCGCTACGTTGGCGGCGTGACCTAAGCCCGCCTCATTCGAAAATAGACCCCGTTGCACGCCCATAAGAATCGCCACACCAAAGCCACCGCCAATTGCTTGCTGAAGCCCAAAGGCGCTGTTAAATATTTGTACAAACACGGCGGGGATTTTCTCGAAGCTGGTACCTATTACATATAGCCCTAGCAAGAAATAACCGGCCGCCATAAACGGCACAATCCATTCAGCGACCTCTGCAATTCGTTTGATACCTCCAAAAATAATAATTGCGGTTATTGCCGCCAAAGCAAGTCCGCTATGCAATGTTGAAGTACCGAAGCTTTGTTCAAAAGAGGAAGCCATGGTGAAAGATTGTAAAGCGATTAATGCGGTTCCAATACTTAACGCCAATAGCAGAGAGTAGAAACTCCCCATCCATTTTTGCTTCATACCTTTGTGCATATAATAAGCTGGGCCGCCTCTAAAGTTTCCGTCTGGTTCAGCTTTTTTGTAGACTTGTGCAAGGGTACACTCAAAGAAACTGGTCGCCATGCCTATTAAACCAATGACCCACATCCAGAAAATTGCGCCGGGTCCACCCAATGTAATCGCAACCGCAACGCCGGCTATGTTGCCTGCTCCTACTCGACCGGCGACACTTATCATTAACGCTTGAAAAGAGCTAACATGTCCTTTCTCGTGGTGTATTCCTTGTTTTAAAATACCAAACATGCGCTTAAAAAAACGTATTTGAACGAAGTTTGAAGCAACCGTAAACCAAACCCCCACGCCAATTAGCAGGCCAATTAAAACCTTTCCCCATAATAAATCATTCAAGATTGCTAGCATGTTTGAGCCTCGTTAAAAGGGTATCAGTATGATTACCCAGAATAAGTGCTGTTGAATTATTTAACCTTAATTCGATATTGGGACTCTCTTGTTTACGGTGGAAAATAAAGCTTACCAGCTAGGTAAGCTTAACAGTCAGGTCGGTAGAGTCGGTACATCGAGTTCAGTTTATTTAGATTACGAGAATTTAAGCACAATACACCAATATCTTAAAGGCATATTGTTTGAATTGGAGACTGAGTAATTTGGTAGGTTACGACTAATATTGGCGAAACGACGTCCTTTAGCTCGCTTAAACTGTGCACTCTATCCTGTCGAAGAAGTAAAATACCTGCTATTTTTATAGACATCTTTGCTTCAATTGCTAAGGAATCGACATGAAACCTTTAAATTCGCTGTTACTGACTTTGTTAACTTTACTATTTATTGGCTGCGGTGGCTCCTCTGACTCCGATGAAAACGAGCCAGAGGAAGAAGTGTTAACTCGCGGCTTTAAAATGGGTTTTACACCTTGGTTATATGAAGCAACCATTGACGCACAATCAACAACCTATGATCGCTTGCACCAGCATGGCGATATGATAAAACACCATTTAATGTCCGGTGTTCCTTGGCAAGAAGCGCTTGACCAAACAGCTTATCATCCTAATGTTGAAGGAGAAATTAATGGCAGACTAACAAACACCGCCAATAGTATGTCGGTATTTTTGGCGATAGATTCTTTAAATACCGGTAGAGATGGCTTGGTACCTAATTGGGGGGAGTCGGTCAATATGCCATTAGAGGGTGAGTGGGCCGAACGTAGTTGGAGTTCTCCTGAGGTAATCACTGCTTATGTCAATTTTTCCCTTGATATGATCGATCGCTTTCAACCGGATTATTTTGAGTATGGAACCGAGGTCAGCGAGTTAATTATTAATGACCCAGCAGGTTACGCTGAATACGTTATATTTTCTCAAGCTGTTTATACCGCCATTAAAGCCGTTTATCCCAACTTAAAACTAATGACATCGGTTGTCATGAAGTCCCCTGGTGGGGCGTCCAGTCAATTGGTTGAAGCGGCTTATCCGGAGGTTCTAGATTATACCGATGTGGTAGGTATAAGCACTTACCCTTATGCATTTTTCGCCCATGATGACAAAGGTGATCCCGCTAACCTACCCGCCAATTGGCTTAGCCAAATTAGAAGTATGGTGCCCTCTAAACCACTCGCTATTTCGGAAACCGGTTGGGTTGGAGAGGACTTAACCATCGACGAGTTTCAACTTTCTATTCAAAGTGACTCAGCCAAGCAAGCCGCTTATATGAGCAGATTGTTAGAAGAGAGTGAAGCGATGCAAATGGAATTTGTTATCTGGTGGACAGTCGCTGATTTTGACACTTTGTGGAGCGAGACTCTTGCAGAGGATCCCACCGCAAAAATATGGAAAGATATTGGTTTGTATGATGGACAGCAAGCCGCTAGAACTTCGTTGAATACATGGAGCGGTTGGTTGAATCGGCCGCTGGATAATTAGACATAGTTAATCATTCGTTCTCTTAGCCTTATCGATGATAAAGGGAGCGAACTCGCCACACTAGATTGTTTATCACTTTAACCTTTCCATTGCTCCAGTATCTCAAGATACACGCTGATACAAATTGCTACAGTTCGTTTTAACCTGTTACGTCATTACCAGTCTGCTT
The DNA here is from genome assembly GCA_905479925.1 of uncultured Kangiellaceae bacterium. Taxonomy (GTDB): domain Bacteria; phylum Pseudomonadota; class Gammaproteobacteria; order Enterobacterales; family Kangiellaceae. The sequence goes on along the minus strand of CAJQOL010000003.1, from coordinate 3,847 downwards.
TTTTTATAGTTCTATTTCAAAATAAACTAAAGGGAATAGGTAATGAAAACTTTCAGTCATTTAAAATCAACCATACACGCATTAGCACTTTTACTCTTTCTGGCAGGCTGCAGTGACTCCGATGATCCTGAGCCAATTGTTGAACCAGATCCCATAGTCGATCCAGAATCACGAGCGGACATTTATCAACCGCTACTTGATGAAATGGTTAACGATAAAGTTCCGGGCGTGATACTTCTTGTAGAAACACCTGAGGAAAAATTCTTGAGCAGTGCCGGTTTCGCGAACCAGGAGTCACAAACACTGATGCAGCCTTACCACCAAATGCCAACAGGCAGTTCCGGCAAACCTATGACTGCTTTGTTAGCCACTATGTTGCACCATGAAGGGATCTTAAATTTAGACAATACTCTCGATTTTTGGCTTGAGGAAGCTCTTGTTTCGCAGATTGAAAATGGTACTCAAATAACTTTGCGGCAATTGCTTAGTCATACCAGTGGTGTCTACGACTACCTCGATGAGACGGCATTAGACTACTTTGAAGCGGTACTTGACGACCCTGAAACTCTTAAGACCGATGAGTTTGCGTTGCAGTTTGCTCTTAATCAACCCGCGTATTTCTTGCCGGGCCAAGGTTTCCAATATTCCAATACCGGGTACTTGTTGGCAGGGCTGATCCTTGATCAAGTATTAGGACAGCATCATTCAACGGAATTTAGAAACCGAATCTTAATGCCGCTAGCATTAACGGATACCTATTATGCAGGCTTGGAGAAAGAGCGTGGTGATATAATCTCGGGCTACTACGAGGATGAGGATTTTGATTGGATAGATACTAAGTTTTTCCAGCAAAATATTGGTGTTGCCGACGCTCCGGTTGTATCAACTGTAGAGAATTTGGCGTTGTTCCTAAAAAGCTTTGTTACCGATGATACTTTTACCAGTCAAACGATCAAAGACACGTTGTTTAGTGACGAAAACCTTATAGCTATAGGGGAAGATGTAGAGTACGGCATGGGTATTTTTGTTGAAAAAGAAATCGCCGGAAACAATACGATGTATCATCATGGCGGCCTGGAGCCTGGGTATAGTGTACACAATATTTATATAAAAGAGATTGACCTTAGCGTTACTGCTTTTGTTAATTGTGGTTCAGAGCTGTGCGAGGAAGCGATAGATACCTTGGTTCAAACGGTCTTGAATAGTGAGCTTTAACTTTACGGCGCAATTTTCAAAGCACAATTTCAGAGTGTAATTTTGAAGATGATTTGTCTGAATAAGGAGAGCCTAATTTTAGGTTTCTCTTTTTCAGATTCTTCTTTTTCAGGTTTTCTTTATCCAGGTTCAGGTTATTTAGACTCTGACTGATTCAAGCGCTGGTTGATAAACAAAAATTATTTTAGAGAAGAGCGGTACTGTCTCGGAGTCTGTTCGACTCGTTTTTTGAACTCACGGTTAAAAGTAGCTTTTGAGTTAAATCCAGATTCAAATGCAAGTTCTAGAATGTCTTTTGTATGATTGTTTGAATCCTTGAATAGACTCTTCACTTTCTCCACTCGAATATCATTGAGTAAACTATTAAAGCTAGTCTGGCCATTAAGGTTAATTGCCTGTGAAATTTGGTGACCGCTAAAGCCGCTCAATCTGGCAAGGTCAGGCAGCTTTAGTTCAGGGTTTGTAAATACCTCAGGCTTAGCTAAAAGCTGCGTTATTTGACGGTATATTTCATGGTTCAATTCGTCACCAAGATTCGACTTTTGGTACTTGCGAGTGCTCGCCCCACTAAAAATATCTTTGATGCTAAAGCTGAAACAAAAATTGGCGACCAACGAGACAGATAGTATCAGTCCAATGGCATTGATTATGTTGCTATTTGCCATAATGATAGGTGCAATCGTTGGAATAAAGATCAACAGTCTCAACGCTCCCCATATGGCGCAGTAAACAATCAACGACAGACTAAGCAATTGGGTAAACCGTCGTCTACTGCTGACAGCGTCCAGTATTTGCGTTTTATTGTTATTTAACAAGTACAGCGCATAAATAAAATAGCTAAATCGATGTCCGTAAAACTTCAGGTTACTTAGCAAGTTATCGAAGGTTAAAAGATGATGGCTGAAGGTCTGCGGCGACCCATAGAAACGTTCGAGGATCGCTATTTTTTCATCAACGGCGAGCTGTATTGTTGGTAGTTGAAAATAAATATGAATAACAAAGGGTAAAAAATGCAGCAGATTTAAGTAGGACAGTTTGCCCGCTGGTGAAATGAGTTTATAGCTAATCATTAATAACAATGGCCCCACCAAATACGCATGAAGAGGGCCTAAACCTAATATATGAGGAAAATAAAGGGATAACCTAGTATGCAGCAATATGTCGTGGCTTAGCGCGACGGCCAATATCGCTAAAAGCAGCAGCGGCAATATTAATAATTGATTGGTACGACATTGAGCAATTACATAAACCATCAATGCCACGGATTGACCGATGGCCAATAAGCCTATGGTTCCTGTCCAGTCCAAATTTAGCAAAAAATAATCCGTTAAAAAAGTATCAAATTATTGGGTGAGTCGTAATTATAAGGGCTGTAGGGACAAAATGCTCATTCAATTTATGCCTTTAAGGAAACCTTACAATGAAGAAATTTGTCGTCCAACTCGTTTTGACGTTAGTCACCTTATTAAATATTTCACACGCCGCGGTTAAAAATGAAGGGGAATATAGTCCGGCGATATCACCGGATGGAGCGCGAATAGCCTACCATTCGAATACCAGTGATCACTTTTTTGACGTTATTATTGAGGAGCTTGCAACCGGGGCTACTCAAAATATTACTCAAAACAACGGGTATGATACCGATCCTAGTTGGTCCCCAGATGGTACTCAGTTAGTTTTCTCCTCCAGCAGGCACGGAGCTTGGGATATATACTTGTATGACTTAAAAACGCATAAGACGATTCCGCTAATTACAAGTGCATCAATGGATAACCAAGCCCGATGGTCGCCAGACGGCCAATCTATTGCTTTTCTCTCAAGACGAGACGGTTTAAGTCAAATCTATTTGTATGATATGGCAAGTAGTAAGGTCTCTCGATTGACTCATACCAAGCAGGCGGTTTTTCACCCCAGTTGGACTGAAAACGGGGAGTCGATCGTGTTTGATCAACGAGTTGGCGAGAAATCAATTATCTATCAGGTTGATATTCGAAGTGGTAAACATCGGCAGCTATTCGAATCTGATGGAAGTTCGATAGTTGGCAAATTAGTTGATGGCAAACTCTATGTAACCGCCAAGCGCCATTCGAGTTGGGATATTGTTAAAGTTGACCTTCATTCCAAGCTGGTTAGCGACGTCGCGGTATCCTCATTTGATGAAATGAAGGCTGATCTGAGTCCTCATCACAACCTAATGGCCTATTCTGTTAAACAAGCGGATGGAATTTTTAAGATCGTCATAAAGGATTTAAACTAACGTCAAACAAAATAAGTGATTAGTAGGCTGCTAATGCTTGCTAGTCGCTTATTAGCCTTCTGAAGTCTAATTAACCTCAGCTCGGTATAAGAAAACCTTTCCCGCGATACAAATTTAGCGCCGATCAGCGTTAAACTTGCTGATAATAGCTCGCTATTACTGCGCTAGTTTGCCTTAATAGTCACAAAATTAACGTCACTGGCGATAGAAATTTAGAAAAACTAGTGCGTATGGTTAGTTCTTGCAATGCTAGTTATTCGACTTTATGCACATTTTAAGGATTACTAAAACTGAGTTAAGGTTAATTATTTTTTTAAAAATCGTTTAAACTAACGGTTTATTGAAACCGCTATAAATAATCCACAACGAGACTTC
>CAJQOL010000002.1 GCA_905479925.1 uncultured Kangiellaceae bacterium | reverse complement strand
CGAGTGGTTGGATCAAAAGCAACAATTTCCGCTGCTGATTCATCAAATTGACCTGTGGAATATCTGCCGAGTACGCTTAGCGAAATCGTTGTACCGGATGCATCTTGACCATTTTCACCATCTTGACCGTCTGCGCCATTCTGACCTATTTGACCCGCCGCGCCGTCTAAACCATCGTCACCGTCATCACCTTCTAGTGGACAACCAGCTAGTAACATTGATAATGCTACGGCAATGGCACTTTTTGCCCATATGGAACTTGAATTCATAATATATTACTTCCTTTGAGTTAATTTTATAAACTTACCCGCGCATTTTGTAAAAGTTATGTGACAGGAATTTGATAAAAACAAGACAGGTTTATGACAGGCTTTCTGAGTACGTATTTCTATGACTTAACGCGCACGTAATAATTACGAACAGACTAACCACGAAGCGTCTGACATTGAAAAATGCCAGCAGCGTTAGAGATAGCGTTAGAGATGGCGTTAGATCTAGCGATGACAAATAGCTAGTAATTCTCTATTTGGAAATAACAAACAAATTGAATATTGGTCATATATGAATGCTAAGCGAGGAAATCTAAAAACAGAATTGTGACGCCGACATGTCAGATTGGCTTTTAGTTTTTAATGTTCAAATAAACAGCGTCATAAAAAGGAAATATGAAAAACCTTGTCATAAAACAACGCTTTTGAGATTTTTTAGCTTATCGCTAGTTGTTTGATTTAAATGGGCGGGTGAGTCACTTGTTCGTGCAAGCGCAGGCTCTATATAGATCACACTAGAGCCTAAATCGATTCCAAAATAACATAGCACGATTATTACAAATTATCGAAAGCAAAAATTATCGCCAAAATAGACTATCTCAAAAATAAACTATCGATGTCGATTTTTGGCAACACTAATTGGCGCCACCAAAAAAGGCAGAAAGCACAATAGAAAAAGGTTAACTAACGAGTAGCTGGCAAAAGCTGATGCTTTAGTTGGCAGCTCCAAACTCCAAACTAAAACTAGGCTAATAACTAGTCCGGTAGCGCAGATTAAACCGTAAGTTCTCAATTGACTTAGACTTGCAATGCGCCTAAATGGTGGTAACAAAAACGCGATTAATAATAAAATGGCGCCGGTAACTATCAAAGATAACAAGTGTGGGTTTTCAGACACTAGTTGATAGGCTGGCGATGCTTTTAAGACCGTTTCAAAATCGCCAGGTTGCCCTTTGAAATAAATTATTGAACCAAGAAATAGTACCCCTAGACCCATAAATCCGGTGATGTTTAAGATAAACATTAATTTACTGTCTCTCAGTAAAATAGCACAACCATTTGCGCTAGCCGCCCAAAATATTGCCAGAAAAACGATCAGCGCTAGTATGAGTGTTGAAATCATTTTTGCAAGGCTAATGTTTTCAATTGCGTTACTACTTGCTGTCGTCTCCGGTAGTCCAATTATATAAATTGATAAAACTGGTACCGAGATGAAAAATAAATATGCTATAACAACACCCAATGCCAGCATGTTGAGTTTAGAAATAGCAAGATCAAAATCTGACAGTGGGCGGGTGGCACAGTGTGGAAGAATGTTAAATTTTTCACTGCCAAGTTTATTGCAAGCCATAAAATGAGCACTCATTAAAAATACGGTGGTCATCATCATAACGCCCATTAGGATGATTTTTCTTTCAGCGCCAAACATGGAAGCGACTATTTCAACAATCGAAATCAATCCGATTGTTAGCGGAATAACATAAGCCAACGATTTCCATTCATACCAATATTGAGCCGATAAACCATTCGAAAAATTTGCAAGTTTTGTATTATTTGGAAATAGTCTTAACCGGTTGAGAAAGGAGAGCTCTAGACGAAACTGAAAGTTATCGCTTCGACGTGTTCTTAATAATGTGATAAAGCAAAAGAAGTAACCGCTCAGTAATAATAGTATTAGACCCAATGACCCATAAAGTTTACTATAAGCGCTCGAGCTCTCATCAATATCAAAAATGGCAAGAACAGAAAATACTAATCCTGCAATAACCGACAATAATAAAACAACTTTCTGAATCATTGGCGTATTGAGTCCCCAGTTTATAGCTTGGGACCAGGATATGAATGCGCCGGCGACACTACAAATAGTAAACTGCATTAACCAACTCAGTTCAAAATCGGAAAAAACATTAATCCACATCAGAATAAATGAAGCAACAACAACGGTACCCAGTAATATTGGTACCACCGACAAAACCCACGTTGGTAACGGAAGCCTTAGAATATGAGTGGGAAACCCTTCATTGGCTTTTTCTTTTGAATTTGTGTCAACATAAGAAAAGGTTGTGTAAAGAAACAGAACCGAAAGCAGCATAATTGCAAAACTCACTTTCCCAATAGGTAGAAAGTCACCAATCGCTTTTTCAAGATAGGTCTCAAGAAGCAACCAAACTAGCGGTACGATGATAAGCCCAATGGTTAAACCTAATCTATTCTTATAGAGAACTTCCCAGAGTAGCGCTCTGATCATTAATACCATGGTTTACTCTCCGTTAACTGCTTGTTGTTCTGGACAGTAACAAACAAATATTTCATCAAGGGTCATTAAGCGCTTATCAATAATCTTTAACGATAGCGAGTCAGTTGCTGACAGCAGAAGGTCATCGCTAATATTTAAACTGACCAGGTATTCACCACGCTTTTCCTTTACTCTAAGTAAGCCGGGTAATTTTTCTATATTGCTGTTGCCTACTCTTTTGAATTCATCGGAGCCGATAATCAATATTTTATGATGTTCCAAAACCTCCGACATTGGCGCAGAAAGGACAATTTTGCCCTTGCTAAACATCACCAAATGATCGCAGATGCGTTCCACCTCATCTAAAAAGTGAGATGAAAAAACGACACTTCTGCCATCATCAACAACAGTTCTAATAGCCGCAGACAAAATTTCCTTTCTAACTAGCGGATCTAAACCGGAAGAGGGCTCATCTAATAATAATAATTCAGGTTTATGGGCTTGCGCAGCACACAAACCAACACGCGCCTGTTGGCCCTTAGATAGTGATTTAATTTTTTTATTGATATCTAACGAGGTTGCCTTAATTAAGTTACTGGCATAACTGTCATCCCAGCCGGTGTAGAAAGCTGACATATAATTCATGTATTGAGCAATAGTCATCCAACCCGGTAAATCAGGTTGTTCGGATAGATAGCCGATTTTTCCTAAAACCTCGGCGGGATTGTTAACCGGATCAAGTCCAAAAACCGAGACGGAACCTTGTTCTGCTCTGTATAATCCGAGCAGATGTTTGATCAACGTTGTTTTACCAGCCCCGTTCTCGCCAACAATACCAATGACTTGACCGCTCTCAACCTGTAAATCGATATTGTCTAACGCTTTATGCTTATCAAACTCTCGAGAAAGACCCTGAATGTTAATGATTAAATTATCAGCCGACTGCATTGGTGCTAATCCTCTTGTTTGTGTCTTGGCGAGTTAAGAATTAATTCTATGACCTCATCCGTTGAAATATTCATATGATGAGCTTCGGTTAGAAGTACCTCAATTCGCTCTTTTATCTGGCGTTTACAGAGCTCATCGGAGAGGGTGTTTTTTTGATCAGACACAAAGGTGCCCGAACCTCTTTTCTTGTATACCCATCCTTCCGCTTCAAGCTCTCTGTATGCTCTTGCGACCGTATTTGGGTTGATTAGTAACTCCTCTGCGAGCACACGGATTGGCAAAAGTTCTTGATCCACCGTTAATCTACCGGAATTAATTAACTGTTTAATTTGGTTAATTATCTGCAGATATAGAGGCACACCGTCTCGTTGTGAAATGGTTAAATGCAAAAATTGAGTCTCTAAATTATTGTACTATTGTATTAATTGATTAATACAATAATGTAATGTTCTAGCTTTGGCAAGAAAATGTTATAAATTCGGCCAAAGAAATTTCGATTCTTGGCCAGTATGTATTTGCTATCGCTTTTTGCTAGCAGAGCATTCCAGGCGTTTAAGTAAGATACGCTTATAACTTCAAATCATGGTCTAGTAAATACTCGCTTTATCAACCAGCGCATCGAACTCGTTTAAAGTTAACATGTTGATTCTTATACATTTAACTAATCTAAATGGATATTCCGATAGTTCAAGCGTGTTAGGTATACCGGGGAGATGCCGTTTTGAGCAGATTAACCAATTGATTAATAACATTAATTAGGATTAAATGGCCTCATTTAGCGGTATCTGTGCACGGTATAGAAGATCCGGCTTCTGATGGTGGTTCGTTTAAGTCTTAGCGCAATGATTTTAATTTTGGAGTAGTAATGAAAAGTAAGTTTGCGATTGTTCTTTTGTTGGTGAGCGGCGTTATTAGCGCTCAATTAGGAGCTAAAGAGTCGGATGGGCTCAAATTTTGGAAAGGGACCGGCGGACAAGTCGTTGGAGCTGGCCTAATCTATTGGTTAGTTTCTGTTGGTCTTGACGACGAAGAAGATGGTCAGTCGAATTTCTATGCAAAGGAAAATAGTTTGCAGCACCAAAACTCCATCTATTTTAACGATGAACCAGCTGGCCACGCTCTTTTTTTTAGCACACCACTTGTAGAAAGTGAGCTGGTAAGTTCCTACGCTTTTGTTGGTACAAATTCTGAATTTGCACACATTTCTGACAATCGTTTAGAGTATACAAACGAATCTTTGCTGGGTGTGGGGTTTAATTTTGAATTACAGAATAATGCGGAATTGACGTTTGAATATGCTAACTATGTTTCGGTTCCAGGCGTTGATACGTCATTGATTTCGTTGACGTATCGCCATCGTTTTAATTAGATAGTAAAGTCCTATTTAGGTTAGGGTTTGTCAAAGCTATTGGCGTCCTTTGACTTGGTCGGATTTCAAGGTCTGAAGAGATTAAGAGAGAGCTAGCCTCGTTTTGAGTGTGAATTCTTAAGTCGAAACCTTTAATCTCAGTGTTTTTCATTTATGTTTTTTTAAGCGCAAAACCGTTCATTTCGATGCTGTTCATTTCGATCAATGGAATAGATTTTAATTTTTTAGGAATAATCGGAAATCACATGAAAATTTTCTCTCGTCATTTACCCCTTACGTTTTGGCTATTAGCTTTGCCAATGACACAAATTAGTGCAGAAGATGAAGTCAGTCAAAATGCAGCGGCGGTAGGTGTTACTTCCAGTAAGGTTGAAGCGCTGGCTTTTTACCCCAGCCGTAACGCACCAGCGCAGGTACAAGCACTTAATCGCAGTCAAATCCCAGCACAAATTGGTGCGGTTGTGGAATCCCTAGAAAAACGAGTCGGTGACCGCTTTAGTGCAGGGGAGGTTCTGGCAAAACTTGACTGTAAAGACAAAAAGCTAGAACTTTCTAATCAAACCGCCCAATACGCTCGTTTGTTAGAGAATTTAGAGTTTGAGCGACGACAATACGTAAGAGGTAAACAGCTCGCTAAACAAAAGACCATTGGAGAGGCTGAGCTGGACCGACTTAACACCAATGTTCGAATTGCAGAGTCGCAATTTGAATCACAAAGCGCTATTAAGAAAAGTGCAGAAATAGGTGTCGAGCGTTGTCAGATCATTGCGCCATACAAAGGTGTGGTTGTAACGCGGGTTGCAAATGTGGGTGAAATGGTAGCAATGGGTAATCCGATCGTTGAGGTTGTTGAACTGGATAATTCCGAGGTATCGGCGTTTGTTGCCTTAACTGACGTTGAGTCTTTTAATGCATCAAATAATTTTGAACTAGTTAGCAACGGTAATCGTTACTCACTAAGAAATAGAGTTTTACTGCCCGTCGTTAATCATACTTCTCGTACTAGAGAAGCGCGTTTAGAATTTGACTCGACGGCATCCTTGGTTGGTGTCGCCGGTCGACTTTACTGGTTTTCTCCTTTCTATCATTTGCCCGCTAACTTACTGCAGCGAAGAGGGGACAAAGTCGGCGTTTTTGTTTTAGACGATAATCAAGCAGCCTTTATAGAGACACCTACCGCCCAAGAAGGTCGACCTATTCTTTTGAATGATTTTGAACAATGGCGTGGTAAGTTACTTATTGTTGATGGTCGCCATGGATTAGTTGATGGCCAACGAGTTTCCGCTGAGGGGATAACAAGTCGACAACCAAAAAAGCAAACTGGTTCTATTAAGTCTGGGAACAACTAGTTATGTGGTTAAAGCGACTTATTGAAAATCATGTGCTAACTAACTTGCTTTTTGTTTTGATCTTGTTTGCTGGTTTTACCATCTACAGTCAATTACCAAGAGAGCAAGACCCTTCTGTTAATTTTAACTGGGTGCAAGTGACTACTTTTTTACCTGGTGCATCCGCTAGAGATGTCGAACAGAAAGTTACCGACGTATTAGAAGAATCAATTGAAAAAATACAGGATATCAAATTTGTTTCTAGTACTAGCCGAGAAAGCATATCAAGTATTTTGGTAAGGTTTAATGACGTTGGCGAGGAGACTTTCGATAAACGAATTGCTGATTTACGCAGAGAAGTTAACAACGTTGAAGATCAACTACCGCTTGAAGCCGAAAGACCGACTATTTTTGAGATTACCACGGCTAACGCATTTCCAACTGCAACGGTTGTTGTTAGTGGTCCCGCGGAAGACGAAAACTTACGGCGTCAGGGAAGAAATTTAGAAAAAGACCTAGCGAGAATAAAAGGTGTCGACCGAGTACAAATGACGGGGTTGTTAGAACCTGAACTACAAATTCAATTTGATATTGATAAGATTCAGTTACTAGGACTTTCGCCGGTTATGATTGCCAACTCGGTGCGTGGTTTTTTCCAAGACACATCCGCGGGAACCGCTCGTATCGCAAAAGACCAATGGTTAGTTAGAGTGCGAGGAACCACGACGGATCCGGAGGAACTGGCTTCGATACCGATCGTTGGTAGAAGCGCTACAAGCGGTGAAATACAGCTTAGAGACGTTGCAAAAATTGTTCGAGCAAGAGCAAAGCCTGATCGATTGGTTCGTTTTCAAGGACGACCCGCAGTGTTACTGGCTGTAATGAAGCAAGAAAGCACCAATACGTTAGAATTAGTGCAACGCATTGACGATTTTGTCAGTCATAGAAACCTAAATTCCGAGCAACTTGGCGTTGAGTTTACCTTGGTTGATGACCAAACATTAATCACCCGAAACGCACTAGGTATTATGCAAACTAATGCCTTACTTGGTTTGTTCTTAGTGCTTATTGTCACGTGGATATTTCTTGGTTCAAAAATAAGTTTACTAGTAACAATTGGAATTCCGTTTACCCTTGCGGGTACTTTTATTTGTTTGTACTTATTAGACCAAACTCTCAATACCTCGGTGCTTTTGGCGATAGTTATTGCTTTGGGAATGCTAGTTGATGATGCGGTAGTGGTCGTAGAGTCTATTAACCACCGTTTGCATCGCGGTCAAAAAGGCATTGTCGCAGCATGGAATGGTTTAACCGAAGTTATTGGCCCGGTTACCGCATCGGTATTAACCACCATTGCGGCATTTTTACCACTGATGCTTCTGCCGGGAATTTTGGGTAAGTTTATGATGGTGATCCCTCTGGTGGTGACCATTGCCCTGGCGGTGAGTTTGATTGAGGCTTACTGGATGTTACCCGGTCATATTTTAGTGTCTAAAATTGATTTTGAGAATAAAACAAAAGCTCATCATTATAGAGTTAAATTTATTCATTGGATTAAGATTCGATACGGGCTATTTTTGTTAAAAGTGATGCGTTATCCAAAACGTACCCTTACCGGACTATTCGGTTTGTTAGCGTTATCCGTTGTTGCGCTCTTTAGTGGCATGATAAAAATGGATTTTTTTGCGTCAGATAATATTCGCTTATTTTATGTGAATGTAGAAATGCCTACGACTAGTTCTTTGTCTGAAACCATGGAAAAAGTACTCGCGGTAGAGAAAGTAACTGAATCGAAAATGTTAGCGGGTGAGGTTCGTTCTATTGTTAGTTATTCCGGACAAATGTTTACTGAAACCGAGCCGTTATTTGCTCAAAACATAGGACAGGTTTTAGTCTCGTTGAAACCGCGCGAAGGGGATATGCGCGATGTACCATCCATTATTGAGGCCATAAGAGCCGATGTTACGTCGGTAGTTGGTCCCATCAATATTTCATTTTTAAAGCTTGTAGGCGGCCCTCCAACCAGTAAAGCAATTAGTGTTAAGGTTCGCGGTGATGACTATCAAGAGCTTCGCTTGGCAACGGATCAGCTAGCGCAATTTATGACTAATGATGAAGAAAGCCATTATCTTGATATTAGCGATGACGACAGCAAAGGTCGTTTTGGACTTTCTCTAAAACTTGATGGCGATGCGATTAACCGAGCGGGTATTTCTCCCGATGATGTTTATAGAACAATAAAAATGCTAATTGACGGCGAGATTATTAATTATGTTCAAAGTGAGGGCGATCGAATTGCGCTTCGTATAAAATCTTCTGCTTCGGTGACCAATGAGTTTGAAAACATTGAAGCGGTTTTGGACCTAAATATTCCAACCGCCAATGGAGAGAATATTCCTCTCAGCGCACTGGTAACCGCAAGGGTAGAACAAGTAAAAGGTAACATGCGTCATTACAACTTTAAACGAACCATAACCTTAGAGTCCGATATTGATAAGGAAAAAACCGATACCATAAAGGCCAATCAAAAACTGGTTGATCACTGGGATTCTATTGCGTCTCAACATCCTAATGTTTCGTTGGATTTTTCTGGAGAACTGGATGATATCGAAGAAAGTATTAATGCCATGGGAACGTTGTTTTTGTTTGGAATCGGTTTGATGTATTTAATTTTAAGCACCCAATTTCAAAGTTACTTTCAACCCTTGATGATGTTGTTTACGGTACCCATGGCGTTTATCGGCGTAGTACTTGGGTTAATTGTGTCTGGAAACCCGCTGAGCTTGTTTACCTTGTACGGTATTGTTGCATTGGCGGGAATAGCCGTTAATGCAGCGATTGTTTTGATCTCTAAAGCAAACTCTAATTTAGATAAAGGTATGGGACTTACTCACGCTACTTTTTACGCGGCAAGACGCCGAGTATTACCAATTATAATTACCACCCTAACTACGGTAGCCGGGCTTTTCTCGTTAGCGATAGGCTTAGGTGGTCACTCGTTAATATGGGCGCCGGTAGCTACGGCGATTGTTTGGGGATTGTTATTTTCTTCGATGTTGACACTATTTGTTGTTCCGGTACTTTATCAAATATCCATGCAAGGTTCTAAGCGTAGACAACGAAACAGAGTCGCTTCTTGACGGTAGGTTGTTATTGCTAGCAACTCAATTCGAATTGAATATTTTCGCCAACGGTTTTTAGTCATAAATCGTTGGCGTTTTATTAACTATATTTGTTTTTACCATTCCAGCTTGTCATTATTTTAATGGCGCTGTTTGTTTCACAGAGACTCGACTGTTTCAGAAAGACTCGGCGGTTTCTGAGATGCTTATCTGGTTCTGGCGGCTGATAACCAAGTAGCTTAATAACCCCATATAGACATCAATAACGGTATGAAAGATTATTGCCAGAATAAGAGATTCGGATAATACTGTAATCATCGCCATAACAAAGCCAAGTAATGCGGTTTTTATAAAGCCTAACCAGCCTTGGTATAAATGTGGCGCGCCAAAGGCAATGCTTGAAATGATAACAGCGGTAACGACTGATAACTCGCTGGAAAGCATACCAAGCAAAAGCCCTCTATATAAGATTTCTTCGCATATTCCAGCGGTAGGTGAGACCGCAAAAACAAATCGATTAGCTTCCAGTCGATTGGCTGGTAATAACCATTTTATGTTGTCAATTCCCTCTAAGATTGCTTGGTCGTTCTTCGTTTCACTGCGAAGCTTGTTAATGGATAAAGCTAAATAACCGATTAATACCATTAGGGCTACCGCAATGCCAAACCACCAAGTGTTGAAAGTTCCGACAAAGTTAAGCGCGGGCGCAAAGCCTTGGTTGATTTGTTGATAACCTAACATTAGTGCAACTGGAGCCCATAGGCCAATGACTGTGCTGGTATACAAGCTTGGTCGAATGGAAGGGTCTTGGGTTACTTGCTGCTTTAAGTTTTTGTAAGTCAAAATAACGTAAATAGGACTAGCTACAAAGTAGCTCCATAAAACTAAATCCCAAATCAACATAATAAATACCTCGTCTAATTCATTTGTGTACAACGATACTCTGCTTGTTATTAATAATAAATAGTATATATTAGTAATATATGTAAACTAAAAGTTTATAAAGGCTCGAAGCTAATGTGAAGAAGATTTGAAGCTACTCTGAAAAATGTTTGAAGCTATTCATTAGAAAGTTTAGACCTAATCAGCAGAAGAATTGAACATATGATCATAGATTGGATGTGTAATGTTTAAGACGGAATCACTGCTGGCAATGAAAAAAGTTGCCGAATATCAAAGCTTTACCAAGGCGGCTCATTTTCTTGGGCAAACTCCTATGGCGGTAAGCAAGCAAATTTCAACCTTGGAAGCCCGTTTGAATCAACCGTTATTCGAAAGGACCACACGCCGGGTTCGTTTGACTGAGTTTGGAAGTAGTTTTTTGGCGCATGCTGAACAAATTCTGCAGCAGCACGAACTGCTGGACAATTGGTTAGATGAGGATATTAAACAGGTTTCTGGAACGCTCAAGATTGTGGCGCAAAGTGTTGAAGTCTACCAATCAACCGTATATCCGTGGTTGGCCGAGTTTATTGAACGGTATCCTGAATTAGAGCTGCAGCTTGATATAGATAAAGGCGTGATAGATATTGAGGCCAATCATCATGATATTTATTGGGGAGTTGGCGCTTATTTAGGCAAATTGAAGCAAGGATTACGTTCTCGGCTTTTGATCCAAAGCCAATATGGTATATATGCCTCTCCTAATTATTTGAAGAAACAGGGCATACCGAAAACCATTGAGGATTTAAAAAAACACCAAGTGATTGGTTACTTACATAATCAACCAAGTAATATTCTGTTGACCAATAAAACAGAGGAAGGTCAGGCTAACGAAATGGGCTATGTCATTTTAGAGGCCAAGGTTAAAGCGGTGTCAGGGCTAATAGACCTTGCGGTGGCAGGTCTTGGGCTAATAAACTTGGCTGCTGAGGAGCAGGCACTAATTCAAGCAATTGCCGAAAACAAGCTAGTTCCGGTAATGGAAACGCATTGGTGGAATAACGCGTCGGTTTATCTCTATTATCATCAGGTTAAATATCAGCAGGCCAAAGTGCGGGCATTTATCGACTTCTTTATTGATAAGCGTGAAGAGTGGCGTTAGTAGTCTCATTAACAGCATTTTTTGACCAATAGCTCAACGAGTTAAGGCTCACTAATTTGGCTAAGTTGTTCACAAAAATCATTCAACAGATATTAGCCGAACCAATTCAGATATGCTCAAGATAGGCTCCAGGGTAACGACCCAAAAACATTTCAAAAAAAAATTAACCCTTTTTTGCCCCCCAAGGCGTTTGTAATTTCCCTTGTCAATCGACATAGGCGTAACCAGCGGTTCTGGTTAATTGTTACTCTGCGCAGAAAAGCAAATTATTAGCTAGGCGAGAGTGGCAAATGATATTAAGCCGCCGCAAATTTGCGCTTTTCTATCGACGAATTGACAAGAGGTATTTCTAATGAAAAAGGACAACAAAACGTCCCCCAGACCTGCCATAACGGTCAATGAGGCTCACCAAGCACTCGAGACTGAATTCCCGGATTCATATGCCTCTGATGCCCAGTCCCAACAAACGGTTACTGTCTATCTTCGTGATGCGATCAATAAGGAGAACGTTAGTTATCGCCCGCAGGACTTTAGGTTACCTTCGCCGGTTGACGCAGATAATCTTTATGCGCTAATTGGTAGACAGTCTAAACAACATGTTGCTATTGCTCACCTGAAATTCGGATTCGAAAAATTGGCTGAATTAATCAAGCGTTACCCGGCGCTTAGCGATGACTTAATGGCCATATATCAGTCCGACAGGCTGCAACAGGAGTTATCAGATTTTGTATATGACCAAGAAGGTGATTTTGGTGGAGTGACCGATTTGCAGAGCGTATCGAACCGTCATTTCCCTTTTACGCCTGTTAACCCTAGTTAACGATAACTAAACATACTTTACGACTAATAAACATACTTTACGATATTTAGGAGATCTAAAATGGATATGGAAAGAATTTACCAACTAATGAAGCAACATGATACAGACCTTCCTCGTATAGCGGTGTCGTTATTACGGCGCTGTGATGATTGCGACTGCGGGCGCGAAAGGGGAATATCAAACGGTGTTGAGTTTGTCGAGAAGCTGAACAATAACGCCCAAGAGTTAGGCACTATGCTCGATGACTCAATTAATTTTTGTGTCAATAACCCTAATGTTCAGTTGGTTGCTCGTTTGAATCAGTTGGAACTAAATTCGGTTAAAAACACTACTATCGCTGGGTTATCTGGCTATTTGAGCAGCTTTAAAAAGAGCGGGTCTAGTATCGGTGTTTCTAAAATGGGCGGGTCTAAAATGGGATCGTCTAAAATAGACTCTTCCAAAATAAACGCTGAAAAATCGACCGTATAATTGCTGAAATTGGACAGGGTTAATAGATGCTGCGGTTGTTTCGGCAACCGCAGAAATTTATCCCATAAATTAGCAACAAGATAAACTTAAAAGCGAGCTATACTTTCAAACCAGTCGATTTCTATTAATCAAAATGGGTTAATTTACCTACAATGGCTATGGATATGTCTATGACCTTCGAGAATAATAATGACCTCCGGGAATAATAATGGCTTCCGAAAATAATAAAAAGTATCTCGCGTTTATTTCCTATCGTCACGCTGACAATAAAGAACCCGGCAGACAATGGGCAACTTGGCTGCACCAAGCGATAGAGACCTATGAAGTTCCATCGGATCTCGTTGGCACTAAAAATGCTCGAGGTGAAGTGATCCCCGAGCGGATTTATCCCATTTTTAGAGATGAGGAAGAACTACCCGCTGATGCGGATTTAGGTCGTTCTATTGTTAATGCGTTAGATAATACTCGTTTACTGATTGTACTTTGTTCTCCGCGAGCCGTTGCGTCTACCTATGTCGCCGATGAAATCCACTATTTCAAACAAAGTGGTCATTCTGACCGAATTATTGCCGCCATGATTGATGGTGAACCAAATACGAGTTGGGATGAAAGTAAGCTAGCGCTCGGTTACAGAGCTGAACAAGAGTGCTTTCCCGTTCCGTTGCAGTATGAATATGATGCCGATGGCGTAAGAACCGACAAACATGCTGAGCCTATCGCCGCGGATTTCCGGTTGAATGTTAATGGCTTTCCTATGCAGTCTTGGACCTCTATGGAAGCGTATAAACAAGATCTTGTCGCTTGTAAGCAATATAAAAAAGAGGAAATAGAAGAGCAATTAAAGAAATTCAATCAACAACAACAATTGATGTTATTAAAAATAATTGCAGGAATATTAGGGCTTCCTTTGGGGGAGTTGACTCGCAGAGATAAGGAATATCAACTTGAACTTGAGCGTCAAAAAGCAAAGAAACTTCGCCGCTGGCTTTCGGCGGTTGGCGTTTTAGCTTTATTAGCCATTATGGCAGGGACTCTAGCATTCTTTAAACAAATTGAGGCAACCGCAGCTAAAAACGTTGCCGAAACAGAAAAAGCAAACGCTGAGAATAGCTTGGCGGAGGCATACGCAGGCTACGGTAGAAATGAATTAGCGGATAAACAATTTGAAGAAGCACAGCTATATTTCCAGCATGCAAACCAATTAACCGCAGGTAAAGTTTCGGCGGAGGAAGAGTTTGAATCTAGAAGGCTCAGTCTCCAAAAACTGTGGAGCAAAAAAAGAGGTCTTCATTTTACCGGACTGCCTTATGTCTCAGGGAATGCTCGTTACGTCGTTGGTAGAATGAATGATAACGGTGTGGTTTTCGATCTGCAGCAGAATAAAACCACCTTTAGTTACCCGATAACTAGAAAAGGGGACTATCTATTTTTGATATCCGATAATGGTCAATTCGTTTTTGAATTTAATGCTAGTATGCAAAGCATTCAACGAATAGATACCCGTAATGGTGATACGATTTTATTGGATTGGTTGATTGAAAAAGGTACAACTATTTTTATTCCGGGAGAAACAGGCGACCAGTTATTAGCATTTCTTACAAACGGTAACATCGAGCTGCTGGACATACCCACTAGAACAACAATCGACCAAATACAAGTCTCTGATATCTTAAAAGTATCGCCTAAATATATTGAACAACTCAAGCTCGATTGGATAACACTTCTATCGGAACTAAAAAGAAACTACAACAAAGGAAATTGGACATTAGCAAGTAAACAGGGATTAATACTAAAACTCTCCGAACATAAGGGGACGAAAGCGCCTTCCCAAAAGGGCGCAATACTCACCACTGACCCATCCGTTAGTTTACTTCCGGTTAGCGAAAGAAGCCATAAGTTTGCTTTATCTAACGATGGCAAGAGGATGGCCCGAATAGTCAATCAAAGCTGTCAGTTTAATCAAGCAAATACCGACGATATTGACTGGATGCGTGTCGCCAGTCATGTTGAAGTGTGGGATTTATCTTCGCAAGAATTATTAAGAAGGTTACCTATTAAATGGTCCCTCGATACGGCATTCTTTGAAACCGATAAGGCTTGTGGTGATAACCCTGATTTTGAATATAACCTCAATGACCAACAACGACGAATCGCGGGTAGAATCAATAATTTCATGATTGACATGACTTTATTCTGGGGAACTGATGATAACGTTAAGTTAAACTATGACGGTAATAATTATGTTGTTAGCACCGATAACATCGATCTACCAATAAAATATAATCATCAAATAACTAAGGATCTTGCCAAAGCATCAAATGATGGGGTCGTTATCGTCGAAAATGTATCCCAATACAGCCCGGTCAATACAGCTTTTAATACCGAGTACTGGGTTTACCAAGTTAAAGATAAAGTGAGCTCAGAACCTAAAGATAATCAGTGGTTTCAGTTTAGCTCCCAAAGAAATAACTCCGGCAAGCCGCTATCTTCGGTGGTGAGTTTTGACCAGCGCTTTTTAATATCACTGTTTTCTAACGGTGTTATCGACGTCATCAACCTGTTAGATGGCAAATCGGTTGCCAGCAAGTTGTCGAGGGCAGACGCTGACGCCAGTATGCTTTGTCAAACCGAAAACTCCCATCATGTGATATTGGTTTCGCAAGCCAAGGTACAAAGAGTCGATTGGTTAACAGGCGATAAAATATGGGAAAAACCATTGCAAACGACTCACTCACAGGTATCAAGCTGTGCTAGTAGTTTAAAGTTTAGCGAGTTTACTATTGTTAAATCTAGCTCAGAAAAATTGTCCCCTCAAGAGTCTGGTAATGGCAATGTTTCCGAGCCTATTGAAGACGAGGAATCCCGAATTATACGAATGAAATTTGACGGTACTATTGTTGAGCAATCTTTAAATTCGCAACGAGTCCTAAATAGACCGCTGTTTATAGATTATACAGGGATAGAGAATCAAGTTTATGTTGCAAGTATGAGTGGTGTAACTTTGTATGATCTCGATGCAAAAAACATCATTGATTATATGATGTTAGGGGAACAGCGTGGCGAATACGGCTTTCCGACTAGTATCGAAACCTCTAATGACTTTGTGACCGTTTATGTCGGTTATAGCAATGGAAAGTTATTCAAGTTTGTTAACGGAAAGCCACAACTTTTAGCTGATCTGGAAATGCCGATTGTTGATGTCTTTTTATCCGGAGGCCATCTAAAGATAACAACGGGTTATAACTCGCTGTTAGAAGTTCAGTTGTCGAATGTTGCGCTTACCCCTAAAGAGACATTTAGAAGTTATCTCTACCAACTTGATTTGGATACCTTAACCTTGAGAAAGCTGAGAGGTTATGGTGACCAGTTAGTCGAGCGAGTTGGTCATGTTTATTCAGGCCACGAATCTGTTGTAGAGTTTTCTGATGGCGCAGTCTCATATTTTAGACGCAGTGCCGCTGAGCCGGTGGTTAAACTAATCAATCAAAGTGGAACAAAGAAAGAATTTACGGTAAATAATAACGCTCGTTTTTATATCGACAAAAGTGTTAATGGTTTTGAATTTACGCACTCTGCATTTAAACATTCCATAAATCTGCCAATTTCAAATCAGCGACAATTCATGTATCTGTTTTTAGACGGCAGAAAATGGCTGATGCTTGCTGTTGAAGATGATAATTTTTACGATATTAATACCTATCTTATAAATACAGAAAACTTAACCATTAGTGCTAGACTGCAACGTTCGGAGGGGAAAGCCGCTGACCGCATTAGCCTGGTTGACTTACATGAAGACAATAATCAATTTCTATCCTGTGGCGGCGAACAATGCTCTTTTTACGATTTAGAGAATTTAACCATGTATCAAAATTTCTCTGACTATGCTGTTGAACCCGATGATGTTTTTAAGATCGGCGAATCGATTTCCAACGCAATTTATATGGGCGATGATGTAGCGTTAACCTCGTTATCGGGTAAGGTGCAAACTTGGGGATTAAGGCAAGTGCCTAATACCGCTAATGACGATGACTTAACCGACGAAGAAGAAGAGACAAGCGTCGAACAAGACTCAGAAAACAACGATTCGACGCATTCCGGTTCAATAGCTAGTAATGCTCGATATGTTTTATTGAATGAACGAAGTGATCAATTCTATAAAAATATTATCTACGATCCCGCAGCTAGCCAGCTATTTGTTGCCGACCGTACCCAGGCATATATGCTAAAGCCTGACCTTTCATTAGTGTCAACAATAGCTAAGAACTTTTCAAGTGGCCATGTATTGCGAGCAGATCTTGCTAGCGGCTGGTTGCTTTTTGTAGAAAAAAATGGCACTGGAACGACGGTAGACGCTCAGATTTATGACCTTAAGGAAAAACAAACAACAAGCTATTTTTTCATCTCGGCATCAAGCATTATTTCTATGAACGAAATCGCAGATGATCTTAATGGTGTGTTAGATTGGCGTGATGACAATAGCAACATCATGAGCCTAAATATTAACAAGGCTGTGCAGTTTGGTCGTGAATACCTTGAACTAGATGATGTTCAGAAAATAGCGGTTTCCGAGACGCTATCCGGTAAATATTTGGATCAGGTAACGGTTTTTTCTCAGTCGAGTGCTAGCACCTCTGGCCTATTGGTTA
Organism: uncultured Kangiellaceae bacterium; assembly: GCA_905479925.1. GTDB lineage: Bacteria > Pseudomonadota > Gammaproteobacteria > Enterobacterales > Kangiellaceae. The sequence continues at coordinate 33,576 of CAJQOL010000002.1, read as the reverse complement.
ACGCTTTAACTAAAAATTCTGTAAACAATGGTAGCGATAATGCAGTTAACCTGAACGCCCCAAAAGATAGCCTAATTTCAATTAATTCACTAGTGCCAGCGCAACGTTCTTATCGTCATGACTGGTTTTTAGATTTTGCTTTGTATACAGACACGTGGGCCGTGAATGAGAAGACGCTGCTAGATGAGGTGAATTTTCAAAAACGGTTGGTCGCGTCATCAGAAAGTGCGACTAAAAGGGAAGCGAATATCGATTTACGCGTCGTATCTTTAGAGAACAAAATAAAGCAATTGTTTAACGAAAATAAGGACATCTCAAGTGATGTAAATGAGCTTGAAAAAATTGCACCGGATCATTTTTTTGTTAAATTCGTTACTATGCAGCGTCTTTTTCAGGTTAATAGTTATCAAGCTTTTCAGTACGGAATAGCTTATTTATCAGAGTTAGGCGGAGGCGAACCAATACAGACTAGTTTATTTGTTGGTAATAGCCCTGGGATAACTAATGACAGTAACCGCTCGATTAACGTTGAAGGCGTAGACCCGATAATGTTGCATAAATTTTCAGGTGGTGTTTTTGCCGCTGCCGTGCAATCGGGACTGTTTCGCAAAGCCCACGAATTGTTGAAGGTTTACCCTGGTTCGTTTACCAACCCTCAGTTTAGCCAAGGATTATTTGTTCAGCTGACCAATTTAGGTTTGTATGATAAAGCGGAAAAAGTATTAGCTAGAGAGATCAGTAATCTTGAGACTTACGGAAATATGACGGTTAACCAGCGCTCAAAACAGACCCATGAGAGTTATTTACGTTATCAACGTATGTTGTCTCGTTACAACACTTTACGCGAGCAGCTGGTGCAGTTAGAACAGCTACCGATACTTTGCTTGGGAGATATTCAGCCTGCGTCTGGTATGGAAGCGTCGCAATGGAAACACGGAGATTGTATTTTAAAAATTGACGGACAACGTCCAAAAGATTTGGCTTCAACCTATCCCCAGCTGCAATTGGCAGCCTCTACTAGAAAACCAATCGATCTATTAAGGCAAGGACAGCCGATTGAGTTGGCGGCTCCGTCATCATTGGCTGGTGGTGCATGGAATATGGTTGGCTATGATGGTCGCTATATCATACGAGTAAAAACCCTAAAGCCCGGCTCAGTTGCAGAAAAGCTTGGTATTAAGCCCAATGACTATTTGTTGGCAGTTAATGATGAATTGTTAGAGTCGCCTTTGCAGATTATGAAAAACGAATCATCATCAAACAAAGTTAATTCTCAATCTAATGATGCAACCATTAACAAAAACTTATGGATTTATCGTCCAGAAAAAGGTGCGTTCCAACAAGCTAACGTCAATACTCGTGTGAAGCGGCTAATCGGAGAGCATCCGGTAGCTTACTGGCCAGGAGAGTTACTTGAAACAAAGTTGACAGAATACTCTGATCTCGGTGTATCAATTGAGATGGTTCTGATGCATCACGCTAAACCATCACGTTAAACCATTACGTTAAGACATAATGCTACGACAGCCTATTAATGCATCTAGATGAGGCTCTGTCTTGGTGTCGATTGTTGTGTCCAATCGTTTTATCCTCTCTCTTTTGAAGGAGAGAGGGGACAAAAAAAACACTCGTTATAATTGAAACTCTTACCAAATAAAAAAGGTTACCAGTTGTCAGACGAGAGCCGAGCTTGCTACCTAACGAACCGGGATATGTTTCAGTCAATTTAAATAATCTAATTTTTCGCTGAACCTTATCAAGACAGGCTATTGATATAGCTCATCGTGATAGTCTCTCATAAGCAATTTAGTTTAGAGTCATAACTGGAATGAAAACGATATTGGCGGGCATTGTTACTATTAGCACTGAAGCGCCTTTTGGTAAAGCTGTATGAAGCACATGGAAACAGTTTATTATCTAGAGACAGTTTTGACTGTTTAAATAGGCATGGATATAAAAGCAGGGATATATAGGCAGGTATAAATATGCAACAGGTTTCGATTCGGTTGGCAGAGGCCAGTGATTTAAAGCTATTCTTTAACTATCTGGATAAACACTTGAGGGAAAATGGAAAGGGTGAAACGGCTAAATTTCAACCGATTTCAAGTGAGCAATCTAAATTAAACGATATCCTGCGCAGCAAATTCACTGATGGAATTTCAGCCGATTACTCTGAGAACGGCTGGCGGCGGTTAATGATTGCTAGTTGCGGCAACGAAATTGTCGGGCATATTGATATTAGAGGTTATGCAGAGCTAGCAAGTCATCATAGAACTCAGTTAGGTATGGGAGTTGATAGTCGTTATCGAGGTCAAGGAATTGCCAGTCGATTATTGGAATATCTCATTAACTGGATGGCATTAAACTCTGATTTTGAGTACCTAGACCTCAATGTTATTGGTGGCAATGAAGCTGCATTTAATCTCTATAAGAAACATGGTTTCGTGCTTATTGGCGAGTTAAAGGATCGTTTTCGCTTGGATGGAAAATCTTATTCAGATAGAATCATGTCACTTTCTTTAAATAGATAGATTAATAACAATAGCTCCGGAAGGTACAAATGAATACACTGATTGATGGAATCGATTATGGCCCTTTGGCACAGCTGATTGGAAAGTGGGTTGGCAACCGTGGCTTAGACAATGCTCCTGATGCAAATGCAGAACCGGATAAGACGGCCTTTACCGATGAAATGGTCTTCACTGCAGCGGGGTTTGCTGAGAACGCAGAAGAACAAGAGTTGGTTGCGGTTAAGTACCATCACGTGGTTCGAAAGAAATCATCCGGGCATATTTTTCACGACCAAATAGGTCACTGGATTTATGAACCAGCTACTAAAGCCATAATGCACTCGTTAACGATCCCCAGAGGAGTGTGCCTGTTAGCAGGAGGAAATTTTGAGCAGCAACAATCAGATGCTATTTTTCATGTTACTGCAACGGCTGGTGATGACTCATTTGGTATTGTTCAGTCTCCTTTCATGCTCAATAAAGCAAAAACCAAAGCGTTTGAAATGAAAATGACGGTTAACAAGGATACTTTGAGTTATCGAGAAGTAACCAGCTTGTTTATATATGGCAAGGATTTCGAGCACGTTGATAAAAGTGAACTGCAGCGCATTACTTTTGAGCACGGCTAAGAAATATTCAGCTCGGTATCTTTCGATGGAGAAACATGATTCTCAATGAGTATTTTAGATAAAGCAAAAGCTATTTCTAATAAAGTAACCGACTCGGTCACCGATTTTAGTAGTGATGAATTAATCGCAAATACCATTATAAAAGCGGTTAAAAAGCAAGAGTCGGTTAATGCGTTATTAAAGGAGAAAGGCTCAAATTACCGCGTTGGTGATATCGACCTACAAATGGGAATTCCGCCAACGGTTTCATTTGGCGTTAGGCGTATCACGGATGAAGCCCGGATGGATGAAACTCGGATGGATGAAACTAGCGCGGTTGAAACGAACCCAGTTGAAGGAAAGCCAACCAGAAAAATGTAATATGGGGTTGGCAGATAAATTCTCCAGCTCTTTTCTAAGACAACAATTCCCACCCATACTTGATAACATTATTGTTCAAACTCGCTACATTAGAGTGCCCGCGGTTTAACGTTTAGGTTTTCATTTATTTCGTTTAATTGGCTTATTCCGCATAGAACCACCTAATTTTCAACTAAACAAATGGTAACCATGAGCTAGCCAATGGGAAACTAAGCGTATTGATGAATCATCAGTTGCCAGCTTTTCTGTTGCTCGCTCCAACTTTGTTTAATTGACTTGTATCGAGAATTTACTTGTGAGCGTTCAACGTTTTCAATCAGTTGATCGGTCTTTATTTCCAACCATTCTTTCTTCAATTGATAAAATTCATTCATTTTCTGAAGCATTAAATCATATTCCTTTTGAATGGTTTCAATGGCTTCATCTTTATTTGGAATACTCAGAGCCATTAGTTTTGACTTGGTTTTGTTAAGCTGTTGTGCAGCAATGGCTTTCGCAATTTTCTCTTCCGGTATACGTTTAAGGCTTTTTGCAAGCTTTACAAAACTGAGGGATCTAATTAGCCATTTTGTAGGGTCAAATTGCCACCATTTGATAGCGTTTCGGTAGTCATACTGAAACGCATGGTGAAAATTATGATAACCCTCACCAAATGTAAGTAACGCAACCAGTGGGTTGTCTTTAGCGGTATTCTTGTCGTTATAAGGCTGTTTGCCCCACATATGTGCCAACGAGTTAATGCAAAAGGTTAAATGATGACTAACAACAAGTCGAAGAAAACCAACCAATAAGAGGCTTCCCCAAATGTCACCAAGGGCTAACCCAACCAACAAAGGAATACCAAAATTAGTTAACAATACCAGCGTTAAATAATGCTTGTGCTGCCACATGACGATTTTGTCTTTTTGCATATCACTGACATTTTTATAATCAGTATAGCGATGAGCTTGGTACTCGCGAAGCATCCAACCGATGTGAGAGTACCAGAATCCCATTTTTGCAGAGTAGGGATCTTTGTCGTTTTCATCAACAAAACGATGATGTACACGGTGGTCAGAACACCAATGAAGAGCACTATTTTGAACTGCAAAAGCACCGCCTATAGCAAAAATAAAGCGAACTACTGGGTTAGCTTCATAAGCCTTATGCGACCATAACCGGTGGTATCCTGCGGTAATTGAAAGCTCGCAAAAGCTCAGTGCTAAAACAGCGGCGACGATAATACCAATGCTAAACCCGCTATAATAACCGTATAGTGGGACGCCAATTGCTGCGATTATGAAGGTTATTAGGAAAACCAGTACATTCAGCCATATGATTGCGGGTTTGCCATTCTTTAACTTCACTTGATTTCGGTTTTGCTTACTGCTTTTATCTGTGGTCATTATTCATCCGAAAAATATAATTGGTTACAGCGCTACTTTGCAGTGAATTAGCCTATTAGCTTGCATTGAAATAGCACTTTTGCGTACACCTGTACGCTGAATAGGGTGAGTATATAGTCAGAATTACTAAATATCAATTGGGAGCACACGTGTAAGCCCAATTATTTTGAGTTTGCTCTATTTTGTCATTAAATTTCCAATTTTCCATGGCATAGCGGATAATCAACGCTATCATGAGTAATTAACTATAACCGTTGAAAACGACCAGTAACGGAACCTATATGGCCATTAGCCGAACCGAACAAAAAGAAAAAACGAGACGCGCTATTATTGATGCAACGCTTAATCAGTTAAGCGTTGAAAAGAGTTTTGCCAGCTTGAGCTTACGTGAAGTCGCTCGTGGAGCTGGAATTGCTCCTACCTCTTTCTATCGTCACTTTAAAGATATGGAAGAACTTGGATTAACCTTGGTCGATGAATGCGGGTTAACCTTGCGCCAAATAATGCGTAAAGCGCGTAAGCGTTTTGAGAAAGGGGGGAGTGTGATTCAAACCTCCGTTTATACCTTTATGGAAGTAATGGAGACCCACCCAAATATTTTTCGTCTTCTGTTTCACGAGCGTTCGGGAACAACCCATGCGTTAAGAAAAGCCGTTGACCGAGAGATTCAGTTTTTCATTGTTGAATTGACCGACTATATACAGGCGGTTGGATACGAAAAAGAGTCAGCGGTAGCCCAAGCGGAAGCGATGGTGGCTATTGTGTTTAACGCCGGTGCTGAATCTTTAGCTGCAAAACCAAGTCAGCGCAAACAAATCGAACAAAGGGTAGTGCAGCAACTTCGTTACTTAGCTATGGGTGCTAAGGTATTGCATTTGTCTAGAAACGGTTAGATGACCGTGTTGGGGGCTTTTCTTCGGGCTTTCTAGGGTAACCGGTTGTTTTTGATGAAGAGAGAAAGCTAGCTATCCAGTTTTATCCTAAGGTGCCTAAATTGCGGCCCCCTAGAGATAGCTTTTAGTAACGGAATACAGCGGCTTGGTGCGGGTTTAAAGCTAGGTAGACAATACCAGTTTCGACCGTAACCTTTATAAGTGACTAACTGCGGCGCCTGTTTGCGCCAAAACTCGAGTCGACTCGGTTTTTGTCTTAAGGTGATCTTAAGACAGGCTTGGTCTTTTCGATCCACTTCAATTTTTACAATCTGCTGATTCATATCAAATGTTTTTAGCTAAAACCTCTTAAATTACATCAATAACCCATTGGTTTTTGAGATGTTCATTGATAATTATAGTGAATAAATGGCCGCTTACCATTAAAATTGGCGTAACTTTGTGTAGGACAAGTTTTAAATGGTCATAAATCAAACCGATCCCAGACACTTGGTCGACATTTTTGACCGATTATTTCTGAACGCTGAGAACACTAAACTCGAAATGGGCGCTGCTGAGCCGTTTTACAAAGCGGCAACCAATAAGCAGCCGGCAATCATCTTTGCTAGAGAAGATTATTTCTCGAGTGCGTTACACGAAATCGCCCACTGGACAATTGCCGGAGAAGCGCGTCGCTTAATCGATGATTTTGGTTATTGGTATGAGCCTGAGGGGCGCACAATAGAACAACAGCAGGAATTTGAACAAGTTGAAGTGAAACCCCAAGCTATAGAGTGGTTACTGTCTTTAGCTTGCGGACATTCTTTTAATTTTTCGGCGGATAATGTCAGCGCCGGTATTGACGCGTCGCTATCGTTTAAGAAAGCTGTTACCCAACAGGCTGAATACTATTTGCGGTATGGTTTACCACCACGTGCGCAACAGTTTTTTGATGCTTTAAGCGAATTTTTCCGCAAAGGAGAGGCCATTTCTTTATGTTCAAGTTAGGTTTAATTATTAATCCTTTCGCGGGTATAGGCGGAAGAGTTGGTTTAAAAGGCAGTGATGGTGACGAAATACGAGCGATGGCTTTTGAACGAGGAGCGATGCAGCTAGCGGAAACCAAAGCGGAAAATAGCTTTAAACAATTTCTCGCTTATCAACCTCAGTTAAAGGTTTTTACCGCTTCAGGTGACATGGGAGAATCATTATGTCAGCGACTAGGAATTAGCCACGAAATAGTTTATGACGCCTGCACACCTAGCACTGCCGATGATACTAAGGCGTTGATGAAACGGCTGCAGCAACTGAGCCTGGATCTTGTGCTGTTTGTCGGCGGTGATGGAACGGCACGAAACCTCTATGAAGTTTATGATGACCAGCAAAGTGTATTAGGCGTTCCGGCAGGAGTAAAAATACACTCAGGAGTCTATGCTAATTCAGCGGAGTCTGCCGGTCTGCTAATTAGTGACCTGATTAAAGGAAAAATGCTGAGTGTGATAGAAGCGGATGTGGTGGATATTGACGAACAAGCTTTTCGTCAAGGAGTTGTTAAAGCCCGAAAATATGGTTACCTTCAAATCCCTTCATCATTGCAATATGTTCAAGCGGTAAAAAACGGCAATATAGAAGTTGAAGAGTTGGTCCTTGAAGATATAGCTGCGGAGGTCATCGAATCAATGGAAGACGATATCTATTATGTGATTGGCTCGGGTTCGACCTGCGCTTACATAATGAATCAGCTTAATTTGGAAAATACTTTGTTGGGTTCCGACATTATCTACCAAGAGTCGCTGGTAAAAAGTGATGCGGTAGAACGAGATTTAATAGAACTGCTTGAGTCCGGTGTTAAGGTTGTTTTTATTATGACGCTCATTGGTGGACAAGGTCATATTCTAGGCCGTGGTAATCACCAAGTTAGTCCTAAAATAATAAGGCTTGCTGGTTGGAAACAGTTTCAAATAATTGCGACCAAAGCGAAATTAGAAGGTTTAGATGGTCGGCCATTACAGGTGGATAGCGGAGACTTGGAGCTTGATCACGAATTATTTGGTAGAAAGAAAGTGATTACCGGTTACCGTGACTATGTGTCGTACCCTGTTGGTTTCTCGAATAACTACGAGTAAAGAAGTAGTGAATTTGTTTGAAGTTTGAAGTTTAAATCTGATATTTAAACTTCACTCTTAGAATTGATAACCGTGCCATCCTGTACTCGCTGATGATTGCACAGGATGGTTAGCTCGAACTAGCAACCAACAACTATTGAGTTGCAGGCCCGCAAAGCTCAGAACCTTCAATACAACGCAGTTCGCTTAACCGGCTGATTACCGTTGTATTGCCATATTGATTGCCAAACTCGACTCGGATGTATCCTGGCAAATTTAGCAATTGCGAGTCTAGCAAGGTACCGCTTTCCATATCGTCAATATTCAACACTAGTAGGCCGATGCTGGCTGGATCTTCTTCCAGGTAATAAACCGTCGCGTCGTCAGCTCCTTCAACTTTCCAAGTATATTTTTGTGAGAAGCCATCAGGTGTGGTTTCAATATACAAATAATCTAATGTTGGTGACTGCTCTTCAACAAAGTCAACCGGCGAAACTCGTTGAACTTCCCCAATATCGTTCTTTAGTGTAGCGGTTATTATTGTTGGAGTATTATCTGAGAGGCTAAAATCGGCCTCGAAAAACATACCGCTGGGAAGTGTTAACAATTGCGCCCCGACTAAGGAGCTTTCGATTTCAACTCTGTCGGTGCCATAGAAAGTTCCGCCAATCAGTACTTTATTGGCGCTGATTTCGTATAGTGAATTTTCATCCTCTCTAGAGAATACCGGCTCAGCGGTTAGATTCCATTGATCGAACTCTGGCTCAATTTCCTCTAGATTTATGTCTACAGTAATTTGTGAGCTTATACATAAAACGGCCTTTGACGCTTTATTGTTTCCTCTCTCGATAGTCGCTGAGATGAGTGAGCCGGCGGGGACTCTAGTTGCAATGGCGGTTCCATCATAAATCATATAATTCGAAAGGGTCGATACAGGCCCAGCAATAGCGAGATTAGACAAAGAAAACTTGAAGGTTTCGTCAATCGATAACCCGGTGATATTGAAGGTGACAAAACAATTCACGGGATTTCTTGGCCCATTGCCTGAACCATTATTTGAGCCAGCCCATGCATCAGTATTAAACCAACTGAAGTGGCTAGTAGTAGCGCTTAAGGAAAAACCAGATGGGCTACTGGGGTTAGCAACAATAATACCTTCACCTTGTTGTTCCCAGATGCCGGAGCTCTCATTAAGCGTCCACATTGGGATCAGTCCACCTTCAATTAACTCTTCTTCAAATATATTTTCGTTCACATATATGGGTAACTCTAAATTTGCTTCAACCCCGTCTCTTAGCTGCAGCTCGACACCGTCTTCAAAGAAGGTGTACTCAACCACCCCGTAGGAAAATAGCTGTTGTTGTCGATCTTCGCCGTCCGGTATATCCTCAAGGTTTGGTAGGCCATAGAAGCTGCCAGGAAACGCGTTAACCATAATCGAGTCGCTGATATCGATTGGTGTAATGTAGGCATCGATAATACCATTGGCGATGCTTCCATCGGGGCGTACAAATGCATCAGCAGGAATGTCTGCACTAGCACCGTCGACTCCAATTAATTCCGCACCGGTAAATCCGTCAAACTGAATTGCAGGGTTTCGTTTAGCCATTGTGAGTGAAACTGTTTGTGAAGCGATGATATTTTCTAGATAAAGTAGCGCATCGGTATAACCGGTTTTTGATAGACGGATGACCCCTGCGGTGTCGGTAGGCCTAAGGACTAATGCTAATTGTGAAAACTCATTATAGGATTGTGAGAGTAGTTCAAATGATTCGGACGTAGCGGTTACCTCTGGTATGGCTATGCCTTTATGATTTACTAAACTAACGGTCACCAATAGATCCGGAGCATCAACAGTAACACTTCCGCCGCGTGTCATTGAGTCACTGCCATTATTAGAACTGACTATCAATTGAACATCGTAAATACCAGCCGTTTGGTAAATATGTTGCGGGTTTTGTTGGTCACTGCTATTGCCATCGCCAAAATCCCATTGCCAACTATGGATTGGCGAGGTTCCATTGGACGATAGGTCGGTAAATGATACGGTTAGCGGGGCTTTGCCTGTGGCTTCGGACAGCTCAAAGTTAGCCGTTGGTGCTATTGATTGAGTGTCAGGTTGGCTAGACTTAGTGCTACTAAATAGATCGCAGCCAATCATAGTGTTCAAAATGACGATAAATATTCCTAATTGCCACCAGTTATTTCTAGTCGATGACGAATGTTTCCCTGTGGTTAAGATTTCCATAAATACCTCTCCTGTTAATCGATTTGTCTGATTTATCGAGAGGCAATTCTACTTAGCGCAGTATGACGAAGCTTGAATCTTATTTGAATTAATGTGAATTCGTTTGAAGTGCTTATTTTTCAGTAGGTTAAGACGTTGGTTATACGGAGGCTTCTGCAGGTTTTTTAGAGATTAAATTGTGCTAGAATCAAATTAAGAGGTCGTTGAAATTTGTCATGCCGGTCATTTGAGAAGCTCGAATCTCGAATCTCGAAATTCGATTTCCGACCTTTGAAAAGTTATCAGCCGTTTTCTAATAGCCGTCGTTTTGGTTTTTATAAGGATATTTGGTCAATGAATAGTCATAGTCAATCAATCGCTCCTTAAACAGCAATGCACAATTCAACTTCAAATCAGCCTAATGAGTCCAAAGCTCAAACTGCAGCAAACGTTAATCGTCGACTAATGTTCGACGACTTCGTTTTTTACCCCCTTGAACAACGCTTAACTTATCACGGTGAAACCTGTCCTTTGGAACCCAAAATGTTGCAGTTATTGATGTTATTAATAGATGCTCGTCCTGCAGTTTTATCAAAGCAATTGCTCATGGAACGCCTGTGGCCCGACGCCGTGGTTTCTGACTGGTCTCTAGCACGATTGGTTTCTGACACCAGGAAGTTAATTGATAACGATCAACAACGGTCGCTAATCAAAACCGTAAGAGGTAAAGGCTTTTGTTTTGACAGCCAAGTTGATGAAATTATTGAAGCTTACCCCGCCAATGATGACAGTTCAGTCGCCAAAAGTGCTGGTGGCTCTGCTGACGTAGTTAACTCGACTAATAGTGGATATAGGCTAAGGCGGCTATTTGGTTTTATGGTTGTCGCAATTATTGTTGTTTTACTCGCTTTTAACCGTTTTACCCCGACAAACGTACCTACCAGTTTAAACCATGATTCCCAACAGCATCGACTAGAGGTTATGTTTGAGATTCAAAAGAATCTCCGTTTAACAAAAACAGCCTACCTAACTCAGGTTCGGCGACGGCAGGAACTAAAAGCGTCATTGATCAAAAAGATCCCAGAACCCACTCCGTTAACTTCTGAGAAGCGAATTCAGCTTCATTATGCCAATCTAAGCAATAATGAGCGCTTCATATTTGATCAAATACGTGCGCTGACTGAGGGACCAATTTATCAGGGTAATACGGCTATATTGAAGTTGTTAGATGAGCACCCCGAAGTTTATAGGGAAATCGAGCTATTTGTCACTTTGTACAATCATTTGAATATTTGGAAGAACAAGTATCATCGTGTTTTTGAAAATAGACCTGAGATGGCTTTCGTATTTGTTGGAGAAGAGGATGGCCTTCCGTTTCCTAGTGAAATTGACGGTTTAGTTGATGATTGGGTGGCGGAGAACAACCTAATAAGTGAGTAATATCGCGCTTTTGAGATTGTTTTATTGTTCCTAGAGATTTCTATGTTTGGTATTATTAAGCGATTGGCTAGTATGTTTGTAAGAGATCTCTCACACGGTGGTGAGTGATCGACTAAAGCTACGTCAGCATTATGTGAATAATAGCTGTCGATTACCGCCTCTATTTTCGTAACTGATTGATAATTAAGGGTTATGTTAATCGTCTTCGGTTAAGAACTCGCTTCAAGCATGTGATTTTATGAAATTAGAGCATTGTTTAAAGTTCAGCGTTAACTACAATTTACTACGTCTTCAGGAGATTGACCTCACTAAAAGAAGACAAGGAAACGCTGTTGAAGGATCAACCATCCAAAAGGAAGAGGGGTGAAGGACCGTAACCAGGTACGGTTACCAAAGCGTAAAAAGGATGGATTCAAGGAAGAGTTTTCAATTTGGATTGAAACAGCCTAATCAGGATGATTAGGACGGAGCTCTAAGGAATAGAGCTTACAGGAAGTAAAAGGGATTAACGGCAAAGGAATACGCCGATTGCAAACGGAAATGCACTCAAGGACATTAGGATAGTAAATGGAGCCACAGGGAAAAGGCAACGGACTAAACTAGGACAGATTGAAAGAAACGAAAGAAAAGGCAGCCTTTAATTGGCTGCTTTTTTTTTGCTTGCAAGTTAGTAAACCCTACCCCAAAATAGCTTCTGTGATTGCTCTTTAAATAGGCGTCATAAACTCAAAAGTCCTTCAGATTCATAATTATAAAAAGGAATAATGCCGTTAAATGACGATTTCCTACGACTTCGCAAAAATTGCTAGTCTTGTCGACGCTGAGACACTCATTCTTACGCCTAACGCGAGAACTCAGAAGGCTGTCTATGCGGGACAAATTTCCGCAATTGAAGACGAGCAGGTTATTCAGTCGTTAGACGTTCGTTCTTTTTCCCAGTGGCAAAGTGAGTTATGGAGTGAGCTGTCTTTTGTTAAGGTTTTACCAAAAAGGGTGACTAACTTAACGCTAAAATCGAGTTTAGAAAAACAAGTAGAACAAGAAGCTGCATGGACGCTAACCAACTCATCCGGCGTCGCCGCTAAGGCGCTTGAGGCTTTTCAAAACTTGCAGCACTGGAATCTTTGTTTAGATGATGTGTTATCAGAGCAGGGGACAGAAATAGAATACTTTTTGAGCTGGGCCAAACAATTAACGGCGTTATGCGAAGAGAAAAACATTATTCCTGATTTTCAATCATTAAAGTTATTGATTGAGAACATCGATCTAATCAGCCCGTTATTGCCCGAAAAGATTCTAATGGTAGGCTTTAACCAATTTACGCCGTTGCAGAATCGTTTTCTAGAAAAACTGAGTGAGCTAACAATAGCAATCAATCATTATGAGTTGCAGGTTAAACCGAAAAAATTGGTTCAACATCAGCTTAGCCATTTTGCAGAAGAATTAGACTTTGCTGCCAATTACGCCAAGCAGTTTGTTGATGAGGATTGCTCAGTGGCAATTGTTGTTGAAAACCTCGCCGGAAATCTAGATGAAGTACATCGCGTTTTTAGTCGAGTTTTTCATCCCCTTGAGCACAAACCATGGGTTGCAATTGATAAACCTCGGTACAACGTTTCAGCGGGTTATACGTTAATAGAGCAGCCGATAGTAAAAGCGGCAATGAAATTATTGGCGCTTAAACCCCATCAGCTTTCTATTGAAGATATTCATTTTATTAAGAACTCGTCTTTTATTCACTGGGGCGAGAATGGTGATGCGGTTCGCAAATTCCTTTACCAGTTGTGCTTGTCACCGCGAAAGCAGTTTACGACGACTCACCTGATAAACCAAATTGAACAAAGTGATGAGCCCTTTTCGTTAAATGAGTTGAAGTTACGTTTACAGGCTATTCAAGAACAAGTTACTTCAAGTTCTTCGATCAGCCACCACATTACCCATTGGCGCTCAATGTTAAAGTTATGGTATTGGGGCAAAGACGATAGTCTAGTGAGTTACGAGGGCCAAGCTAAATCAATGTTTAACACATGTGTGAATGATTGCAGTGCGCTGAGTGATCTCTATAAGAAAGTCAGTGCTAAAGAGTCTTTTGATTACCTAAAGCAACTTCTTCAAACAACCTCTTTTCAAATGGCTAGTGACCGAACCAATATTCATGTGCTTGGCGTCTTAGAGGCGTCAGGGCTTCAGTTTGACCATTTAATTTTAGTGGGCTTTAATTCGAGTAATTGGCCGCAAAAAAATAGTATTAATCCGTTTTTGCCGTTGGCCCTTCAGCGAGAACATAATATGCCGGGTAACTCGGCGGAGCGAGAGTTCGAGTATGCTGGACAGTTATCATCGGCATTGTTGCAAGGCGCTAGCTATATTACAGCGACAGTAAGTCCAAGTGATTCAGAGAGCGCAGTGCCAGCTTCATTTTTTAGTCATTTGAGTGAGCAGCATAGCGACTTTACTAGTGATGAAAATCGGCTACCGGAACCCGAACCCGACTATCAGTGGTTGCAGGATAACCATATAAATATAAAAGCTGAATCGGTAAAAGGAGGCGCCTATTTGTTGAGTGATTATGCTAAGTGTCCATTTAAATCGATGGCTAATTTTCAAATGAATTTAACCACCTATCAGTCACCAGATATTGGGATTGAGCCTCGCATAAAAGGTACTTGGCTACATGATGCAATGGAAATCATATGGACGGAAATTGACCAACAGTCCGAGCTATTAAAGCTGTCTGAGGAACAACTTAGCTCATTAATTAAAAAGGCATTAGATACTGCCATGAAAAAGCATCATGCTTATCTATTAGCGGTAACCGATGCTGAAATTGTTGAGCTAGAGCGCAGTAAATTAAGTTCGCTGATCAAGGAGTGGTTAGCTCTTGAAAAGCAAAGAGATAATTTCAAAATTTTCTATCTTGAAGAACCTCTAAAGCTGGACTTAGCCGCTATACAATTTAAGTTTAGGGTGGATAGAGTTGACCTGGTTGCTAATGAGCGCCTCAATATTATTGATTATAAAACCGGTAAAACCGATGTAAAGCAATGGTTTGGAGTGCGGCCTAATGAGGCGCAAATGCCTGCGTATATTTTAGCCATGAAGAACGAGCCGCTTGGCGGCTTAAATTATGCGCGAATTAAGACCGGTGAAGTTGCATTGTCCGGTATTCAGTTCAGTAATCGGGAACCGCAAGTTCAAAGAATAGAACAGCAAGCTGGCGAACTAAAATATTTTCCAATAAAAGAAATGGAACTAGTCACATTTAATAAACTTGTTGAGCAATGGGAGACTACCTTAGGACGAATAGCTACCGGTATTAGTGATGGTTATATGGCTGTTTCTCCAAAAGAAAAAAATACAACTTGTAACTATTGTGACTATCAATCGGTATGTCGAATTAATGAATCACAGCCGGAATCATGGCAAGACCCGGAATCATGGCAAGACCCAGAATCATGGCAAGATTCAGAAACAGCCCAAATAGATCCGAAAAATAGCCGGGAAAATAGCCAGCAAGAAAACCTGTTAACCGAACAAGTGCCAGGCGTTGCGATTGCTAATGAACGAAACTCAAGCGATGCAGCTATGAAAAATAAAACCGATGGTTTTGATTTAGGAGAAAACCAATGACGGTTGATAATGCTGAGCAATCTGGTGCCCTAGGTCAATCCGCTGTTGTAGATCAAACGGTTAGAGAAGAGCTGCTCGATATCTCTCAGTCATTCATTGTTCAAGCTCCGGCGGGTTCGGGGAAAACAGAATTACTAACGCAACGGATTTTGGCTTTACTGGCAAATGTCGAAAAGCCAGAAAGTTTATTGGCGATAACTTTTACCCGAAAAGCAGCAGCGGAAATGCGAGAGCGAGTTGTGAGCGCTTTACGGTTAGCGTTGTTGCCCATGCCTTCAACCGCTCATGAGCAGGTTCGGTGGCGTCTAGCTAAACGTGTTTTAGAAGCGGACCAAAAAAATGGTTGGAATTTAATTGATAATTCGAGTCGACTTAATCTGTATACCATCGATGCGTTGTCGGCTAGGTTGACAAGCGCGTTGCCGTTATTGTCGCAAACCGGAACTATTCCAGCGATTGCAGAAAGAGCTTATCCCTATTATCTGCAAGCCGCAGAACAAATGCTTTCCGCTATTAATAGTGATGAATTAGTTGCTGACAATATCAAGGTCTTACTTGCTCATAAGGATAACAACCTAAAGCAAGTGGTCGATTTAATCGCGCAGCTCTTAGGCAAACGACTGCAATGGATGGGACGAATAAACTCTCAGGACCACCAGTTAACCTGCGATCAATTATTCGACTCTATGAACTTAATCATCCGCCAAAATTTACAGGCTTTCTATAAAGAATTCCCGAGTGATATTCTTTGTGAAATGCCTGCATTACTTAACCAGGCCGCAGATATCTTGCGCGATACCGGTAAGAAAGGCATTGATAATCTAGTTCAATTATTTGATGTTGAGCCGATCGCGAAGCCCGAAGAGTTTGATTTAACCCTATGGAAATCTATAGCTGAGTTACTTTTAACCACCAATACATCCGCACCCGCATTCCGCAAAACCGTCTCTAAGGCATGCGGCTTTCCATTAGCAAAGGATGCCGAAAACGAACAACAAGCTGCTCTATTTTTAGCCAATAAAACAGCTATCACTAGTATTCTTAAGCATTTAGCGACAGTGCCTGAACTTGCTCGGAAACTCAACGATATTCGGTTGTTGCCGGATGATATAGAATCGGCAATTGATAACCCCGTTCTAAAGGCTGTTACTGAATTACTGCCGATATCCGCTGGTTATTTAAAACTTGTTTTCCAACAATATAATATCTTGGATTTTAGTGAACTAAGTATTTCCTCATTAAATGCTTTAGGCAGTGATGATGCCCCTAGCGACTTGGCGCTAGCGTTAGATTATCAGATTGAGCATATTCTGATTGATGAATTTCAAGATACTTCTACACCGCAAATTCGGTTATTAGAATTATTAACTGCCGGTTGGGATGCTAGTAGTCATAGAACGCTTTTCTTAGTTGGCGATCCAATGCAATCGATTTATCGATTCCGAGATGCAAATGTCAGTTTGTTTATGCAAATAGCACAATATGGCTTAGGTCAAATCAAACCAAGTTTTCGTCAGTTACAGGTTAATTTTCGTTCTAAGAAGACTATTATAGATTGGGTTAATCAACAGTTTTCGCAGTTAATGCCGGAGCAAGACGACCTAACATTATCAGCGGTTAGTTATGCGCCTTCCATTGCTTTTCATGAAGATGATGATAGTAGTCAGGTTAATACCTGGGTAACGGTGGACCAAAATGATGTCGCTGCCGAAACCAAAAAAATTCTCTCGCTCGTTAAAGATCATCTCTTAGAAAATGATTCCCGTGGAGAAGGAGAGAGCCTTAAAACTTTGGCGATACTTGCCAGAAGTCGAGCGCATTTTTTAGCGATTATTGATTTGCTCAATGAGAATACAATCGCTTATCAAGCGGTAGATATTGAGCCACTTAGCGAAAAGGTGGTGGTTACTGATATTACGCGTTTGGCGCTCGCGTTAACGGACACCTATGACCAGCTATCTTGGACGGCCTGTTTTCGATCCCCTTGGTTCTCGTTAGGCCTCAATGATATACACATGATTATTCAACGTTTTAGGAATAGTCATTGCTCTTTTCCCGACATACTTAGTCTGCTATTAGATGAGTCTGATGCTATAGCAAAAAAGAAAGGCGTAGCGAGCGATAAAAACTTAGTGAATGGCAGAGCTGACGATTCTATTCAAAATTCTACAGATCATTTATCTGAAGAGGGGCAAGATAGATTGGCGGTATTGTTACCTATCCTAAAACATGCGATAAATCAGAAAGGGCGTAAACCTTTTGATAAATGGTTAATGGGGTGTTTTGAAGCGGTTGGCGGTTTGCTGCAAATTGAAATTGCATCGGAATATCAAGACATAAAAACCTGCATTGCAACTATCTCTGAGTTTGTTGATGGTGGAGAAATTCTTGATCGTCAGGGGTTAGAATTAGCGTTAGATAGCTTATATGCGGCTCCTAACCCACAAGCCGATAATCAAGTTCAGGTGATGACTATTCATAAATCGAAAGGTTTAGAGTTTGATCGAGTGATATTACCGAGACTAGACGGCAGAAGTGCTGGCGTTGATGCGCCATTGTTAAAGTGGACCGAAGTTATCGACGAAAACGGTCAGTCACATAATTTGATTGCGGTATCAAAACAAACCGGAAAAGAGAACGATTCTATTTATCGCTACATTAGTTTTCTTGATAAACAAAAAGAAAAATTTGAAAATCAACGAATTCTTTATGTTGCAGCAACAAGAGCAAAATCTGAGTTGCATTTGTTTGCAAATATCAATGAAGATAGCAAAGCCATGGATAGCAAAGCAATTGATAGCGATGACGATGGTTTTCAGCATTTTAAAAAGCCCCAAGCTAATAGTTTTATTGGTATGTTATGGGAAGGGGTAAAAAATCAAGTGAGAGTGATTGAGTCAAACGGCTTGTCACAAGCGGTAAAACCTAAAGCGTATAAATTTACCGAATCCGAGTTAGCGGAAATTTCCACCAATGAATCGGTTCAGCAACAATTACGGACAATTTTTCCACCTCGTTTGCTCAAACGAACAAATTTAATGAAGGTAAAATCGGTAGTTGATGAGCTAGTGCTTGATGGTTTAGCGCTTGATAGACTTAAGGTCGATAAACTTAAGGCTGATGAGTTGAAAGCTGATGGTAGGGGCAATACTCAGCTCAAGCCGTCGCTAGAAAATAAGCCTCCGCTATCAGGTGGCGAGCTGACTTCGAATCTTAATACGTCCACGACTAACTTGTATTTGGAACAAGCTTCGGTGATTGGTACGGTTGTTCATCGTCAGTTAGAGTGGTTGTCTAAACACTCAATAGAGTCCTTTAAATTGCCGGAAAACTGGGGAGAAATTACCGAATCCCAGTTGATTTCGGCGGGGCTATCCAGAGAACTCGTCGTTTCTTCGACAGTTTTGGTCATGAAAGCGATTAACAAAACACTTGCTGATAAAACCGGCCAATTTATACTCAGTGATCACGTTCAAGCAAAAAGCGAACTAGTGTTGCACAAGCGACTATCAAGCGGTCTTTTTCTTTCGAGAATTGTCGATAGAACGTTTGTCCATCAAAATACTCGCTGGATAGTCGACTATAAGACCGCAGAACCGAATAGCGGGGAATCCTTTGCAGATTTTATTGACAAAGAAGTCGCACTCTATAAATTGCAAATGAATGATTACGTCCAACTATTTAAAAAAATCGAACAGCGACCGATAAAAGCCGGTCTATATTTCCCCCTGTTAAGCCACTTTGAAACCCTTTATCATCGTTAGCAGCGAGCGGTTGGCCGCTGTATCGCTTGTCTTAACCCCTCAACTGATAAAATCAAAAGGTTGGATTTTCTAATATTTTATAGGAAGGTCTGAGTTTCGTTGACTATACTTTAAGCTAAGTATTAGATGTGAAAACTCTAAAGTAGAAATTATTTTTATATATCAAGGGGTTACTTATGCCAGAGACAAAGTTTAGATTGATAACACGAAGCGATTTTGATGGCCTAGTCTGCGCTGTGTTGTTAAAGCATTTAAACATGATTGATGATATTAAGTTTGTCCACCCAAAAGATATGCAGGATGGAAAAATTGAGGTTAGTTCAAAGGATATCTCGACTAACCTACCTTATGTATCCGGGATTCATTTAGCATTTGATCATCACTTATCGGAAACTATTCGAAACGAAAAGGTCGATAATCATGTCATTGACCCCGACGCTCCCTCCGCTGCTCGTGTTGTTTGGGACTATTATGGAGGAACTGGCGCTTTTCCTAGTAGTTGGGAAGAGATGATGGAAGCCTGTGACAGAGGAGATTCTGCTCAGTTTAACAAGGAGCAGGTTCTTAATCCGCAAGGTTGGGACTTGCTTAATTTCTTGATGGATGCAAGAACCGGGCTTGGCCGTTTTAGAGAGTTTAGAATTTCTAACTACAATTTAATGATGGATTTAATTGATTATTGTCGTAATCATTCTATTGATGAAATCATGAAACTCCCAGATGTTGTAGAAAGAATCGAGCTATACAACGAACAGGACGTACTGTTTAAACAACAACTAAAGGATTGTTCTACAGTCCATGGAAATCTAGTCGTTCTAGACTTGCGTGAACAGGAAATTATCCATGCTGGCAACCGGTTTGTCATTTACGCACTATTCCCTGAATGTAATATTTCTATTCATGTTATGTGGGGCTTTCAGAAACAAAATACTGTGTTTGCGACTGGTAAGTCGATATTTGACCGCGGGTCTAAAACGAATGTGGGTGAACTCATGCTGAAGTACGGCGGAGGAGGGCATCAAGCTGCGGGGACGTGCCAAGTTAGTCATGAGACTTCAGCGGAAACCTTATCAGCCCTTATTGAACAGATTAATCAAGACGGTTAACCAGCTGATTCTCGGACTTGATTTTAGTAGCGATTAGATCAGTGTATTTAAATGAAGATAGATCATAATAAAGGGGTAGAAGGAGACAAACTATGGCAAGGATTTTGACCGCAGATGATTCATACGCAATACGAAGGCCGCTTGAGGCAATGCTTACAGAGCTAGGCAATCAAGTTTTCGCTTTTGAAGATGGAAAACAGGCGCTAGACTTTGCGCGTAAAGAAGCCGTTGATTTAGTGATTACCGATATCAATATGCCGGTAATGGATGGTTTCGTGTTGATCTCCAGTTTACGTCGATTGGACGCTTATAAAGCGCTCCCTATTCTAATGCTTACAACTGAATCGTCGGATGAGAAAAAAACAAAGGCCAAACGGCTTGGAGCAACCGGTTGGCTCACTAAACCATTTTCCGTAGAAAGAATAAAGCAAGCGCTTGAGAAAACAGTTGGTTAGTATTTTTTTAGATCTGCTCGCGCTTATAACATGAAATTTTGCTTCTTTTCTGAGGTGAAATTGAAAATCTAGTAGAGTAAAAAAATCGGATATTAAAGCTTGCGGGCAAAATCCCTGATTAATAGAGAGCTTACTTAAAAATATTTTTCTAAAAAAATATTCTAGAAAAATAAGCAAGAAAAACAAGCAAGAAAAGATTGAATCATAAAAAGAATTTGGATAATAAAAAGATATGACAAAATCATTATCTGATATAGAAAAAATTAGGCAATTAGTCGAACAGTTACCATTGGATGACCTATCTAAACCTGAGCTAGCAGAGTTGAGCCAGTTACAACAGCAATTAAATTTAGCAACAGAAAAGCACAGCAATAAATCATCCGAAACACCTTTGCGGGTCAGTCAAAGCGATCAACTTCAACGCCAGTTAGCGATTTATAACCATATTGAAAATAGTTCGTTGGGATGCATCTGTTGGGATAATGAATTGCGCTGCCTGTCTTGGAATAAAGTGGCCGAAAAAATCTTTGGTTACACCGAGCAAGAAGCGCTGGGCCAGACCGCATTCGATTTGATTCTATCTAAAGACAAACACCTAGAAATTGATGCCGTTCGTTCCCAGCTAGTTAATCAGCAAGGTGGTAGCTACAGTGCCAATGAAAATATCACCAAATCGGGACAGCGTATTTTTTGCGAGTGGTTTAACTCCCCACTAATAGGTGAAGATGGAAATGTCGAGGGTATTTCGTCGCTGGTTGTTGATATCAGTCAGAGCATTCGAGCGGAAACTAAGTTCGATCGATTTTTTAATCAGCCACTAAATCTACACCTTATTTGTAATCTAAAAGGAGAGATTCTAAAGATAAACTCAACTTGGGAGAAGACTATCGGTTATAGTTCCGATGAGATGTTGGGGCGACCTTTTATTGATTTTGTACATCCAGAGGATGTTGAGTCTACTTTAAAAGAACTGTCTAGTTTGATCGGTGGCAACCAAACCTATCTCTTCCAAAATCGATACCGCCATAAAAATGGTGAAACCAGAGTGTTGCAATGGTCGGCTATTGTTGAGAGTGATGAAGGTAGTATTCATGCGGTAGCGACCGATGTGACCCAACTTAATATTACTGAACAGTCGATGCGGCGGGCAACAAAGCTTCTTGAGTATTCACAGGCGGCGGCCATGGTTGGCGGCTGGGAGCTCGACTTGGAAAGTGGAGAGCTTTATTGGACCAATGAAACCTATCGTATTCATGATACCTCACCGGAGGAGTTCGACCCTACTGTTGATGCCGGTGTTAGTTATTTCCTACCGGAATCTAAGCGTATCATCAGTGAGGCACTGGAAGTCGCGATTGAACAAGGTATTGGCTATCACCTTGATTTACAAACTTACACCACCAAAGGCCGCCTGATTGATGTTTATACGACCTGTGAAGTGACAATTCGTAATGGTAAGCCAAGCAAATTAACCGGGATTTTTCAAGACATAACCGAACGCACTAAAGTAAAACGACGGCTGGCAAAAGAGCAATCTCGACTAGTGAATATTTTGGAAAGCGCGATTGACGGGATTATTCTGATTAATTCCTCTGGAATCATACAATCGTTTAATCGGGCTGCTGAAGGGTTATTTAAACGTAACTCTGAGGATGTTATTGGCGAGAATGTTCGTATTTTAATGCCTTCCGATATTGCTGAACAACATGACACTTTTATGCTTAATTATTTGTCAGGAGGAGCAGCGAAAATAATTGGTATTGGCCGGGAGCTAACTGGCATAAGGTCTGATGGTACTCACTTTCCCATCGATTTATCGATCACAGAATGGTTTGACGGCGAGGAGAGGATGTTTACCGGGACGGTGAGGGATATTAGTGAAAAGAAAAGGATCCAGTCGCAGTTGGTGCAGAGTCAAAAGATGGAGTCCCTTAGCCAATTATCTGGGGGTTTGGCGCACGACTTTAATAACTTGTTAAATGTCATTGTTGGAAACCTCGATTTATTAGAAATGACTACGGACAAAAGTGATGCAAATTATTCTAGAGTGCAGTCGGCCATAAAAGCGGTTAGTCGAGGGACCGAAATTACTAACCGAATGCTGCAGCTTTCTCGACTTCAAATTAATGAGAGTGGCTCTAAGTCCGCACAGGATATTAACCTATTATTGGCGGAAATGACCGAAATACTTAATCGAACGCTCGGCGCTTCTTTTAATGTGTCATTTGAATCGTTAGATAGACCGGGTTATGCAATGGTTGACGCTGCGGAGTTTGAAAATGCGATACTCAATTTGGGTTTAAATGCTAGAGATGCGATGTCTGCAGGGGGAGAAATAACCATTAAACTCGATGAATTGAGTGAGGATGAGTTAGCAGAGCGATCAATTAGCAATGGCCATTGGTTAAAGATAGAGTTCTCTGATAATGGTGTAGGAATGAGTAATGAATTATGTGGTCGAATTTTTGAACCATTTTTCACCACTAAAGACGGCAAAGGATCTGGATTAGGCCTCGCAATGGTTTATGGTTTTGTTGCTGGATGCAAAGGTGAAATTTCGGTAAATAGCGAGCTTGGGGAAGGAACCACGTTTACAATTTTATTACCGCTTACTGAACAAGATAATCATGAACAAAAAAGCAAACCTGACTTGCAGGTTGTCGGTGGTAGCGAGTCGGTACTATTGGTTGATGACGAGCCGGAAATACTCGAAACCACTAGCACACATTTAAAAGCGCTGGGTTATTCGGTTAAAACAGCCAGTGACGGAGACAGTGCATTGGAGGTGCTAAATACCCAATCATTTGATCTTCTTTTTACCGATGTAACCATGCCCGGTAGCATGTTAGGTACAGAGTTAGCGTTAAGAGCTCATCGGTTATATCCGAAAATGGCCATTCTGTTATCTTCTGGCTTTAGCCGAAAACTTGCTGAAGACGAAGGTTTTAAACGATTTAGAAAGCACCTTCTGACCAAACCTTATCGACGAGATAGTATGGCGGTTGCAGTAAGACGAGCAATCGATAAGCGTAATTTTCACTAGATTTAACGCCTTCCTTGACGATAGTAAAAAGCTAAATGGTCATTTATGAATATCCTATGACCTAGATCAGTTTATTTGGCTTTTGCTCTGGTATCTTAGCTAACATTAAATAACTTTATGAAAATGAGTGAAATAATGTTAGCTGATAAACTCGAATGGGATGAACAACTACTGGCGAAATATAATATTTCCGGTCCTCGTTATACGTCTTATCCTACTGCATTAGAGTTTAACGATGATTATACGGAAAGCGATTACATTACTTGCTTAAAGGCTCTTCCAGATAATAAGTCACTTTCACTATATATCCATGTCCCGTTTTGTCAGAACATTTGTTACTACTGCGCTTGCAATAAGATTATAACCAAAGACAAATCCCGCGCAGAAAAGTACGTTAGCTACTTGCTGCAGGAAATAAGCCTGGTGGCAGAACATATCGGTGACAATACGCTTCGACAAATTCATTGGGGAGGCGGTACACCGACCTATTTGTCGGTTGAACAGATATCTAGAATCATGTCGCATATTCGCGAATGTTTTGTAGTGCCAGCGGATGAAACCACCGAGATTTCAATAGAAATTGACCCCCGAGCCCTCGCTATCGAAGATATAGAACACTTGGCCGCTTTAGGATTTAACCGTATGAGTATGGGGGTCCAGGATTTTGATTTGGCGGTGCAAAAAGCAGTAAACCGTATTCAGTCATTTGAAATGACTCGAGATATGATTGAAGAGGCCAGAAAGTATGGCTTTAAGTCAATCAATTTAGATCTAATTTATGGGCTACCGCTGCAAACAAAACAGAGCTTTGAGAGAACGCTTGAACAAGTTATGCAAATATCGCCCGATAGAATATCGGTGTTTAATTACGCTCACTTACCCGACCGATTTAAACCGCAGCGAAGAATTGAAGACAATAAATTGCCATCGGCGGTAGAAAAAATGGCTATTTTTCAATACATTATCGAGAATCTGCAAGATAACGGTTACCTTTACATTGGAATGGACCATTTTGCCAAACCCGATGATGAGTTAGCCATTGCTCAGCAAAACGGCTGTTTACATCGTAATTTTCAGGGATACACAACCCATGAAGAGTATGAACTCATTGGTGTTGGTGTTTCGTCAATAGGCTCGGTAAATAGTCAGTATCATCAAAATGTTAGGGATATAGAAAGTTATTATGAAGCTCTAGAAAGCCATCAGCTACCTATATGGCGAGGCGTAACGGTGAGTAACGATGACTTGGTAAGAAAACGCGTTATTTTTGATCTAATATGTCATTTTGAACTCTCCATCGACTCCATTGAAAGTGACTACCATATTGATTTTAATAATTATTTTGCAGATGAACTCGAAATGTTAGCACCCTTTGTTGCCGATGGTCTGGTTAAAATTACATCGCGTGATATCCAAGTAACTGGTAGAGGAAGGTTGTTAATTCGCAATATTTGCATGCTGTTTGACGCCTATGTGAACGAGCTTCACATGATTAATAGCTTTTCAAAAGTTATTTAAACGGTCGGTAACTATTTTTTAAACATTTTAAAGCTGCTACAATCAGAAACACCTGATAGCTATTTGTTGAACAGCCGTGCCAGCTAACTTAAATGTTTCTAGTCAAATAAAGTGTCAAACCTGCAGTATTAAAAGGCTGTGCTTGCCTGTTATGTTGGCTGATTCTGAGATTGAACATCTGGACAATATCGTTCAACGCAAGCGGGTTCTCAAAAAAGGCGACTTTCTGTTTAAAGCAGGGGACCCGTTTGAGGCCATTCATGCAATCCGCTCAGGTAGTCTAAAGTCTTACACCATTAGCAGTGATGGTATTGAACAATTGACCGGTTTTCATTTACCAGGGGAAATGGTTGGTCTTAATGCGGTTAGTACTGCGGCCTATCCTAGCTTCGCAAAAGCACTTGAGACATCTTTAGTTTGCACCATACCGTTTGATCGTTTAGAGGCACTTTCTAGGGAACTGCCAGCCTTGCAAAGTCAATTATTTAGAGTGATGAGCGGCGAAATTCGAGACGAACAAGAATTACTCATGTTGTTAAGTAAAAAGAACGCTGATGAACGTTTTGCCGCATTCGTAATGAATCTTTCCGCGCGTTATCGACGCAGAGGGCTTTCTAACAAAGAGTTTCTGCTGTCCATGACCCGCAGTGATATTGGAAACTATTTAGGTTTAGCGGTAGAAACCGTTAGTCGTCTGATAACTCGATTACAAAAGAAAGAACTTATTGAAATTAAAGATCGTTATATTAACATTAAAGATATTGAAGCACTTAGTGCCTTAGCTGGTACCGCTTGCCATCATTAGATCCATTTCTCGAGGCTTTTGTTTCCATCAGTCTCGTTAAATATCAGTCTCCTTAAAATATCGGCCTATTTTAAATAACAGTCTACTTTATCCAGTGCTACCTGCTTAAGGTATTCGCAGTATTTATCGAGGTAGTTTTTACCCTCATTTTCTGAACTCAACCACGGGTTCATCAGGGTGTGCCGAAGAATCATAATTTTGTCCCCCTGTTTTGTACTACTCTGTTTGTCAAATAAGTGTAACTTCTTAAATAAGCTGGTTTGTTCTTGTTTGGTTAAGTTACTAATTGCTAGGTTTGTTTTTGAGCCCAGAAAATCTTTTGACTGAACCGGGGCGTTGGCATCATGGGTTAGACATTGATAGATATCGCTAGAAAAGCGGTTCATTACATCTAACGACTGATTACCGTGAGGGTTTAAGGCTATTGTCACCAAGTTACTATCTGGTTCGAAAGGTATGGTTAAGCAGACTTTACCAGCAAGTTCCTTCTTAAGTTGTTTTAGTTTGTCAAAAAAGTATTCCGCGGAACGAACAGTTTGTCTAATAACACGACCAAAATTCTGACTGTCTAAAGGTAATACTGCATGGGCCACGTAAGCAGCAGCGGCATTAGCTCCAGGTTTTGAGCCTTCAAGAATATATTGGCCTATTTGCATAAAATCTGGCTCTTCAGTTTCTGAAAATACGTAATCAGCTTGGGTGCTTAGTAACCTGACAATATCTCTGTTTCTCGCTATAAAACCACCGGTACCAAAGGGCAGATAACCTTGCTTGTGTGGATCGATGGTAATGCTGTCGGTATTCTTTAAGGCGCTAAAGGCGTCATAAACTTTTTGTGAAGGAAAATAATCTAGCTCAGCTTTTAAAGTATCCAACGGAACCATTTCTCCATCGCTCTGACGGAACATGCTGGTCAAATATCCGCCCCATGCGGCGTCTACATGAACATAATAATTTAGTCCATGTTCAGAGAACTTGTTTTGTAAGCTGATGATTTTGTCGATGGGATCTATAGTGCCGTATTCGGTCGTTCCGAGCACCCCTACGATTGCAAGGACCGGAATATTTTGAGAATGCAAATTAGTGATAATACGTTCAAGTTCCGACTCATCCATTTTCATGGCGTCGTTTAGCGGGACTTTTATTAACGAAGCACTGCCGAAACCGAGTACTCTCATCGCTTTTTCCCAGGAGTAGTGTGCGGTAGCGGGAACAATAACCACCGCTTGCTTTAGCTGCCAATGTTCAGCAAAAAATTGCGCATGCCCTAATGTCTCTATGCGGTTATCTTCTACACATTGAAGGTATTGTGAGCAGGTCGCCTGGTCGTATTTATGCCTGATTAACTGTAGGATCGCTTGCCGAAAACTGAGTACCTTTTCGATAGAAAAATTGATTAACGCCCAATGGGTATAGTCTTTTGGGTTCTTAAAATCATCTGACTCAAGTTCGAGGTCAAGGTCTAATTTAAGATGGTTAGCAGCATCTACTAACGCAATAGGGTAATATTTCGCAGCTCTAAAGTTCCACAGGCTTTCATAATTGGCTGTGGTTCCGCCACTCGTTAAATGCCCCCATGCGCAGCAATCTTTCTTATCATCGACGTTATAGCCAAACATTTTCGCAAATTGTAAGCCTACCTCTAATTCCATCTTTAGAGTGATAGGGCCGGATTCAGCGGTAATGTTATTTGGGTTATAAAAGTTGGTAATCAACTGGGCTAACAATGCCGGCATCATTAAATCAGAAGACATGTGCCCAATGTATCGTGGGTTATAAAAAGGAACGGAGCGTTTTAACTTAGCGGTTAGTTGATGTAATTCGGTTCTGATCTTGGCCAATCCGTTTTGATAATCCGCTGCGTTCATCATCTGTGGGGTTATGGGCGGGCTATCTTCTGGATGGAAATTACGCCGCCAATAAATATGGTCACGAATAAATTCAACGAGTAGCTTTTCTAAAGCATCATTGTTTTCCCCATAGGCTCCTAGAAAGTAGGGGCTAAGAAAACTAAGACTGTTTTTAAGTTCATTTGATTGGGTCGAACTTGCGTCGAGGGCCTTCATTTAGAAATCCGTCAAAATGGGTTACCGTCAATTATTGAATGTCAAATTGACACGTTGAGTTGATGATAATGAATCTCAATGGCAATAGGCTTGATCCAAGTCAAGGCCACATCGCTCAAATGAAGATTTTGGTACTTTTACCGCCATTACAAGAGAATTTCTAAAAGACAAAGGGTAAAAAAATCGGTTAATATGAACCACTAAATGAAACGTAAAAAGTACAAATTTTGAGATGAGTCATGTTAAATAAGAATGAAATAACAGGATTGATTTTGGCGGGAGGAGAAGGGCGTAGAGTCGGCGGTTCCGACAAGGGACTGTTGGAGTTTGAGGGCGTTTCGCTAATTGAAAGGCAACTAAGTTGGTTAAAGCCCCAGGTAAAAACGTTATTAATTTCCGCTAATCGTCATTTGCCCGTTTATCAAGATTTCGGTTATCCGGTATTACCGGACAATACCGATACCCCTCAAGGACCTCTTCAAGGTGTCTTAAACGCGTTAGCGGTATGTAAAACCCGTTACTTATTTGTACATCCAATCGATGTTCCCAATTTACCAAGTAATATCGTACAACAAATGATTGAACGTATTAATAAACAGCAGTCGCTTGGTAACGCGCCGGCACAAGATTGGACAAGAGGCCTAGAGCAAAAACAAGCTAGCAACCAACCTAACCAAAATAGTCGTGCTGAAAAATGGCCAACCAGCGCTTATTATTTAAAATCGACGTCTCGCGAACATTATCTATCGATGTTAATTAACGTGGCACACTTAGATAAACTTAATCGATTTATGGAAAGTAACAACAAACGTGTTGGACTGTTTCACCAGGTTATACATAGTTCATCAATCGATTTAGGGTTAACCGAGGATTGTTTTAGAAATTTAAATTTTACGACTGATTACGCCTAACCTTTCTATTCCGTTTTAGATCGACCTCTAACGCAATTATTAATAGGTTATTGAGAATTTTCTTTGACAACTCTATTCCTTGTTTGGAAGGTCTATCTTCAATTTCGCGATTAAGTTCATCGGCCTCTATAAATAGACAGAATCTATTATTATCTTGATCATAAACAAACTCGCTGACTCGATCTACTGTGGTAATGGCGTAGGACAAAGAGTGTAGTGTGGACAGTTGAACGGATTCCGTCAGCTCTTCGCCGGCTAGAAGTCGATTCGCTTCTTCAATAGAAACTCGGTAGCGAATACTATTTTTGTTCAATCGAATATACATGTTTTCGCTCATCTAAAAAATTAAGGCGCAAAGTTCACAACAGTTAATTAGTAAAAACATCGTTAGGGAAGAAATTTACCAGCGTCCTGTTATCGACGTTAGCGGTTGATTCATCAATGACAATCCAGCCATTTGCAACAATCATTGGATTAATTCTAAAGGACTCTTGTCCTTGCAGAGCTTTTACAATCATCTTGCCGTTAGTATCGATAGAGGCCACCGCTTTTAGGATGTTTCTGAACCCTACTTTGGTCGACAAGTGGCCGTCTAATTCCGCCGGCAAGGGTTTATTCAGTTGATACCCTAAAAGTTTCTCAAGTAAACTGACTACAAAAAAGTGTAATCCAATGGTTGCTGAAATTGGATTGCCTGGTAGCCCAAAATAAAAGCTACCATTATCGAACTTAGCGAATAATATAGGCTTTCCTGGCTTGATTTTGCACTTATGAAAAATGATTTTACCACCCAACTTTATTATGGTTTTCGGGATAAAATCAAAATCCCCCATCGATACAGCTCCGGTGCTTATAATGATTTTTGTTCCGCTATCCAGTTGTTTTTTAAGCGCTTTCTCGTACTCGTTAACGTCATCATAATTTGTTCCAGCATTAAATGCTTCAACTGGTAAAGCGCTGAGATAGCTCAGGATAAAAGGCATATTAGAGTTTCTTATCTGCCCCGGCAACAGCTCTTTGTTGGGGTCATCGACCAGCTCTTTTCCGGTAGAAAAAACAGCGATTTTCGGTTTCTCTTTTAGCTCACAGTTGGTAATGCCTAAGGCCGCGATCGCCATTATTTGATTGGCGCCAACCCGTTGACTTTTTTCCATTACAACTTCGCCTTTGACAAAGTCTTCACCAGATTTTCTAATATGAGCTCCAGGCATAGGACTAGAAAAACAATCAACGGAATTCTTACTGTCCAATTGTTTTGTATTTTCAACGGGAATAATAGAATCATAACCTAGAGGAACTGGTGCACCAGTCATAATCTTCCAAGCTGTCATTACTCTTGATTCGTCTTTTGAGTTGGCCGGGTCTCCGGCAGCCGTTAATCCTGCTATTTCAAGAGTAATCGGATTACTTGGACTAGCGTCTTTCAAATCCACCGAATTGACGGCGTAGCCATCCATCGCTGTATTATCAAAATTAGGGATGGACATAGGCGCTACGATCGGCTCGGCCAAAACCCGGTTAAGACTTTTTTGCCAATCTACCGTTTCATTGCCAATTTCAGAAGCATGCTCTTCGATTAATCTTTGCGCTTCTTTAAACTCTATCATGTAGTGTTGAGTATAGTTTTCTTGATTGTTATTCATTCATGAGTGTCCACAATGTATTGTTTGACTTAAAGCGTCGTATTCAAAAACAACAGGTTTGATTTCTGTACAGGATAACTGTTATACAAACTTAAATAGTTTTTAATTGGTCAATTCAATTCAATTCAATTCAATTCAATCCAGACCAACCCAATCCAATCCAATCGAAACGTTAACCTCCTATTGCTGAAAGGTTAGGTGTAACCCCAGTATCACTATCATGAAGGAAGTGCGTTTTCCGTTTGTTACCAAGTAGATTACAGAGTGTTTCCTTTAACTCTTCTCGTTGTTCTTGGGATTGCAGTAGATGACGAACGGAATAGCCTTGTTCACCAAACAAGCACAAATGAAAATCCCCAGTTGATGACATTCGCAAACGATTACAGGAATCACAAAAATCTTTGGAATAGGGTGCTATTACACCAAATGTTCCTTCATAATCGGGGTGATAATATTCTACTGCTGGACCGCTAGATGCACTTCTGATTTTCTCTGACCAACCGTTAGAAAAAAGATAGTTCTTTAATACTTGGCTGCCGATATGATAACGATTGAAGTATTCTAAATTGTCTCCGGTTTGCATCAGTTCGATAAATCGAATACTTAATTTCCTATTTTTTAAAAGGTGGGTATATTGATCAAATTGATGGCTGTTAACATCCTTCAAAAGGACTGCGTTTAATTTAACCGATTTTAAATTTAAATTATGAGCGTGATCAATACCACTCAATATCTCTTGTAGTCGATTGTGTCCCGTTAGACTGTGAAAAAGCCGACTATCCAAAGTGTCAACACTAACGTTTAGGTGAGTGAGGCCAGAATCTACCCACTGATCAATATTTTCTTCTAACTTGTAGCCGTTGGTGGTAACTGCGACTTGCTCAATTCCAGGTGTCTGGCTAACTATTCGTAGACAATCCAAGAAATCCTTACGAATGGTTGGCTCTCCTCCCGTCAATCTAATCTTTTTTGTACCCAATTGCGAAAAGGCAATGGCAATATTTTTGACTTCGTTTAAGTCAATAAAGGATTTCTTCTCTTCACATTGATAACCATCAGGCAAACAATAGTCGCAAGAGAAATTACAAACATCGGTTAATGATAAGCGAAGATAGGGAAAGGAACGACCATAACGATCGACCAACTTCTGACTGGCAGTATTCATGAAATTTGAGCTCCTTTCCAAATACGGGAGGCCAATCGATTTCTCCATTGACCCTGGCGAATAAAGCTCTAATTGACCGCTATATTTAAAAAAAGCAAGACGTCAAGGCTATTCGCGGCATTACCGGCTTATCAAATAGACTTAGCCTTGTAATACTTCGGAGTGATAAAAAGTGAACCTTCTCGGCTTAAACACTTATAAAGTAAAAACCATGGCAGTTCGGACAAAACCATTCTACCTGACAAGCCACTAATAAACAATTTCTGTCGGTGATATAAGTCACTAAATTGTAACTAAATTGAACAATTTTGTTTAACCTTGGACTCCTTGCGGTTTTAGAATTATTGTCCTATATTTGATACTGTATATTATGGCTAAGGTGTTGAATTCATTGACTTGGATCAATCATAAAAATGCGTTAAATGTTACATTGTCTAGGCACTAAAAAGTGGTGTAAAAAGAAGGCCAATGTTGTTTAAAAAAGGACCTTGCAGCCTTTACTAATGATTAATTAAATGCATCCTTACAAGGGGATTCAAAATGAATAAAAAATTCAAAAAAAATATGCTGGTATCTAGTGTGCTCGCGGCAATGTCTATCAGTTCGTTTACGGCTCAAAGTGCCGGTGATAAAATTGAAAACGATCTTGATTTGAGCTTTCGATATAGACTTGAAAACGTTGACCAGGACAATCTTTCAAAAAACGCAGTCGCATCAACATTGAGAACCCGAGCAACAATAAAGACTAAATGGAGTGATGCATTTGATACAGTATTAGAATTCGACGATGTAACAGAATTGCAAGGCGATGAATATAACTCAGGTGCTGGAACATCACCGGACCGTGGTCAATACCCAGTAGTTGCAGATCCAGTTGGAACGGAGCTCAATCAAGGATTTGTTCGATATACAAGTGGCGATACTAAAGCAGCACTAGGTCGCCAACGGATACTGGTCGGAAATCAGCGTTTTGTCGGTGGCGTTGGCTGGCGTCAAAATGAGCAAACCTATGATAGTTTCACACTAAAAACAAAGTTCTCTCAGGATTTGTCATTCAATTATGCTTATGTATTTAACGTCAACCGTATATTTGGCGAAACCGTAGCCGCGGGCGACCACACCCATAATACCCATTTGTTTAATGCGGATTATAAGCTTTCAACCGGTAAGTTGTCGGCTTATTACTTTATGATTGATAACGAAGATGCTTTAGGACTTTCAAATAATACTTTTGGAGTTAGTTACGCAGGTAAGGTAGACGCGTTTAACTACAAGCTTGAATTTGCGAGTCAATCGGATGCAGGTGATAATCCTAATAGTTATGATGCTAACTACTATTTGGTCGATGGCAGTTACAAAACTGGGAATTCTTCCTTTGGTGCAGGTATGGAAGTTTTAGGCGGAGACAGTAGTGGCGGCCAAGGGTTTACGACTTCGTTGGCGACACTGCATAAGTTTCAAGGTTGGGCTGATGTCTTTTTGGCTACACCGGCTTCAGGTATTGAAGATACTTATTTGAATTTCTCTCATAAAATGAATGGATACAATTTTAAGGTGATTTATCATGATTTCTCTAGCGATGAAGGTAGCAATAGCTTAGGAACAGAAATAGATTTTGTTATTTCTAAAAAAATCAGCAAGAACTTATCCGGGTTGTTCAAGTACGCTAGTTTTGATAGTGATAGTGCAAGTTATGTTTCAAGAGATAAGTTATGGTTTATGCTTACTTACAAGATGTAAGTTCGTAGAACAACTTATTTTGTATAAAGGCCAGCCCGAGGGGGGGGCCTTTTTTTTGCTTTTTGTCCCGTCCTGAAATAAGTTGACACTTTGGAGACTTATTATGGATTACCCTACGATCACAGAGAAAAGACGCTCTCAGAAAGATTATTCATTGGCTTTTAAACTGTCACTTGTCGAACAAGTTGAAAAAGGCCAGTTC
>CAJQOL010000001.1 GCA_905479925.1 uncultured Kangiellaceae bacterium | reverse complement strand
ACTGAACTGAACTGAACTGAACTGAACTTAGCTTAAGACATAAACTAGAGCCTAAATAAAATATTCATATGGATCAAAAACCAAAAAAAAATCACTACGCTAACCATTTAGCGGACGTTAACCAAACCAATAAAGTATTGGTAAGAGAAGATATCTATAATAGCCAAGGGGCATTATTGATAAAAGCCGGCTGCGAAGTTGACAGTAGTACCGCACAACGAATTAGCCAGCATAAAATAGCTAAACCGCTCGAGGTGAGTGTAGAGCTTGAACAGTCGGTTACGCCCAAAACACTCAAAATGCTTTTCTTGGAAATTCCGAATCATCCGGAAATAAAAAGCGTATTCGAAAGCAATCTGAACACTCGGACCTTTGAGCAAGAGTGCGATACCATCGAGCGATACCCGCTAGTTACTCAAAAGCTCACCGTGCTAGCGAAAAAATATCCCGAAACTTTCCAAAAATCAACCATGGCAGCTTTTATCGGTTTGCTAATTTGTGAAGAACTAAAATTAAATGAAATGTCTACTCACTGTGTCTTTATTGCCTGTCTCTGCCAGGATCTAGGTTTACTTCATATTGACCCGGAAATTGTTGGAATGAAAGGCAGTATGTCGGCAGATCAGTGGAATTTACTGCAAGGACACGTAGCGGTTGGATTTCATTTTCTAACGCTAGTCCCAAATATGCCAAAATTAGCAGCGAGAGCACTACTAGAGCATCACGAACGAACAGATGGTTTAGGCTACCCTAGGGGAAGACTAGAATCTAAGCTGTGTCAGGAAGGACAAATTGTCGCGTTAGTTGATACCACCATTGCATTGTTCTTTAAGTATGTATTTAAAATGGGTTATTCATTGACAGCATTAAGTCCAATTATGCAAATCAATTCTGGCGTGCATATGCATAGCAATACCCAAGCAATTCTGAGAATATTTAAGCGTCACTTCCAACCGCTTAAGGTGATCCATAGCGGAACGCAGTTAAAAAAGATGGTCAGCCACATGGTTGAACGCGGACCGTATGTTAATAACTGGTTGAGTGTTACGACTGAATTTAATACCGAGCTAAATGCAAAATTCGAAAGTCCACAACTTTCTAGAACCACAGAAATGATTAATCGAATTCAGTCAGTACTCATTTCTTCTGGTGTTAGCGATGACTCATTGACTAACTGGCTAAAAGAGCTATCAACTAACGGAATCGAAGAAAAAGACTACGTCGAAGTTGAAATTCTTGGTTTAATGTTTGGAGAAGCAGCATGGCAACTTGGTGGATTATTAAAACAAATGTCACTGCTTGTTGATAGTCTTCAAAAAGGTGGTGGCGACTTCGCTCTCGAAAATCAGCGTATGGACTTTTTAAAACAACTCTACGTTAGAATTCAATCACCTATTATTTAGCTAATGTGCAGTTGAGCTATTATTTAACTTGGCTATTCTAAATAGCTAGTTCTAAGAGCTAGTTCCAACAGCAAATGTACAAATCCATACTATTTACATGGATATTGTGGTGGAATAGGCGTATATTTATGTACAGGGAGTTTAGTTAAACTTTCTCGTAAGCTAAGACCTTTTTTGGTTAAAGCATTGCTTCATCTCAGCCTTTAGGATTGATATGACGTTAGCATCTGACAAAACACAAATCAGCTATTCCATCGACAAGAATAATATTATTCGGTCGATCGATACAAACTTTATGGCTTTTGCTAAAGCTAATGGTTGGGATTCTGCGGAAAGCGATGTTATAGATAGGCACTTAGGTGAGTTTATTAGTGGCAACGAAATTAAACTGCTAACCGAGAAGCTAATAGATAAAGTGAGAAGAACAAAGCACCCTATTTCAATCCCGTACCGTTGCGACTCTCCTGATGCACGCAGATACTTAGAAATGCGGTTGCAACTATTTCCGGACAATCAAATTTTATTCGCAAATAGAATACTCAGAGTCATTCCTCAAAACCTTCCGGGCTATAGCCTCTTGCGATCGACAAATTGTGAAGATAGCGATTGCGTCTGTAGTTGGTGTAACCAAGCTAAGTTAAAAGACGACCAATGGGTAGATATTGATGTGGCGATTAGATCGTTGGATTTAATGGCGGGAAACCCCGAACTAAAAATCACCCATGGACTCTGCAATAGTTGCCAAGCAGCATTGACCAAAGCATCCGAATGAATTTGCTGATCGCAGAAGACGACCAAATACTTCGCCACTGGTTAACCCAAGGTCTTGAAAATTTGGGACACGACGTGACCGCTGTTTCGAATGGACAGCAAGCTATCACAAAAATAAATAGTCGTGTTTTCGAGTGTATCATTACGGATATTTATATGCCGGAAATGGATGGTTTCGAAGTGATTAGGCATGCACGGAAAACGACGCCCGATTCAAATGTTATTGCTATTTCTGGGATGGTTGGTACCTTTGGAATGAACTGCCTTTCAATGGCAATGGATTTCGGTGCTAATCAAACCATTGAAAAACCCTTTACCTTAATGCAAGTCAAAGAGGTGCTTGAAAAAATCAACAAGGAGCCTAAATAAAATTTAGGTTCAACCTTTTTTATACTCCAAAACGAAAAAAGCTCAGCACCCTTTTTTATTGGTTAGCTGAGCTCTTATCTGGCCTTCACGTTACTCTTAGCTAGTCAATAATACTTGCGATTAATAAACCTGCAACCACACTACCTAACCGAGGGGTTCGAATATGGCCGCAGTACCGGTCATGATAGTGAGGGTGGTAATAACCCGCATAGTCATAATAACCATAATCGTAACTTTGGTAGTTACCATAGCGGTCATAATAACCATAGTAACGTCCATAATAATCTTGGTGACTTGGTCTGTAATGTCTCCCAGTTCTATAGTGATTATGTCGTCTGTGACTATGATAATGTGCAAAGTGTGAATTGCGCTCGGCACGACTATTAAATCGATGGTTATGTTTTCCAGCTCTATGTTTGTGCCTTCTAGACTGACCATAGTGACCAGAGTGATCATGACGATGTTTTAGATTTGCCTGTTCATTTCGTCGCTCATTCCGCCTTTGCTCTCTGCGATGTTCACGTCGCTCTTGCTTTCTGTGCTCTTGTTTACGATGCTCTCTTTTATGAGCTTTTTTATGGGACTTGTGATCTTTGCCATAAGTAATTTTTGTTTGTTCACGTTTATCACGCTGTCCAGCTTCAACGCTAATGCTAGCGGCGCTAACCAATACAAATACGACACTTAGACCTATAAGCTTTTTCATAATTTTTTCCACCTTTTCTGAATGCTTAAGGTGATTATAGGCAGGTAAATCTGAATCGTTGCTGAAGGAGGTGAACGCTTTGATGGAAGTCGATTAGTATTGTTTAATCCGGCGGGGTTAAGCTATCTTCTACAACAACCGCTGTTCCGTAAACCATTAATTCCGCTGCGCCGACAGCAATTTGTGACGTAGAAAAACGTATGCCAACAACGCCATTTCCGCCAAGCGCTCTAGCATCGTCCATTAATCGATCAAGTACCTGCTCCCTACTTTCGGCCATTAGTTTGGTGTATTCGTGAATTTCACCACCGACCAGTCCACGTAACTTAGCAAGAATGTCATGGCCAATATGGCGACTGCGAATGCTGGTACCTCGAACGATACCTAAATGCCGGATAATTTGTTTTCCGTAAACAAACTCAGTTGTTGAAAGATAAACTCTGCTCATAGTCAAATTTACTCGTAGTCCCTAACGTTATTGATATAATTTTATGTCACAGGTTAATTCGTTTGTACTTTTCGCCGCGGGATACTGTAATCCGTTGACGCAGAACACTGAAAAGAAGTAACAGAGCGCCAAATCCAAGCCCTGCGATTGCACATTTTAAAAGCAAACTAATCGCTGCATTCATAAATACAAAATACATCACCATAGCAACAATAATGACCGAGCTAATTGCCAAAAGCGCAAAACCGAATAATCGAGAGTTTTTTGCTACTGGCTCTTGAAAAAGACGATCCAAATGCTCGAGCTCGTTATCTTGTAAACTCAAAGACTGAACTTCCTGTCGCATAATAGCCATCTCATCATGCAGCTGACGATAGCTTTCATCGCTATCCAAAAGCAGCATTACCTTTTGCGCTTCTTGCTGAGTTAATTCTCCATCCAAATAACCCGACAACATTTCGTATTTACTATTCTGCATACTATGACTTTGAATTGTAGAGACATCAATTTCAGTCTCGTTAGAAGACTGCTGCTTTGCGCTTTCTCTTTGGTCAATGGTGGACTTTTGCGGTTCATTTTCAATCATTGTTGGCCTCCCAACGATATCCCCTTACTGA
This sequence comes from uncultured Kangiellaceae bacterium, assembly GCA_905479925.1. Classification (GTDB taxonomy): domain Bacteria; phylum Pseudomonadota; class Gammaproteobacteria; order Enterobacterales; family Kangiellaceae. Next base: position 74,528 of record CAJQOL010000001.1, on the reverse strand, counting down.
CTAGTATATCTCGTAAAACCATCCGTGACCGGTGGAGCCTAGACATAACAGACCCCTTTGCAATTCCCAATATCTTGGCGATATCTGCGTAACTAAAATTATGATAATCTCGCAATAAGATTATTTCTCGTTGTTGGGTATTAAGTAGCTCAAGTGCGTTCTCGATAGTCTCTTTCAACTGCATTTGTTGTAAAGACCTATCTGGTTCGTTTAATTGAGGGGCGTGAGAATGGTACTCTTCATGCTCAACATGAGGTAAGCGCTTTTTGCGACGCAATATATCAATCGACTTGTTTCTAACAACCGTAAAAAGCCACGGTTTAAATTCTTGATGATCAAGCGCCGGAGCGTTCGGGTGATTTAAGCCTTTTTCAATTGAAGATTGAACGACTTCCAACGCATCGTCTTGATTACTCAACAGTCGGTATGCCAGCGAATAAGCCTGTCTCCGACATTGTTCAAACTCTTCCGACACCTGCATGGTGTATTCCTTCACGGTTGTACTATCAGTATTTAAAGAGGGCACTTCATTTAATGTAGGCACTTCGTCTATAACCATCAGATATTACGCGATCTCAAGCCAAAAATATAATTCGTTTCTGATTAACGAGCCATTTTGTCAAATATTCCCAATAATTAACAAAATTCTCTCATTGGCTGCAAAGCGGGAAACAATCAATTTCGTAAAAAATAACGTTACTAGTTACGTAAATAAGCATTTGTATCCCTTTTAGGTTAGCTTGCTTTGCAAATCGTTAAAAAGCGGATTAGAATAGGTCTCATAAACATCACCAATGGCAAGCCATGTACTTGTATCAATCCTCAAAAACCTCGCTCAATATATTCGCAAGCCTTTGCGGATGTAAGTTTATCTTAAACTAGCTATATCTTTATTTTGGTTAAAAGCACTTACACTCACCGTAACCAGCTCGACAACCAATTATCAAACTCTGTTAAAACCATCTCTTGGTGCAATTTCAATGATTATGAAACTGCTCAAGAACTTCGAATTAGTTTATTTTCATCAACCAATTACGAGTAAAAAATGTCTAACGAATCATCAACAATCAGCACTAACAAAGCTCCAGCTCCAGTCGGCGCCTACCCACATGCCCGTAAAGTCGGTAATTTACTTTTCTTATCTGGGGTCGGTCCGCGACAAGCAGGAACCACGGAAATTCCAGGAGTAACTCTCGATGAGGATGGCTCTATTAAGGAGTACTGCATAGAAACTCAATGCCGTAGCGTGTTTGATAATATAAGAACAATTCTTGAAGAATCGGGCTCTTCTTGGATGGAGTTGGTTGACGTTACCGTCTTTCTAACCAACATGGCTGACGATTTTAAGATATACAATAAAATCTACGCAGAATATTTTGCAGATAATCAACCTTGCAGAACAACTATAGAGATTAACTGCTTGCCAACTCCAATCGCTATTGAGCTTAAGTGCATGGCAACAATAAAATAGCGCAGAACAACGACTCTGGACAAACTATAGCTGCGGTCAAGTAGCAGCAGTATGATTAGCTTAAACAATGAGGAATGACGAATGACTGCCCCCATGCAAGTGCTAAATTTTCAAAAATGGATCGATGATAACCGAGACAAACTAAAGCCACCGGTCTGTAACAAAGAAGTTTATCGTGATGGTGATATGATCATTATGGTTGTTGGTGGACCGAATGGCCGTAAGGACTTTCACTACAACGAAGGACCAGAATTTTTCTACCAGCTAGAAGGTGAGCTGCTTCTTCGAACTCAGCAACAAGACAAAGTCGTCGAATATCGTTTAGGCGCCGGCGACATCTTTTTGCTACCACCCAAAATCCCCCACTCTCCGGTTCGGTTTGAAAACTCGATAGGTTTGGTCATTGAACAAGTTAGAAGACCCGAAGAAATAGACGCATTGATGTGGTTCTGTGAACAATGTAATCATAAGCTCTATGAAGAACACTTTCCTTTGCGCGATATAGAGAACGATTTCGGAGCGGTATTTAACCGTTTTCTTAACAGTGAACAACATCGCACCTGCGATCAATGTGGTGATGTAATGCCACATAACAAATATGAGTTTGAGTAAAATAAATTACTGAAGGTAATCGCATGTTAACAATTGATATTCATACCCACATTTTGCCAAAAAACTGGCCCAATCTAAAAGAAAAATATGGCTATGGCGGTTGGATCCATTTAGATCATCATAAATGCGGCTGCGCAAGAATGATGAAGGAAGAGCATTTTTTCAGAGAGATAGACTCAAATTGCTGGGACGCCGATGTTCGCATGAAAGAGTGCGACCAACATAAGGTTGACGCTCAGGTGCTTTCCACCGTGCCGGTCATGTTTAGTTACTGGGCAAAAGCTGCGGATGCTCTGGATATTTCTAAACTACTCAATGACCATATTGCCGGCATTTGTGATGACCACCCTAGCCGATTTGCGGGTTTAGGAACCATCCCTTTGCAATCACCTGACTTAGCGATTAAGGAGCTTGAAAGATGCGTCAATGATTTAGGGCTATCTGGCGTGCAGATCGGCTCTCATGTCAATGAGTGGAACCTAAATGCCCCCGAATTATTCGCGGTGTTTGAAGCTGCCCAAGATCTGAACGCTTCAATATTTGTTCACCCATGGGATATGATGGGTAAAGAACAAATGAAGGACTACTGGCTTCCGTGGTTGGTTGGTATGCCAGCGGAAACCTCATTAGCAATATGCTCGATGATCTTTGGTGGTGTATTTGAGAGACTACCTCAATTAAAAGTTGCGTTTGCCCATGGCGGTGGCTCCTTCCCTTCAACTATAGGGCGGATAGAGCATGGCTTTGATTGTAGACCGGACTTAGTTGCCGTAGACAATCCGATAAATCCGCGCGAGTACCTCGATAAATTCTACCTAGATACACTTGTACACGATGCCCCTATGTTGGATTATCTGATTCAACTAATGGGAGCAGACCGCTTGGCGTTAGGTACCGACTACCCTTTTCCATTAGGTGAACTTGAACCAGGCAAACTCATTAATGAAAGTATCCACGACAAACAAGTTCGAGAGCAACTTCTTCATGGAACAGCGCTGGAGTGGTTAGGACTTGATAAAAGTAGATTCCTGAAATAACTATGAAATTTTCATTATCTATCAATCAACAAGACTATGTAGCTGATACCCAGCAAGGTGAAAGCATTGCAATAACACTGCTACCCAATGGCCTGCAGCCAAACCACTTTGGAGCGAGCGCATGTACTAGCGAAACACTCGTTGCTGGTGACTTTATTGGCGATACTAAACGCGGCGGAAGTTGTAACGTTAATCAGTTAACCATTATCCCTCACTGCAATGGTACTCATACAGAATCTGTTTCACACATAGTCAATCAGCTTACTCCGGTTTATCAAGCAATTGATAACAATTTTTTTGCAGCGGTGCTAATCAGTGTTACACCAATTGCTGGCCGTTCCAGTAGTGATAGTTATAAACCATCGATTGAACCAGATAATCTAATCATTGATAAAGCAATGTTAGAAAACTCGTTAAGTACTTATTCGAATGAAGAGCTAATCGGATTGATAATAAGAACCTTACCAAATAAGCAGAATAAGAAATCTACCGTTTACGACGATGAACATTATCCGCCATTTATAACCAATGATGGAATGAAGTACTTGGTAGAAAGGCAGGTGAAACACTTGATGGTTGACTTCCCTTCAGTTGATAAAATGTATGACGAAGGTCAACTATCTAATCATCGCTATTTTTGGAATATAACTTTGGGAGAAAAGGATCTAAATACTCACTCCCAAACAAACAAAACTATAACTGAAATGGTCTTTATAGAAAGCAGTATCAAAGACGGCTTATATCTATGCAACTTACAGGTTGCAAAAATTGAAACCGATGCTGTTCCAAGTAACCCTACTATTTTTCCGTTAATCAAGATATAAGTGATTGAGTGGATTAACTCAAGCACAACAACGAGAACCGACATATGACTTTTGAAAATACTTTAGCTTACGCTCAACAGATGGACCGCGATGACCCTATTGCAAATATTCGAAACGAGTTTTCTATACCTAAACACAGCGACGGCAGCGATGAAATTTACCTTTGCGGAAACTCGCTTGGTTTGCAGCCAAAATTAGCGGCTGAGTACGTTAGACGAGAACTATCGCAATGGGCAGAGCTTGGTGTTAAGGGCCATTTTAGTGGTGACTTCCCGTGGATGCCTTACCACGAGTTTCTATCAGAAGGATTCGCCGATTTAGTCGGTGCAGAAAGTAATGAAGTTGTTTCCATGAACACCCTCACCGCCAACCTGCACTTTATGATGGTTAGTTTCTATAAACCAACAGCAACTAGGCACAAAATATTAATAGAAGACCACGCTTTCCCGTCGGACCATTATGCCGTCGAATCACAAATAAAGTTTCACGGTTTCGACCCCGACGAATCGATGCTTCTTATCAAACCAAGAGAAGGTGAAGAGCATATTCGCAAAGACGATCTGATGGACTTAATTGAACGCGAAGGTGAAAGTATTGCACTTATTATGTTGCCCGGCGTTCAATATTACACAGGGCAAGTTTTTGATATGAAAAATATTACCAAACTAGGCCACGATAAAGGTTGTAATGTTGGTTTTGACTTAGCGCATGCGGCCGGAAACATCCCTATGCAGCTACATGACTGGAATGTTGATTTTGCCTGTTGGTGCACCTACAAGTATCTAAATTCAGGCCCGGGTTCAGTAGCTGGCTGCTTTGTTCACCAGAAGCATCACACTAACGAAGACTTGCCTCGTTTTGCAGGTTGGTGGGGTCACGACAAGATGTCTCGCTTTAAAATGGAGAATAAATTTAAACCAATGAAATCCGCGGAAGCATGGCAACTTTCCAATCCGCCGGTTATTTCATTGGCCGCAATTCGGGGGTCCTTAGATACGATCAAAAAAGCCGGTGGAATTAATGTTCTACGAGAAAAAGCTATTAAGCTTTCTGGATATATGCGCCACCTTTTAGAAAAAGAGTTATCTGACGACGTCGCGATCTTAACGCCTTCTGCATTAGATGAAAGCGGCAGTCAACTGTCACTAGCGATTAAATTGAAAGACGGTGACGATGCAGAAAGAGGCAAACAAATTTTTGATGCTATTGAAGCCAATGGTGTTACCGGTGACTGGCGCTATCCGAATGTTATTCGTGTAGCACCGGTTCCTCAATATAACTCATTTGAAGATGTATATCGGTTTGTTCAAATACTTTCCGAAGCAGTTAACTCTCACTAGGCGGCACTATGAATAATAACAATGAAACCATTACCTTAATTGGCGCAGGGCTTGTTGGCTCTCTATTAGCGGTATTACTGGCTAAACGAGGCTTTAAGGTAGAAATTTATGAGCGTCGCCCGGATATGCGTCGCAACGACATTAGCGCAGGCCGTTCAATTAACTTGGCGTTGGCAAACCGGGGAATTGAGCCATTAGTACAAGCTGGATTAATGGATAAAGTCTCTCCTATTTTAACCCCGATGAAAGGGCGCATGGTGCATGACTTAGAAGGCAACGAAAACTTCCAAAGCTATGGCCAAAAGCCCGAAGAAGTCATTTACTCGGTTTCTCGTGGCGATCTTAATAAGATCTGCTTAGATGCAGCGGAAGCGACAGGGTTAGTTACCATTCATTTCGATCATAAATGCGAGTTCGTTGACTTTGATAGAAAAGAATTGTCGCTCAAAAAACATCAAGATGATTCATTGATTACCGCCCCATTTGAACGAGTGATAGGAACCGATGGCAGCGCATCCGCAGTACGCGAAGCAATCCATCAGATAAGTTCCAAACAGCACGATATTCTGCAGCTAGGCCATAGTTATAAAGAGTTAAGAATTCCACCTAGCGAAAGCGGCGACTTTCAGATCGATGCCAATTCACTTCATATATGGCCGCGTGGTGGTTACATGGTGATAGCGCTTCCTAACGAAGATGCTTCATTTACCGTAACCTTGTTTATGCCAACCTCCGGAGAGGTTAGTTTTGACAGCATTAATGATAAGACCTCCGTCATCGATTTCTTTAAACAAAACTTTTCCGATATGATACCGCTACTTCCAGACCTTGAGGTTGATTACTTTGAAAACCCGACTGGCAATCTGGCTACCGTAAAATGCTCCCCTTGGCACCATCAAGACATAGCATTACTATTAGGAGACGCCGCACATGCTGTCGTGCCTTTTCACGGCCAAGGCATGAACTGTGGTTTTGAAGATGCGTTGGATTTAGCTCAGACCATAGATTCCGCCATTGGAAAAAATGGAAAACTCGTGTGGAGTGAAATATTCTCGCAAGTCGATGATAATAGAAAGGTCAACGGAGATGCCATTGCCGATATGGCGATTGAAAATTATATTACGATGCGTGACTCCGTTAGAGACGAAAAATTTCTACTAAGGAACGCTCTTGCATTTGAGCTAGAAAATAAATTTCCCGAATATTTTTGTCCACGCTACTCGATGGTCATGTTTCACCGACTCCCTTATTCAGAGGCTAAATCCCGCGGAATTATCCAGGAAGAAATCCTGCAGCTTTTAACAGAGAATATATCCAGTCTAAACGAAGTAGACTACACAGCAGCGGAATCTCTCATCATAGAAAAACTAAACAAGGTAAAGCTCAACCCTTAATTAAATTTAACTTAACTAAAATCAATTATGGTCATGGAAGAACAACAATGAGAAAGATTATTATTTTTGGTAATTCAGGATCTGGGAAGTCTACACTGGCAAAGGCATTATCTCGCTCGGACGACTCGGGATCTACGATAGCCCATTTGGATCTCGATACACTAGCATGGAAGCCAAGCGTCCCTCCAGAAAGACAAGCTGTTGAAGAATCCGCAAGGGAAATAAATCGATTTGTTGCGAGCAATACTAGCTGGGTAATCGAAGGGTGTTATTCCGACTTATTGGAAATTGTAATTCCTTCTTCCACTGAAATTATTTTCATGAACCTGCCAGTAGAGCTTTGTATTCAAAACGCTCGTCAACGCCCTTGGGAACCTCACAAATACGAATCGAAAGAGGCCCAAGATGCTAACTTGGAAATGCTGGTCGACTGGATTTCACACTATGAGACACGCGATGATACTTTTTCTTTAGCCGCTCATAGAAACCTATATGATTGCTACGGTAATAAAAAAACTGAATATATAAGTAATCATCGAAATAGTTCTGATTAAGTAATAAACGAAGAGAGCAACTATTTGAAATATCGTTTTTCTAAAATCATTTGGTTAATATCAGCATTTGTACTCATTGGTTGTACAAACCTTAACCGTTCATGCAGTTCGAATTGGAAAATTACTGGGTTTTATACGCCGGATTCTAACCAGTTTGAATCGATTTTTAATCAGTCATTAAAAATCCATCGCCATAAGAAGCTTCGATTTAACAAAGAGTTTATTAATGCTGTTAGAACAGAAGGCTGGGGTAAGACTAGATTCGGTTGGTACCTTGGCTATTACGGAAATATGTGGCATAGAAATGAAGCGCCACTGAATTCAATCGGACGACCTCTGACCATCGGTAGTGCAGCGGTAGATAGTCAAGTGATACAAAAAGGTAAGCGAATCCAAATTCCATTTGTACAAAGATATATTAACGTCTCTAATTTTATTGCAGACGATGTTGGCAGCGCGGTTAAGAATAATCACATTGATATCTATACTGGGGAAGGTCACGAAGCGAAGTTATTGACCTATAAAATTACCGGTTATCAAAACGTCTGTGTCCTATGATGCTTAGCCGTGAGTATCCAAGATTAGAAAATTTTTAGCTGAATAGAAATAATAAATAGACAGTTTTACGCTAGTTCAAAAGAAGCCTCCCAAGTAATTCTGGCATCTATCATTCTTGCAAAGGTAGTTCAAACTAACAACTAGCTTGCGCTTTTTTCTAACTGATAGAGATCTTCCGAAATTCCTTCCATTCGTTTTTCGATAAAAGCTTGAGCATCATACAGTCCTCTATTGTAATAATACCCTCCAACTTCTTCTGAAAAGAAATCTAACAGGAACTCCGCATCAAACTGGCCAATTTCATGTTGTAGTTCCTGATCAAAATAGAACTGAATCTTTTTTACCAAGGTTTCTTTTTCTTCTTTAGAGAATTCAATTTTTGACATTTTTCACCCCCCTGTCGTTAGCTAAACACCCGATGAAACAAGTTTGTCACTTGTTCAACAGCGGCGTCGTCAATATCTAAGTGAGTAACTAATCTCATAGCGGATCCATCTGGTAGTTTAATACCAACAAGTTTCGCCTCGGCATAAAGAGCATCAAGCTTATCCTCTGGAACAGTGACAAAGACCATGTTGGTTTCAAGCGATTTTTGGTCAACATCTAACGCAGGTATTTTTTCAAGTTCCGATGCAAGCATCTCGGCTCTTTTATGATCTTCCGCCAAACGCTGGATATTATTATCCAAAGCATAAATACCTGCGGCCGCCAAAACTCCAACTTGCCGCATACCTCCACCAAGCACTTTTCGCCACCGACGAGCAGTGTCTATCAAAGATTGACTACCTACAAGAACCGAGCCCGCTGGAGCTCCTAAACCTTTAGAAAGGCAAATAGAAACAGAATCAAAGTCTTTGGCAAGCTGCTTAGCGGCTGTTTGCTGTTTTACAACGGCATTAAATAGCCGAGCCCCATCCAAGTGCAGTTGAAGGTCATGTTCATCACAAATCGCTCGAACTTTTTGAGGATAATCTAAGGGTAAGCATTTGCCGCCGTGAGTATTTTCCAGACAAATCAGTTTGCTATTAACAAAATGAGGATCTTTAGGTTTAATAACGCCTCTTATCTTATCAAGGCATAACGTTGCGTCTTCACCAAACTCCAACGGTTGAGGTTGAATACTTCCTAGCACAGCGGCGCCGCCACCTTCATATTTGTAAGTATGAGCGTCTTGTCCAACAATATATTCATCACCTCGCTGGCAATGTCCCATTAGCGCCAACAAATTTGATTGCGTTCCGCTTGGGGCGAAAATAGCAGCTTCTTTGCCTAGTAGCTTTGCCGCCTTACACTCCAATTCGTTTACCGTTGGGTCTTCGCCATAGACATCATCGCCTAATTCAGCGTTAATCATCGCATTTTTCATTTCGGTATTAGGAAGTGTAACCGTATCACTTCTTAGATCAATGCTATTTTTCATTATGACAATTTCCCACTTTAGTAAGTTCTATTTTTTAAATGTAATATGAAAAGTTTTGTCTAACAACAAAACTCCAGACAATGACTCTATGGTTAGTCGCCACTCGCCGTCTACTCGTTCTCGCTTGTTATAAAAATTTCTAATCAAAGCTACCTGGTTATTAAACTGATTGTAATGGAGTGTTTCGCTCTTCGTAGACGTTCTCCCATTTTCATCTGGCTTAAATTCTGGATGCGTCCAGGTAACTCTATAAGTAGCTACTGGAAACGCAGTAAAGGATTTATTTTTGAATCTAATGGTTGCGCCTATACGTGTTAAACCGCTTATCTCAACTGACAAGTCTGAATCGTCATGAGTGTACCAACCGCGTCTTTTGCTAAATTTATAGCTCCCGAAATTCTCAACAATAAACTTGCTCTCTCCTAGTCCCTCTAAATAATTATGACTAGCCATCAACTTCACAAGTTTATTTACTTCTTCAGTTGATTTATTACCGATGAACAGAATATCTGCCACGGTGGTTAGAACAGAATTTTTTCCTTCAGCAAGTGATTTATCTATATATTTTAAGCAATTATCAAACTCTGTAGCCTCACCAATACCTAGGCATGACAAGTGACTGATTTGTTCACTGGCCTTCTCATGCTCCTGTTCCTTTGATAACTTAAAAAACCCATAAGATTTGTCGAAATCTCTCTCTACTAAATCACCATTTTTATAAAAGAGCCCCAGCCGATAGCTAGCATCTTTATATCCAAGCGCAGACGCGCGCTTATAAAGCTTAACGGCTTTGGAAATATTCTTCTCTCCGATTTCACCCGTTTGGTAATAGCTAGCGAGATTATAAATCGCTCGAGGTCTATTATAATTTGCGGCTTTCCGGTAGTAGCTAAAAGCCTTTTCAATATTATTTTTCACCTTGCCGTCAAATGCATAAGCATCAGCTATTAGCATTGCCTCATTTCCAAGCAATTCATCGCTCGCACCTTTGGCTGGCTCCAATTCTAGCTTTCTCCTGATAAATTCATCGATGACAACATGTTCGTGAGCATTCCAATAATTGCTGGTATGACCGTGGCCTGTGTCATCATAAGCGAGAATCTCAATATCCTTGTTTAGCTGTTTTAGACGATACTTCATTCGGTTGGTTTGTTCAAAACCAGAAATCGAATCATTTCTTCCAGCAATTAGTAGAACTGGCGCATGTATTTTTTCAGCAAAATAAACCGGCGAATAGTCTTTAAGTGAATCGCTATACTCTCCGACCGTATTAGATATTGCCTTTATCCTTTCCTCTGACATCTGCATGTTACTAGTGTTGAACAACAACGGTAAATCATAAACACCATAAGCACCAATGAGACAATCGTAATCCTCAGGGTGATAAGCGGCTAACATCACGGCAGAATACCCTCCGTAACTTGAACCTAATGAGCAAGTTTTGTCAAAACGATAAGTTTGCTTAACCTTATTAACTGCAAGCGTTATATCTTGCTCTATACGCTTACCAAACTGCCCTTTACCCTCAGTAAGAAATTTTTTCCCGTAACCGCTTGAACCTCGAAAATTAACGTTTAGCACACTATAACCGCGGCTAGCATAAAATTGATTACTTCGGCTAAAGACGTCTAGGTTGCGAACACCAACTGGACCACCATGTGGACTCACGAGTAAAACACCATTCGAATAGTTGGGTATCGTTAGTATGGCTTCTATTTCGACTTCATTTTCAGACTTAACGCTAAACACTTTAGTTTTAGAAAAATTATACTTTGCCAAATAGGAGTACGCCGGTCCTAAATCTCTAAACGTATTAGTTTTGCTGTTAAACCAATGATAACTCCCGGGATCATCCGATGAAAAGACAAACATAATCATAATGTCCGAATCTCCACGTCTGGAGTGAATGTAATATTGCTTACCCGAAAACTGTTTTCGGACCATTTCGTCTAGGCTTATATTTTTCTTTGAAAAATACTCTGTTTTCAAGTGTCCACTTTCAAAGTAGCTAACTGAGTTTACCGTCCCATCAGTTTGTGATACATCTGCACTGACAAGGTCATACTTATCATGTTGATAAAGAACCTCTCCAAATATTTTTTCTTTATAGTTGAACTTAACCAACGACGCTTTATCTGTATCCTTATTGGTAATCACTAACATCGTATCATTACCGATAATTTCAATCGGTTTAAAGTCAAAATCAAACTCACCGAACTCAAACAACTCAGTCCAATCAGCTTGATAATTCTCGAGATACCATATTTTTAGTTTCTTCTCTTCAATCGTTGCAGTAAAGCGAATTTTTCCGTCAGCACCGGTATCATATCCGAGCGACCCATCGACATGTTTTGCGAATCGTTTTTTTGTATTAAACTCATTTCTCAAAACCTCTTCGGTCGAGGCTGTATAAACTTTATATTGTTCTCCAATTTTTTTCTGAATTAGTAATTGGTTATCTAAGTGACTTAGCGGGTCAATAATTTTGACATCAGACTCTATGCGGCGAGATGAGGCGATTTCATCATCAGTACTGTGAAAAATATCATAATCTAAATCAAGAAATATTCTTCGTTCTTGATGCTCCTTCAATCGGTACTCGATATACAATGTATTCTCGTCGACCCATTTGTAATCTCTTATAAAAGCGTATTTTTTCACCTTTACTCGAAACGCATCGGCTTTTTTTCCACTTGCTAAATCGATAATCTCCAACACATCATAGTTCTTGCCACGGAAATAATTTTTAACAACATACTTAGAAGAAGGACTTAGTTTAAACGAGTAAGTATCAGCTCCCTTAAAGAGATCATTTTTGGAAATTGGCGAAGCAAAAGCTTGGGAAAAAGAACTGAGAACTAAGAAAACTAGCAGTACTTTGGTAAACGAATGAATTCTAGTCATTATTTATTCTCCGAAGTTAAATTAGATAGCTGTTTTTCTTTGCTTACTAAATCGAAGAAGAAGTCTTTTCCCGGGCCATGAAATTCAATAGCCCGATTGTTCAGTATGTTGGGGTATTTTTCCTCCAAATATTCTAAGGCCAGAGAAGAATTATTTATCAACTCAAACGACGAATACCTGTAGCGGTAGGTTCTTACCTTTAACTCACCGATGTAACTAATGACGCCAGGACGAACAGAGAATCCCCACAGCTCAGCATCTCGATCTTCATCAAACTCAAATCGCCCAGCAAAGGTAGAGAATTTTTTCAATTGGTAGTTGCCTGCTCGAACAGGAACGAGGTAATAAGTTTTATTGTTATGATAATCAGGGTTAGATAATTTTATTTCACTCGGCCCGGAAATCTGGATGGTACTGTAATTAATATCGGTATCAATTGTCATAAAGAGGTAGCCCGTATCTTCAGATAGGACTCGTGTCTGATCTTTCTTAATACTACTGACTTTGCTCACACAGCCAACGACAAGGTGAATAGCTAGCAGCATAAAAATGGCTTGAATTTTCTTCATATTACGACAGGTCCCTGTTTTATTATTATTATTCCGAATGCTATGTTCGCTAATTACTGATAATAAATCAATCAGCCTAAGCAATAAATCAATAGTTGAATTATTGAGCTCAAGAATAATTGAGATTGGAATCGCTTTTTAGACAATAATTGATAAAAAAATCCCCGCTCGTGTAATCACCAGCGGGCTACAACTCTCGATTAGCTGTAAAAGGGTATTTACTTTCTAGAGGTACGAATACATGCATTCGATGAAAGTAAAAGCTTTATTATATGTACAGAGCAAGCTTTATGCTCGCCAACTATTCAACCAATAGAATTAACAAGCGCCAAAAATCTCAAATATAGATAAAGCGGCGAGATCTTAGCCTTACAAGAGCAAAGAAAAAAGCGAATTATTTACGAAAGATGCCGTTAAATAGCATTATTTTGACGTAGGTATCAAAAAAGCCCGCTAACAGCGGGCAATTGAGAGAGTATTGATATAAAACTAAACAATCGGAGCAACGCCTAAGGCAGAAGCAATTAATACTTATAATAGATTGTAGTCCTTTATCCTATCTGACTAACATTAGCTTTTCCGAGAACTAGGTATCAGTTTCCTTTTTAGGCTTAATTGTAGGAACTTTTGGTAGCTCTGGTAGTTTATTATTATCAAATTGCGGTAATTTGGGTGCGTTAGGAAATTGAAGCGCTTTTGCATTTAGCAGTGGATTATTCGATGAATTAAGCGCACCTGTTTTCTTTCTCGGGGTATGTAGCAGCGCAAAGTTAATCACATCGCTCTTTTGTATAACGGTGCCTCCTAGGGAAACAACGTTAAAACTAATGGTGTGCGGACCGTAATTAATCTCATTCGCCGAAATCGACAATTCGGTCTGCATTTCACCTAAATTTTTACCATCAAGCATAAATTGAATTCTATGGCTAGAACTCAAATTAGGATCGAGAGCCACCGAAAAAGCAACACTACCGCTATTATTGCGAATAACACTTTCTTGCGGGAAGTTAACGAAACCTATTGAGTCATAAAATGCTCTTCGTTTATCTTTACTTTTTGTTGTTTGCTCTACGAGTTCTTCCAAATCAACTTTCGGCGTTTTAATTTCAATTGACGGAATGGTTTCAACCTCCATCTCTTTGGCGCCTTTTCGAGGCTGATCGGAATAATAAACTTTGCCGTTTTTATCGACATAGCGGTAGAGTTTCTTAGTAGCGGGTTCTTTGGTTGTTGTTTTTGCTTTTTCTTCTTCCGCTGCAACTACACCAGCGCTATAGCTTGCGCCAAAATAACTAACTAGCAAAATTAAACACAACTTAGATTTCATTTTTTTAACCTTCTGCTCGCCCCATAGTCGGAGCAAGCTTAATGGGTTTGGCTTACCAAACTTTATTATCAATAACGTTAGCAAACAATCGTCAAGAATAACAGTTTTATGCCGTCTGTTTGCTATAGAGTCCACGATTTAGGGTAAGTTCAAAAGCAATTAGTTCACACATTCCCAATAAACGACTATCCCAGAATCAAAAAAGCCGGCATAAAGCCGGCTTTTAATCTAATCAATTAATGATTATAAGCTGTAGTACATTTCAAACTCTACAGGATGAGTCGTCATGTTTAGATGAGTAATATCAGCAGATTTCAACGCGATATAAGAATCAATAAATGTGTCGCTGAATACGCCGCCACGAGTTAGGAATTCACGATCTTTATCGAGAGCTTCTAAAGCCTGCTCTAATGAAGAAGCAACTGTTGGAATTTCGTTAGCTTCTTCTGCTGGTAAGTCGTAAAGATCTTTATCCATTGCATCACCAGGGTGAATCTTGTTTTGAATACCGTCAAGTCCAGCCATCATCATTGCAGAGAATGCTAAGTATGGGTTACCCGTTGGGTCAGGGAATCTAACTTCAATTCGACGACCTTTTTCACTAGGAACATGAGGAATACGAATAGATGCACTTCTGTTTTTTGCAGAGTAAGCTAACATTACAGGAGCTTCAAATCCTGGAACTAATCGCTTATAAGAGTTGGTTGATGCATTAGCAAAAGCGTTTATTGCTCGTGCATGCTTAATGATACCACCAATGTAGAAAAGCGCTTCTTCAGATAGTCCGCCGTATTTATTACCGGCAAAGATGTTAACGCCATCTTTAGCTAAAGACTGATGTACATGCATACCACTACCGTTATCACCAACTACCGGCTTAGGCATGAATGTCGCCGTTTTGCCGTATGCGTGTGCAACATTGTGTACAACATACTTAAGAATTTGAGTTTCGTCTGCTTTCTTAACCAAAGTATTAAATCTAGTCGCGATTTCATTTTGGTTAGCTGTAGCAACTTCATGATGATGCGCTTCTGTTGGAACACCCATTTCTTCAAGTACTAGACACATTTGAGAACGAATGTCCTGTGATGAATCTACTGGAGGAACCGGGAAATAACCGCCCTTTACACCTGGACGATGACCCATATTACCGTCGTCATAACGTCGATCTGAATTCCAAGCAGCTTCGTTAGAATCAATTTTATAAGATGCGCCTTTCATATCGATGCTGTATCTAACATCATCAAAAAGGAAAAATTCTGGCTCAGGTCCAAAATAAGCAGTATCCGCTATTCCTGTAGACTTCAAATAGGCTTCAGCGCGAGCAGCAACAGAACGAGGGTCACGGTCATAACCTTGCATCGTTGCAGGTTCTAAAATATCGCAACGCAAGTTTAAAGTAGCATCTTCACAGAAAGGGTCCATCACAGCGGTAGAAACGTCAGGCATTAATACCATGTCTGATTCGTTAATACCTTTCCAACCAGAAATAGAGGAACCGTCAAACATTTTGCCTTCTTCTAGGAAATCTTCATCCACACAATGGGCTGGAAGGCTAACGTGCTGCTCTTTCCCTTTGGTATCGGTAAAACGTAAGTCTACAAAACTAACGTCGTTTTCTTCCATCATGGTAAGTAAGCTATTGTCTGACATACTTTGGTTCCTCGGACTAATTAAATATAAAATTTTTACGCCTAAATATTAAATAAAGGCATAATCGAATAAGGTTAGTGCCAGATAAAGCAATATGAGTGCCAACTGTTACAATGTTGTTATATCCGTATTTATAAGGTCGAAATTATTGCCTTAATCTTTATTTGCACCAATTTTGTGCTGCCAGGCAAATTGTAGCACCAATTTGGGGTGTCTATATTTTCTTTTTAGGGACTTAACCTAATTCAGCAACAAGAATCTAGCCATTACCAAGCTTCAATTGGGCTTGCCGCTGAAAACATACCAAAGCCCTGCGTTTAAAGCCTTTCTACTGAATTTAACCAGATCAACAGGACGCTTTTGACCGTCACTAAAAAAACTTTGATGAAATAAAACCATCTGCAATAGGATATTCTTGTCCTCCACCTCGTTAAATCAGATAAATTGCCCCTTTTGGTGCACTCTATTATTGAAATCAGTTAAAATTGTTAATCAGACAATAACTGCTCGATAACCGCATATATCTCAATTGATGCTTGCTTTTTCTCAGAATAAATCTAGATTTAAAGGTGGGTTACCATCACTAGAAGACAAAAGCGTCTATCTCTCTTTACAGGAATTTTTTACTTGCCTTTAACTTCCAACCGACAATACAGAAGCTATGTTATCGCTTGGTTCCTTGTCTTTGCCGGTATCATACTAGGAATAACCGGCTACAGCCTTTATTACAGTGCCGAAAATTATCTACTGAAGAAATTCTCTCACCAGCAAAAGCTGTTGGCTCAAACGGTATCCGGCTTTATAGATGCTAAAAGACACAGATTAATGAGCTCGGCTAAAGCAATGGATAGTAAAACCTATCAACAATATAACAAAGCCTTATTGGACGTTATGAAGTCTAATGATTATTCCAGCTTTATCTTCACAGTAAACATTGATGCTGAAAAGAACATTCGTTATGCGATAATTCCTGAAACTCAAAATAATGAGACCAGTGAATCGCTAAAGAGTGGAGAAAAACCGTCTTTGAGTGCAGAGTTTACCAATATTATTAAGCAGTTTTATCAAAGCCCAGCAGAATCAAAAACTTTTGAGTTTAAAGATAATAATCAGACTAATCACCTAGTTACGCTTGCCGCGATATTTGATAATCAAAAAAATGTTTCTGGGTTAGTGATTGTTGAAGTATCTAACCAACAAACCATGGCATTCGAAGAGCAGCTACTTGAGTCGATGCTAGTGACCATAGGTCTACTCTTTATTTGTTTTTTAGTCGCTTCGATTTTCTTTGCAAGAAAAATCACAAGACCAATGGAAGAGCTGACTGACGCCATAGAAAGACTGATTGAAAATGACTTCAATTTTAACCTTTCCCTGTCTGGTTTTGGCGGCTTCACTTATTTGGCTAAGCAATTTAACCTTATGCTTTTAAAGCTCAAAGTAAGCAGAAACGAATTAGTCAGTATTAATAAAGCCTACAGTCGCTTCGTCCCCCATCAAGTGTTAAAAATGATCAGTCCTAACGGCATCAAAACGACGGTTTTAGGCGACTGTGTGGAAAAAGAAATGACGATATTATTCTGTGACATTAGAGGATTTACTCGGCTTTCTGAGTCCATGGCCCCCGGTGAAAATTTCGAATTCATCAATCGCTATTTGAAAATTATGGCTCCGGTGATTAACAAATATGGCGGAACGATTGATAAGTATATGGGGGATGGAATTATGGCACTTTTCCCCAACTCCGCTGATAATGCGTTACTGGCGGCTATCGGAATGATGCAGTCACTTGATAAATATAACGAGCAACTAAAAAGTAGGCGCCTTCCGTTGGTAAAGATAGGCTTAGGACTTCACACTGGAAAAATGATTTTGGGAACCGTTGGCACCAGTTCGCGAATGGACGTAACGGTTATTTCCGATACCGTTAACGCTGCGGCTAGAATTGAGTCGTTGACTAAGACCTTTAGAACCCCCATTCTTATTTCAGAAGAAACTAGAATGCGACTTAAGAGTTTCGATAAACAAAATTTACGTTTTATAGCCAGTTGTTTTGTTAAGGGCAAACTTAAGCCAATGACAATTTATGAAGTTTTCTCCCAGGACTCTGCGAGCATTCGTAAAGAAAAGCTGGATAATCAAAGCGCCTTAATAACCGCTTGGGAATGTTATAAACACGGTGAAGTTGATAAGGCATCATCAATTTATCAGCGCATCATGGAAAGAAGCCCGAACGATAAAGCACCGCTAGCATTAATTGAAGTCGTTCAAAGCGGTCGTCTATAGGCGATAGCTTAGCAGCTAATTCAACTAACTCAATTAGGCCAGGGCGAATGGCAAAAACCCCTTTGCTGACGAACACATTAATTATTGAAGAAAAACTTATGTCTATTTGGAAGAAACAGTTTAATTTAGAGCGCCTTAATTCATCACGCACGGGAACAATGGTTGACGCAATAGGTATTGAGATCACCGACTTTGGTGAGGACTATATTTGCGCAACGATGCCCGTTGACTCAAGAACCCACCAACCAATGGGTATTTTGCATGGTGGTGCTTCGGTGGCTCTAGCCGAGACCGTAGGAAGTATTGCGGCAAATATGGCGGTAAGCGATGAATATTATTGTGTCGGGCTCGATATCAATGCTAACCACTTGAGACCGGTGAGCAGCGGTTTGGTAACCGCGAAAACGACACCACTGCATATTGGAAGAACGACTCAGGTTTGGGAAATTAAAATCATTAATGAGGATGGGAAAGCCGTGTGTATTTCGAGATTAACCATGGCGGTAATCAAAAAAAACAGTGCGGATTAAAAACAAAAAGATCTTTTCACCACGGAGGCACAGAGAAACGGAGTAAGTCAAAAGCCTAGGACGTTTCTACCACAGAGAACACGGAGATTGATGAGCGCCAACAGCGGCCGACAAGCCTGTAAAAATTTCTACGTTGGGCTTGAAACCTGACCAGTAAAGACAAAAACCTTATCAGCGAAAAAACAAAGAGACCTTTTCACCACGGAGGCACTGAGAAACGGAGTAAGTCAAAAGCCTAGGACCTTTCTACCACAGAGAACACCGAGATTGATGAGTGCCGACAGCGGCCGACGAGCCTGTAAGAAATTCTACGTTGGGCTTGAAACCTGACCAGTAAAGACAAAAACCTTATCAGCGAAAAAACAAAGACACCTTTTCACCACGGAGGCACGGAGAAACGGAGTAAGCCAAAAGCCTAGGACCTTTCTACCACAGAGATCACAGAGAACACAGAGAACACAGAGAACACGGAGATTAATGGGTGTCAACAGCGGTTGACGAGCCTATAAGAAATTCTACGTTGGGCTTGAAACCTGACCAGTGAAGACAAAAAAACATATCAGCGAAAAAAACAAAGAGACCTTTTCACCACGAAGGCACGGAGAAACGGAGTAAGTCAAAAGCCTAGGACGTTTCTACCACAGAGGTCACACCCAAAAATCTCCTACTTCCTATCTCGTAACTCGCAGCTCGTAACTTCCATCTCCTAGCTCCCAGCTCCTAGCTCCCAATTCCTATTATCCCTAACCCAATTTCCACTGCAAGGTTTCCCCGGCAAAAAATGGCACTATTGGGTGACCATTTGGAAGAACGATTTCCCGCGGCACTTGCCACTCCTGCTTAATCAAAGTCACGGTTGTGTCATTTCTCGGAAGTCCATAAAAATCGGCACCATAATGACTGGCAAAACCTTCTAGCTTTTCAAGGGCCCCTAGCTCTTCAAAGACCTGCGCATAAAGTTCAAGTGCGCTCCAAGCTGAATAACAGCCAGCGCAACCACAGGCGTTTTCTTTTTTATTTTTTTCATGTGGCGCTGAATCTGTGCCCAAGAAAAACCTAGGATTACCAGAGGCTACCACTTGGCGTAATGCTTCTTGATGGGTATTTCTTTTAAGAACGGGCAAGCAGTAGTTATGAGGCCGCACACCGCCAACGAGCAAATCATTTCGATTTAACAGTAAATGCTGCGGTGTAATAGTTGCAGCAACATTGTCACTAGCCTGAGAAACAAAGTCGACAGCTTGTTTGGTGGTAATGTGTTCTAGCACAACCTTAAGGTCAGGAAAGCTTGTCACTATTTTGCTTAAGATAGTTTCAATAAAAACCTGCTCTCTATCGAATATATCAATGTGCGAATCAGTTACTTCACCGTGAATCAATAGCATGACGCCTTCGTCAGACATTGTTTGAAGCACTGGATATAAAACTTCAATTTCCTTTACGGCTGCATCTGAATTAGTGGTTGCGCCAGCAGGATAATATTTAAAGGCAGGTATTCCCGCAGCCTTGGCATCCAAAACCGTTTGAGAACTAGTTAAGTTGGTTAAGTATAATGTCATCAGTGGATCAAATTGACTAGCATCTGGTACAGCGTTAAGGATTCTATTTTTATACTCTAGCGCCATTGCTGCATTGGTAATAGGTGGCACTAGATTAGGCATTACGATTGCCCTTCTAAAACAACGCGCTGTCGCAGCAACGGTTTCATTAAGCATGCTTCCATCGCGAAAATGTAAGTGCCAGTCATCGGGTGATTGAATGGTAATTTGCTGCGTCATAGTCGTTTCCGTATTCTATAAATTAATGACAGTTTAACACTTTTAAGCAAGGTTACGTTATTTGTGTTTCTAGATTCACTTGCTCTGTCATTTCGTGCAGAATGACTTCCGCTAGTTTTTTGGGTCTCGTTTGAAGCAAAAAGTGAGGTCCATCAACGTTTTTTATCTTAACCTTATCAAACCTAGTTGCTAGAAATTTACTAGTTCTTCGGCTTATTAAGCGATCGTGGTTTGCCGTAATAACGATAGTTTGCACATCAGAAATAGATTGCGATGGTTTAAGATTAAAAATAAGACTCACTCTTTTGGCGAGAACATTTGGCTTCACGTGTGATACCGCCTTGGTCAGCAAATCGAACAAGTTGTCCGAATAATACTGTGCAAAACAAAAATACTTAACCAGTGGTCGTATTAAAGGAAGTTTGAACATCAGCGAAATTGGCAACATTTTAACAATGGCTTTTAAACCTATTCTGGGAGGAGTCAGAAAGCTAGCCACTAAAATCACCTTTTCTATCGGCAACGATTTGTCCAAACTCAACAAATAAGCTAGATACCCACCAAATGACTCAGCGACCAACACAAATGGCTGGGAAGGGAGCTGAGCTTTGACCTCTTTAACCATTTGGTTATAGCTTTGTTTCTCTTTATCGGAGTATCTAATCGCTCGAACAGGTACCGAAAGTGGTAACGCTTCAAGAACGGGGTGGAACAATAATGAGGTCCCATCTAAGCCAGGCAATAACACTAGCTGTAATTTTTCAGTATTGCGTAGCATTTCGCTCATTGGCTAATCCAGTTATTACTGTTCTTACTGATATTTCAGTCGTTCAAAACGCCAACGGAAACCCACATGCTTATACGAATAATTAATGCGCTTGTTCCCAGTTATCTCCAACGCCAACATCGACAATTAATGGAATACTCAACTCCACCGCCTCAGTCATGATTTTCTCGATAATCGGCTGGTAGGTATCCACTTTGTCCTCGGCGATTTCAAATACCAATTCATCGTGTACTTGCATAACAACACAACAGTCTGGCTTTTCATCTTTAATCCATTGATTGATATCGATCATGGCTATTTTTATAATGTCCGCAGCACTTCCCTGCATTGGCGCGTTAATGGCCGTTCGCTCCGCGGCTTGTCGTCGCATGCCATTACTCGCATTGATCTCAGGCAGATATAGACGTCGGCCGAATAATGTTTCAACATAACCAAGCTCTTTCGCTTTTTCCTTGGTTGATTCCATATATGTTCCAACTTCCGGGTAGCGGGCAAAATAGGTATCAATATAATGCGCCGCTTCATCATTAGTGATGTTTAGCTGCTTCGCCAAGCCAAATCGCGACATACCATATATCAACCCAAAGTTTACTGCTTTTGCATGACGGCGATTCTCCGTTGTCACGTGTTCTAGATCCGTATCAAACACTTCAGCGGCGGTTGCGCTATGAACATCCAAACCTTTAGAAAATGCCTCAATCAAACCGGGATCTTGGGACAAGTGCGCCATAATTCTTAGCTCAATTTGAGAATAATCTGCCGCTAAGATTTTGTAGCCTTTTGGTGCAATGAACGCTTCTCGGATACTTCTCCCTTCTTCCGTTCTAATCGGAATATTTTGTAAATTAGGATCGCTAGAACTCAATCGGCCTGTCGCAGCAACAGCTTGATGATAAGAGGTATGGACTCGCCCGGATTTCGGTTGTATAGCCAGCGGTAACTTATCGGTGTAGGTTGACTTTAATTTACTCAACCCTCGATACTCCATAATAACTTTTGGTAATGGATAATCTAACGCCAGTTGCACCAACACTTCCTCGGCGGTCGATGGCTGCTTCTTCGGAGTTTTCTTAAGAACAGGTAACCCCATCTTTTCGAATAGTATTTCTTGAAGTTGCTTTGGTGACGCTAAATTAAACGGTTGACCCGCTAGCTCATAAGCCTTGTTTTCAAGCTCAATAATACGCTTGCCAAACTCTTGGCTTTTACCTTTTAAGAACTCAGCGTCAATTAGCACGCCGCGATGTTCGATTCTTGATAATACATCAATTAACGGAATTTCAATTTCTTCAAAGATTCCCTTAGGCCCTTCTTGTTGCTCTAAATCCGGCCATAAAGCATGGTGTAATTGCAAGGTGACGTCGGCATCTTCCGCTGCATATTTGGAAGCAATGTCTAGCTCAATTTGATCGAAAGTTAACTGCTTCTTGCCTTTGCCCGCTATAGTTTCGTAACTAATACATTGATGCCCAAGGTGCTTAGTTGCCAAAGTATTCATATCATGACGACTAGCAACGCTATTGGACACATAAGACTCAAGCATTGTGTCAAATCTTACCCCCTGCAAATCAACTCCTACGCCCTTAAAGATGCTTTGGTCGTATTTAATATTTTGGCCTATTTTTGCTATCTCGCGGTTTTCTAATAACGGCTTCAACTGCTCTATTGCCCAGGCCAAATCTATCTGCTCCGGAGCCCCGGGATAGTTATGCTGTAATGGCAAATAAGCGGCTATTCCTGGCTCTGTAGCAAAAGAGATCCCGACTAAATCTGCTGCGATGATATTAAGTGATGTGGTTTCAGTATCTATGGCAAACAGTTTGCTACTTTCAAGTTTTTTAATCCAATTGAGCAACTGCTCTTTTTCAAGAATAGTTTCATAGTTTAACTGATCAATTGTTGAAACAACTGGTGCAGTCGCTTCATCATTTTTATCTTCGCCATTTATCGCAGAAGGAAGCGCAGGCAATCCAGCTTTTAAGTTCTTTAGCCAAGTTTTAAACTCAAACTCAGTGTAATAAAGTTCGAGTAATTCATTATCGCTTGGTTGCATTACTAAATCTTTCATTTCAAACGGTAGCTCGACATCTAGAACAATCGTTGCAAGCTCATAGGAAAGTCGAGCCTCTTGTTCATTTGCTACCATTTTATCAGCAAGTTTTTTTGCCCCCCTAATTGGCAATTCCGCAATTTTATCGAGGTTGTTATAGATTTCATCGATGCCACCAATACCCTGCAGCAGCCCCAATGCCGTTTTTTCGCCAACACCTGCAACCCCTGGAATATTGTCGACCTTGTCACCCATAAGGCCAAGAAAATCAATGATTAGCTCAGGTGGAATACCAAATTTTTCCTTCACTCCTTCAATATCCAAAAACTGATTAGTCATTGTATTTATGAGACTTACGTGAGGATTCACTAACTGGGCCATATCTTTATCCCCAGTTGAAATGATGGTCTCTACCCCCTGCTTTGTCGCCCAATGTGAAATAGTTCCAATAACATCGTCCGCTTCAACGCCTTCTATGGCATATAACGGAAAGCCTAATGCTCTAATGATATTGTGCACCGGTGCAATTTGTGAACGAAGGTCATCGGGCATTGGAGGCCTGTTCGCCTTGTATTCTGGATATACATCATTTCGAAAAGTCTTTCCTTTAGCATCAAATATTACTGCGATACGTTGACTATCATATTGCTTGCATAAACTTTTAAGCATATTTATAACGCCATAAATAGCGCCTGTTGGCTTGCCACTTGAAGTCGTAAAGCCACCTTGGGACATAGAGTGATAAGCTCTAAACAAATAAGAAGAGCCATCAACTAGAATCAAAGGCTGAGCGCGTTGGTCTGACATGAATTTATCCAAGTAAATCTAACTGATTAATAGGTATTGACCCAATTGATACGAGTCGTTATTGTGGTCGCCGTTTAATTAAGCAATAAACGACACTAATGACCGACAAGTTTAACCTAGTTTATGGGCATTCTTCTAGCGGATTATGTGTTGCTATTACAGAGCATTATTTAGCTATTCTGGGAACGCCTTAGTTAAAGTACTTTATAAGAAAAGTTGTTAACTTATTATAATTAAAAGAATTTTGGTTTTATACAATAATCTTGTGGATAAAAAGGTGTATAAAAAAGCGAATTTCTGACAGCCTGTTAGCTGACGAGCGGTAGAACGTTAATAATATTTTGTTAAAAACGATACATTTCAATGAGTTGCACTATTTTCATTGTGCTAACGATGACAGTGAACAAGCTGTGCATAAGTAAATAGTCAATGTGAATAACCTTAAACAGTTGACTAATTATCATTCACTAATAACCATAAATTTCCGGTAGGGCACTTTGAAAATTCTCCATAATTTTTCATTAATAACAGGAAAATCAATCGCTTGGCTTACCCTAGCGATGATCATAGGCAGTGTGATTAACCTCGCAGCGAGCTGGCTCTTCAACATCAGCTGGATTTGGCTGAGGGAATCGATCACCTGGATGCATGGCGCCAACTTTTTATTGGCTGCCGCCTACACGTTAAATCGACAGGGGCATGTACGGGTCGACATCTTTTACTCAAAGATGAATCAGCGAAAAAAAGCCCTGGTAGATTTAATTGGCACCGTTTTTCTTCTTATCCCCACCGCCATCTTTATTGCGTGGGCTAGCTGGCCAGCATTTTTCCTCAGCTGGAAAGTTTCCGAGGTCTCATCAGAAGCAGGAGGCCTGCCCGCCGTTTACATCGTTAAGAGTTTTTTACTAATCATGCCGCTTTTGCTGATTCTTGAAGCTATCAATCAATTACTAAAATCTTCCAGCCGATTTATGCACGCAGCAACTGAAAAGGGAGAGTGCTAATGGAATGGTTAGCTTTGGTCATGTTTATTTTTGTTTGCTTAGTTCTGCTTTCAGGCTATCCAGTTGCTTTTTCATTAGCGGGTACCGGAATACTGTTCGCGCTTATTGGCGTGCAACTCGAGTTAATACATCCAGCAATATTAAAAAATGCCGGTTCGCGGCTATACGGAATTATCCAAAATCCTACACTTATAGCAGTACCGTTTTTTGTCTTCATGGGAGGCATGCTGGAAAAGTCCAAGATCGCGGAAAAGCTTCTAGAGGGCATCGCAGAGCTTTTTTCAAATCGCCCAGAAGGCTTGGCTATTTCTGTTATTCTAGTCGGCACCTTATTGGCCGCTAGTACCGGAATTGTTGGCGCGACAGTGGTAACTATGGGACTAATATCACTGCCTGTCATGCTTAAACAGGGCTATTCCGCGAAACTTTCAACCGGTATTATTTGCGCCTCGGGCACATTAGGCCAGATTATTCCTCCATCCATTGTTTTAGTCTTACTCGGTGATGTGATAGCCAGCGCCAATCGTGATGCAGGAACAGGAACATCCCCCATGTCCGTTGGCGATCTCTTCGCAGGCGCTATTCTACCTGGCCTTATTCTGGTAATGCTCTATATCAGTTATGTGATAATTTATGCTCGATTCTCGCCAAAGTCCTTTGCTCGCAACGGCACAGCTAAAACCTCGGAGACTAAAACATCAAACACTGTACAAGAACAAACTAGCGACTCGCGTAGTCCAAAAAGCTCCTTGAACTCTCTAAGCGTTGTTCTAGCGCCAATGTTACTGATATTAATGGTGCTTGGCTCAATTTTAGCAGGTGTTGCAACGCCAACTGAAGCCGCTGCGCTAGGAGCTTTTGGTGCTATTCTATTAGCTTTATTTTACAAAGAATTTAGCCTATCGAGATTAAAGGATGTAATGCGTTCTACCACTCAAACATCCAGCATGGTCTTTATGATTCTAATAGGCGCATCGATATTTTCCTTAGTTTTTAGAGCTTTTGGCGGTGACGACGCAATTGAAGAAGTTCTCTCAAACTTACCTGGGGGACTCGCAACCGCGATGATCGTGGTCATGCTTACAATGTTTTTGTTGGGCTTTATCTTGGACTTTATCGAAATTGTATTTGTTGTTGTACCGTTAACAGCCCCGGCACTGCTAGCTCTTGGAGCTGATCCTATATGGTTAGGTATTATGATTGCGGTCAACTTACAAACGTCATTTCTTACCCCGCCGTTTGGTTTCGCTTTGTTTTATTTACGGGGTGTTGCTCCTGAAACAGTGCCGACTCGTCAAATATATAGGGGTGTGCTGCCTTTTATTGGCATACAGCTGTCTTTACTGGCTATTATGGCTATTTGGCCAGAAGTAACGACCTGGTTACCTCATTTAATCTATGGGTAGCAATCTAACAGGTTTGACGTTTTAACAACTATACCCATCCCACCTCAAGATGCATACTTCAGCGTGGCAATACGCTGTCATATTTAAGGCGCTGCAATGCCGTATTAGTCACTCTAATTCAAGTTGCAGTAACGAAGAAGGTGATAGCTTATTGCCGCGCCCTAAGGCAGTTTCACCAGAAAACTTGCACAGCGTTACAGCTTTTGCCAAGGGCTAGCCATTCCCTACAAGCTGCGCCTCGTTCAAGCTTTCTGGTGGAGCTCTGAAGTATTTATCTTGAGGTGGGGTGGGTATATTATTAGCAAATACGCTGACGCTTGAGATGAATCGACTAAGTTAAGAACTAACGACCTAGTAATCGACGGAAAATTCTCAAATTCGATGCTATATTTAAAACAACCAATAAAAGCAGCTAATAACTGCTGGTGTGCCTTAAATAAATATCTAAAACTTGTCATATTGTGAGGAAATTGGTCAATGGAACAGACTAGCGAACCCAAATCAACGTTCGCCTACCTATCTATAGGCTGCTTAGTACTATTAATAGCTACAAGCTACATGGGGTGGAGCTTGTTAACCGCTATTCTCGCTGTTAGCGCTATCGTGCTAATCTTAATCTTTCAGCAACAAACAAAAAACAACCTTCGACGCATAGCCGACTCGAATCAAGAACAAGTAAACGAAGAGCATGGCTATCACGAAGCCGACGACGCCCTCACCAGTGCGCTTGAAGAGATTCTACCTGTCTGGAAGACCCAAATTGAATCCACCGTAGAACAATCCACGCAAGCGATTAACGACCTATCTTCTCAGTTTATGTCTATTACAGAAAACATCTCATTGGCCATTGATATCACCAATTCAGGACCGGGAGAAGGTGATCGAATGTCCGCTAGTAATAGCGTTAAACAATCCTCCGATAGCATTAAAAAAGAATTGGAATACCTGAAAGAAACGCTTATCGACAATTCTAAGCTTGAGAAAGGCGCTTTGATAGAGATCGAAAGCCTGTCTGATTACATGACAGAACTAACTAAAATGGCTGGAGAAGTTGAAGCGTTGGCGGAACAAACTAATTTACTGGCGTTAAATGCAGCCATTGAAGCAGCCAGAGCCGGTGACCAAGGCAGAGGGTTTGCAGTGGTTGCCGATGAGGTAAGAAACCTTGCTAGCCAATCAAAAAATACCGGAGAGGATATCCGCACTAAGATTGATACCATCGGCAATACCGTAACGCAGATTTTGAAACAAGCTACTGCCTCAGCAGAGTCTGAAGAGGCAATGGCAACCAAGGCCGAGTCAATTATTCATGAGGTTATTGTGCAACACAAAATGACAACTTATACCTTATCGGAGTCGGATAAACTGCTGGTTAATATGAGTCATACGATACAACAAGAAATAGCCAATGTGATTATTGAGTTACAGTTTCAAGATAGAATCAGCCAGAAGCTTCGACACATTGAAGATAATATTATGAACGCGCAATCGGCAATCGTAGAAAGTCAGTCTTTAGACGCGCAGGGAAGGATTACTCAGTTTCAGAAACTGCCTGAGCAATTACGTTCAAGCTATACCATGGAAGAAGAGCACCAAGTTCACAATCAATCTACCGGTAAAGGTGAAACGGCAACGTCAAAAAAGGAGCAAGATATTGAGCTTTTTTGACGTCAAAGGTCAGTCGTAAATTAGTCGAATTTCTCCGCAAACTTTATAAGCTCTGAGAAATTTTCTTCCACTCTACGGATTTAGCTTTAAAGTCAATGTATGACTGATATATTCGTTTTGCCAGTTCACTTCCCTGAGACTGTTCAACCACCAGCTGCTCTGATATTTCTTCAAACCGATCAAGCACATCTTGCGGTAAACGTTTAACTTCAACCTGATGCTGTTCAACTAATGTTTGCAAAGCCTCGCTGTTTTTTTGAGAAAACTCAGCCAACATCATAACATTCGCAGACAGACAAGCAGCCTTAACAACCGCTTGCAAGTCTTCCGGTAATTCCTGCATCGCAGTTTTATTGATTATGGCTTCTAATGTAGTGCCTGGTTCCTGCCAACCTGGGTAATAATAGTATTTGGCAGCTTTGTAGAATCCAAACGCTAAATCATTATATGGCCCAACAAATTCAGCCGCGTCGATTCGTCCCATTTCTAGAGCAGAAAAAATTTCACCACCAGCGATTAACTCAGGAGTACCGCCGGCGCGTTTTAATACCTCACCACCTAAACCAGGTATTCTCATCTTTAAACCCTGGATATCCTCGATGCTGTTGATTTCTTTATTGAACCATCCGGCCATTTGAATATCAGTATTGCCGCCGGGCATAGGGATTAGATCATAAGGCGCGTACAACTCTTGCCATAACTCAAGACCGCCACCTTGCAGTAACCAACCATTCATCTCCTGAGCGTTTAAACCAAAAGGGACTGATGAAAAGAATGACGCTGCAGGTAATTTCCCTTTCCAGTAATACGATGCGCCGTGACCCATTTGAACACTTCCTGAAGACACTGCGTC
Organism: uncultured Kangiellaceae bacterium; assembly: GCA_905479925.1. Lineage (GTDB taxonomy): Bacteria > Pseudomonadota > Gammaproteobacteria > Enterobacterales > Kangiellaceae. Next base: position 45,696 of record CAJQOL010000001.1, on the reverse strand, counting down.
AAAAACTTGTAAAGCTGGCACTAACTCACCAGCTCCATAGACTTTGACCTGCATTCGGCCGCCGCTCATTTTGTTTATTTGTTCAGCTAAATATTCAGCACCGGTACCTAACCCTTGAAACCCAGGGGGCCAGGTTGTCACCATCGACCATTTGATTACATCTTTTGAGGTCGAAACCGCGGAACCGGTTTCGCATTCCTTACTCTCACCACATGCAGTTAGAAGAGTCGCGGCACCAGCGGCAGCGACAAAGTCACGTCTTTTCATTCGGTATTCCTAATTGGTTATATGCTTACCACCGTTCCAACCACCTTCGGTTAGCACTCGCTGTCCCATTTGGGTGGGAGATTGCTCGAGGTCGGTAGCCATTGAATCATTCCAACGATTCAAAAAGCCATATAAACAGACGGCGCCCAAAATTTCAACTATTTGATTTTCGCTCCAATGTTCTCTCATTCTCATCATAAGAGGCTCATCGACGGCATTAGGCACTGAACCAGCAGCAAGCGCATAATCCAATGCAACTCTTTCTGCCTCTGAATAAAGCTCACTGGTTTGATACTGCCAAATTTCATCCAGCTTCTGCTGCGAAATCCCATGAATATTAGCGGCCACTAAGGAATGCGCTTCACAGTATTGGCAACCGGCTGCTCGACTAGCAAAATGAGCTATTAATCTCATTAAACCTAAGTCCACTTCTCCAGATTTAGACATAACAGCGCGGGTTAATACACCGAACCCTTTAACCATTTCTGGTTTTCGCTGCATAGTTAAAAGGCTATTAGGTACGAAGCCTAAAATTTCCTCAAAAATTTTGAAATCATCAGCCAGCTCTGGTGTTACCGATTTATCCAGTGGTTGCATATGTGCCATCGTCTTACTCCTTAGTTATCTTTGCTAATCAACTGCGATTTATATTGCATATGCAACATATAATATCTCAGCAGACGTAATCCATCAAGCCAAATAATAGCGTTTATATAAATAACCTCAGCTTGGGATAAATAGAATAATAATTAGAAGAAGCGAATAAAAACTGAATGAGTTTTTAAACCGCGAAGAAAATGAGTATTGCTAGCAACGTCCTTGAGCTTGCATTGAAGATGGCAAAATCGGCAAGATAACCCCGTAAGTTAATCCTTCGAGTTAAACTAGCTAATTAGCCGAGATTATCTGCTTATGCAGGTTTCCGTCACCGAGATTGACTGTGCGACGAGAACATTAGCAAAGGCTAAAGAAAGGTGGAGTCGACATATGAATGCTAGCTAGCAAGCCAACCAGCAATGTCTTTTGCATAATAGGTTAAAACGGCATCGGCCCCAGCTCTCTTAAAGCCAAGCATCGCTTCCATGACACATTTTTGCTCATCGAGCCAACCATTAGCTACCGCCGCTTTGATCATCGCGAACTCGCCACTAACATGGTATGCCATAACCGGAACCTTAAAGTTTTGTTTTGCCCTAAAAATCACATCCAAATAGGGCATTCCTGGTTTAACCATAACCATATCGGCGCCTTCCTGCAGATCTAGTGCGATTTCATGAAATGCTTCGTCACCGTTTGCAGGATCCATTTGGTAAGTCTTTTTATCGGCCTTACCTAGATTAGAGCCTGAACCTACCGCATCTCGAAATGGTCCGTAAAAAGCCGAAGCGTATTTCGCTGAATAAGCAAGAATCTTGGTATTTGAATAATCATGACTTTCAAGCACTTGTCTAATAGCGCCTATGCGTCCATCCATCATGTCGGAGGGCGCAACAATATCAACGCCAGCCTTTGCATGGCTGAGGGCTTGCTTTACCAGCACTTCAACAGTCACATCATTTAATACATAACCATTCTCGTCAATCACGCCGTCTTGACCATGGCTAGTGTATGGATCAAGCGCAATATCGGTAATCACGCCAAGTGAAGGAAATTGGGACTTGATTGCTTTGACGGTTGTTTGGACCAAACCGGTGTCATTGTAGGCCTCTTCGGCCAAGAGAGACTTTTTATCTTCTGATATGACTGGAAAAATTGCGATGGCTGGAATACCCAACTTCACAACGTCCTCCAATTCAACTAACAGGTTATCTAGACTCTTACGTTGAATTCCTGGCATCGAATCTATGTCTTCTAATCGATTTTGACCTTCCAATACAAATACCGGATAGATTAGGTCATTCGTTGAAACAGTATTTTCAGCCATCAACCGTCGAGAAAAGTCGTTGGCACGCATACGACGAGGACGAGTAAAGGGATATTGATTATTGAGGGTGAACTCTGCCATCTTTGTTCTCATTGATTATTTGGTGATTTGATTATTCGATGATTTGATAATCATCTCACGTTAAACCTTCCGCTATTTATTACCAGCCATTTAACAATCTGCAAGCATCTCTGTAACAACAATAAGCTAGCGCTTAAGCTAAAAAACTATCTTCAAAACGGTTCCTAGCGGGAAAATCCGCTAATGCTAGACTTTTTCCAACCAGTCTTTTGGTTTCAAATAATAACTGGTCAGTTTATCTTCTTCACTGCCTGGTAGAAGCTGGTAATTGTACTCCCAACCAACATCAGACGGTAATGACATTAGTATTGACTCGGTTCTACCGCCGGTTTGCAAACCAAATAATGTTCCCCTGTCATACACAAGATTAAACTCCACATAACGCCCTCGGCGGATTTTTTGAAAAGCTTTATGTTGTTCCGTAAACGGTGTGTTTTTCCGTCTTTCTATGATTGGTATAATGCCTTTAGTATAATGATCGCCGACACTCTTTGTTAACGCAAATGAGGTTTCGAAATCCGGTTGATTCAGATCATCAAAAAACAACCCACCTATACCGCGCGGCTCGTTTCTATGTTTAATATAGAAATAATCATCGCACCATTTTTTGTATTGCGCATAGGTTTCTCCGCCAAGTGGCTCGCAGGCGTTTTGTGCTGTTTGATGCCAATGAATACAGTCTTCATCAAAGCCATAATACGGTGTTAAATCGAACCCGCCACCAAACCACCAAACAGGGTCGGTCCCTTCTTTTTCAGCGACAAAAAAGCGCACATTCATATGCGAAGTTGGTACGAATGGATTACTCGGATGAATAACTAACGAGACCCCCATTGCTTGAAAGCTTCGCCCCGCTAACTCTGGGCGGTGCGCAGTTGCCGATGCCGGCATCGAGTCGCCAAAAACATGGGAAAAGTTAACGCCACCTTTTTCAATCACTTTACCACCGGAAAGCACTCGGGTTCGACCGCCGCCGCCTTGCTCCCGTAGCCATTGATCGGTAACAAATTTTCCGTTTCCATCAACCTCTTCGAGCTCTTTACAAATATTATCTTGTAAAGCGAGGAAGTAACTCTTAATTTTTTCTACGTCTGGCATAGCTCGAACGGCCTTTTCTAAACATTGGTTTGCTTGAAGTAAGCGTTATTTATGGGGTTGAGTTTTACTGATTTGGCAAAAAGCCTTAAGCACACTTTGTCTGGAGATCATTCCTACAAGAACATCTTTATCAACGACAGGGTACATCCTAACTCCGTCCTTGAGAAAACGCTCTGCAACATCAGTAATATTATCAGTAGGATGGACACTGCGAATGTCTTTAGTCATCCTATCCTCAACCAAATCACCGTAATCTTGATTATAAACCGCACTCAAAACCGTATGAAGACAGTCTTTTTCTGATAAAAAACCGACCAAACGACTATGGTCATCAAGCACAGGTGCACCCGATAAACGATACTCCTGCAAAGTTTGGGCAGCCTCAACGATATCCACCCCAGGCTTAAGGGTGATCATCGCCGATGCCATATAATCTTTCACTACTAAGGAGTTAAGCATGTCATTACCTCTTTTATTATTTTTGATTCGAAGTTTTGTTTAAAAAAGCTTGGTTGCTTTCAAGCGCGAATAATCTATAAATTATTTTTTACTACTTCTGCCAATTGCTCGGTCAAACGCTGCACCAAAGTTTGGTCTTCCCCTTCAATCATTACCCGTATCAGTGGCTCCGTACCGGAAGCCCGTAACAGCACTCGCCCGCTACTTGCTAGCTCCGCTTCAACTTCTTTTACAGCTGCCGCTACCACGTCGTTGGCCATAGGGTCCTGACGTTTTGACACCCTCACATTAATCATTGTTTGCGGGTACTTAGTCATACCCGCTTTCAAATCTGCGAGAGACTTTCCTTCGTCAACCATAACCGCTAAAACTTGCAATGCGGCTATAATGCCGTCGCCGGTGGTATTCTTATCTAGGCAGATTAAATGACCAGAAGACTCGCCACCAAAATTCCAGTTATTAGCCTTTAACAGCTCCATAACGTATCGATCGCCAACATTGGCCCTCAGAAAATCAACCCCTTGAGCTTGCAGTGCTTTCTCTAGTCCCAAGTTTGACATCAACGTCCCTACAACACCGCCTTCTAACCGTCCTTTGGCTTTAGCTCCAGCGGTTACAATATATAACAGCTCATCACCATCAACCACCTCTCCACGATGGTCAACCATAATGAGTCGATCTGCATCTCCGTCAAGTGCAATGCCGATATCTGCTTTATTAGCTTTTACTAGCTTTGCAAGGGCATTTGTATTGGTAGCCCCGCAGTTTTCATTAATATTTAAACCGTCCGGGTGATTAAATATAGGTTCAACATCGGCGCCTAACTCGCGAAACACCTTAGGGCCAATTGAGTAAGCGGCGCCATTAGCGCAATCAATCACTATCTTTAACCCTTCGAGGGAAAAACTGGTTGGAATGCTAGCTTTACAGAATTCTATATAGCGGCCGGCGGCGGTGCTCACCCGTTTTGCTTTACCCAGTTTTTCTGAGGAAACCGTCGTCATCGGCTTGTCTAAATAAGCTTCTATTTGATGCTCAATCTCATCGTCTAGTTTGGTGCCATTTGCGGAGAAAAACTTAATGCCGTTATCATAATAAGAGTTATGGGATGCAGAAATAACAATACCAGCAGCGGCTCTAAAAGTTCTTGTTAGGTAAGCTATTCCGGGGGTGGGCATAGGTCCAAGTAACTGCACATTCATTCCGGCGGCGGCAATTCCCGCTTCAAGAGCCGATTCAAACATATAACCAGAAATACGGGTATCTTTACCTATGACAATTCGGTCTTTAGCGTTGTTACCCAAAACTTTTCCGGCGGCCCATCCTAACTTCATTACAAACTCAGGAGTAATAGGGTATTCACCAACTGTGCCACGAATTCCGTCGGTTCCAAAGTATTTCTTTGCCATTGATTATCCTTACTGACTATCTAATCTAGTATTAATAAATGTTATTTTATTTGTTTTAGCGCCATAAAGACCTGACGCACATCATGAGTCTCAGAAACATCATGAACTCTGACAATTCTAGCACCTTTTTGCATGGCTATATGAGAAACCGCTAAACTTGCGGCTAATCGCTGCTCAACAGGTTTGCCACTGATCTCGCCCAACATTGATTTCCTCGACATGCCAACCAATAAAGGAAAGCCCAATGCCGTCAACTGCTCTAATTGATTTAACAATAATAGGTTGTGCTGCAAGGTTTTGCCAAACCCAAAGCCTGGGTCTAAACAAATCAATTCACGCGCAATTCCAGCATTTTCACACGCTTCGACCCTGTGTTGCAAAAAAGATGTCACTTCTCCGACCACGTTTTGGTATTCCGGCGAAGCTTGCATTGTGCGTGGTTTTCCCTGCATATGCATCAAACAAACCGGAACTTGCAGATTTGCAGCCGTCTGTAAGGCTTTTTCAGCCTGCAACGCACGAACGTCATTAATCATCGAGGCGCCGGCATTAACAGCCTCAATCATAACTTCCGGCTTACTGGTATCAATAGAAACCGCAACTCCTAGGGCATTTATGGCCGCTATTACTGGAACGACTCGGTCAATTTCATCCGAAATCGAGACATCTGCAGCACCGGGCCGAGTTGACTCCCCCCCAACATCAATTATATCAACGCCACTTTCAATCATCTCTACAGCGTGTTTTTTTGCTAGATCTACTCGGTTGTAGCGACTTCCGTCCGAAAAAGAATCTGGAGTGACATTCAATACACCCATTATTAACGGCGTTTCATTATCGCTAAAATGTCTGCTGGAACTATAAATAGAATGCATCAATAAATCCTTAATCAGCTAACCTAGCCTATATTGTCGGTTAACCCTCTAGTACCACCTGTAAGGAGAGCTAGCGTTAAGTTATGTCACCGCCCTTTATTAACGCAATCATATCAACCCTCTCACTCAATTGCAGGTGCATTTTTAACTGATTATACGAGTTACAATTGGTATACTTAGTGATATGTTAATCAACGCTCGATTATTGTTATGTCCAAACAACAAACCACGCATTTTGGCTTTACCGACGTTCCGGTAGAAAAAAAGCAACGACTGGTTGCAGACGTGTTCGATTCTGTGGCCATCAAATATGACCTTATGAACGATCTTATGTCGGCGGGCATCCACCGCTTATGGAAGCGTTTTACCATCGAAAAAAGTGCCGCGCGTGCCGGTAATAAGATTCTTGACTTAGCGGGCGGAACCGGTGATTTAGCCGCGTTATTTTCTCCAATTGTTGGAGTTAATGGACAAGTTGTTCTAGCGGATATTAACGATTCAATGCTAAAAGTTGGCAGAGACCGCCTAATTGATAAAGGGCTTATTAACAATATAGAGTTTGCCCAAGTTAATGCCGAAGCCTTGCCATTTGCGGACAATTATTTTGATTGTATAACTATCGCTTTTGGGCTCAGGAACGTGACGGACAAGCAAAAAGCACTCGAATCGATGTTTCGAGTGTTAAAACCCGGAGGACGGTTGTTAGTTTTGGAGTTCTCTAAACCTGCCAACGAAATGCTAAACAAGGCTTACGATGCGTACTCTTTTAATTTACTACCTAAAATAGGTAAGTGGATTACAGGCGACGAAGAAAGCTACCGCTATTTGGCTGAGTCTATTCGAATGCACCCAGACCAAGAAACGCTTAAGCAAATGTTTGAAAAAGCATGCTTTGAGGATTGCGAATACCATAACCTCACCGGCGGAATTGTCGCCTTGCACCGTGGATTTAAATATTAAGCTTTCAATTAAACTGCGGTAATAAAAGCTGAAGACAGTCAAAAATCTTTGTGACCTAAAATGAAACCAATTAATCAAATCACCGCGTCAACATTGCAATCAGCTGTCAGGGCGGCATTGTCATTAGATGCCGAGGCTAGCTCTAAACTATCTTCCTTAAATGGAAAGGTGGTGCATATTAACATCTCGGATTTAAACCTAGACTATTATTTTAGAATTGAGCAAGCTGCCATCGAGGTGAGCGCGGACCGCATCGAAGAAGTGCAAGCATCAATTTCTGGTGAACTACCCGCTTATTTAGCTGCCATAGCCGATGAGCACTCGGAAGACTCACTATTCAAAGGTTCGCTTAAATTTTCCGGTGAAATTGCCATCGCCAAACAGTTTCAAAACTTCGCGCAATCACTAAACATTGACTGGCAAGAGCCACTAGCGCAAGCTCTGGGCGACCCAATTGCGCATACAATCACTACCGGCCTTAGCAAGCTTTCTCGCTGGTTTAAAAGCTCAGCTTTAAGTGCCCGCCAGGATATTAGTGAATACTTACAAGAAGAGTCTCAATCCACACCAAGCGAATCAGAGCAACAATGGTTCTTTTCGCAAGTCGACAATACTCGTAGTCGAGCGGATCGTTTAAATGCTCGTATAAGCAAAATAGCGTCAGAGCTGTCACCAATGACCAACCACAAAAAGCAATAATAATATGAAGCGTTTCTTTAACCTGCGAAGAGCTTTTGTAATTAACCGCGTATTGGTTCGTTACGGTTTGCACGAATTCTTTAAAGATACCCGTATTCAACGTTACGTGCCGTTAATGAAGCTTTTTGCTATGACTCAATCGGCCCACAGCGACCTTGGTCGTGGCGAGCGTCTTAATTTGGCGTTAACTGAATTAGGTCCTATCTTTGTAAAACTAGGGCAAATGTTATCCACTAGACGAGATTTATTAGAGGATGACTTAGCGGTTTCTTTATCAAAACTTCAAGATAACGTAGAACCGTTTTCAGACTCGATTGCGCTGGAAACCGTCGAACAGCAACTAAAACAACCTATCGACAAAGTTTTTAGTACATTTGAATCCCAACCGATGGCTTCAGCTTCGGTCGCGCAAGTTCATTCTGCTGAGTTATTAAGCGGCGAATCTGTTGTTGTGAAAATCATTCGTCCGGGCATTAAGCGCAAGATCATCGCAGACCTTAAACTGCTGAAGCTATTAGCTGAATGGTTTGAAAGCGTGTCGGAAATAGGAAGAAGAATCCATCCGGTACAAATCGTTACGGACTATCAAGCATCATTGTTTAATGAGCTCGATTTACAGATTGAAGCGGCAAACACGACTCAGTTAAAGCGAAATTTTGATGACTCAACGTTACTTTATGTACCAAATGTCTATTGGGAACACTGTAGAGAACGGGTGATGGTTCAAGAGAAAATCTCCGGGGTGCCTATTGGTGATATCGAACGATTAAAACAACTAAACGTTAATATGAAGGCCCTCGCCCATACTGGTGTTGAAATCTTTTTCACTCAAGTATTCAGAGATAGTTATTTTCATGCAGACATGCACCCGGGCAACATCTTTGTCAATGTCGATAATCCTGACAATCCCAGTTATATCGCTATTGATTGTGGAATAATGGGAACCTTAACAGAGTCAGATAAACGCTATTTGGCACAGAATTTTGTTGCATTTTTTAATCGTGACTACCGTCAAATTGCCGAACTACACATTCAATCAGGGTGGGTTAGCGACCGCGTTTCCGTTGAAGCTTTTGAGTCAGCTATTAGAACCGCCTGTGAACCTATTTTTGGCAAAGCCTTGGCAGAGATATCCTTTGGTCACTTTTTAGTGCAACTCTTTCAAACCGCTCGCCGCTTTGAGATAGAAGTGCAACCACAATTAGTGCTGTTACAGAAAACATTATTGTATATTGAAGGGTTAGGACGCCAACTCTACCCGGAATTAGACCTATGGGAAACCGCGCAACCTTTTCTTACTAAGTGGTTAGCAGACACCTATGGCCCAAAAGCTGCTTTCAGCAAGATCAAGCAAAAAGCCCCCAAATGGCTCGAGCAACTGCCAGAAATTCCAGATAAAGTGGCTGAGTTTTTGGATAAGAGTCAACAATCCAGTGCGCAACAAGCATCGCTGATCGATGCCATTGACTCCCTCAAGCTATCCCAAACTAAATCCGGTAAACGAATACGGTGGGCGCTGTTAGGGCTAACCTGTATGTTGGCCAGTTTAACAGCAAGTCCTGAATGGCTTGCAACAGAATGGGTAAAAGGCATACTAGTTGGCTTGTCATTAACAAGTTTTGTGGTATCGTTCACCGCATAGTTAAAGCTTGTTTTGTATGACCTTAAGGTAATACTGAAATCAATACTTAAAGAGAGTCGTTATTATGGAACCATGTTTATTCTGTAAAATCGAGCAGGGTGAAATCCCCTCAGAGCAAGTCTATCAAGATGAAGATGTTATTGTTTTTAAGGATATCGCGCCAAAGGCTAAAGTTCATTTGCTCGTTGTTCCCCGTAAGCATGTATCAGGATTAAATGATTTGTTACCAGAAGATCAACAACTGATCGGAAAAATGATGTTATTGTTACCTGAGCTTGCCAAACAACAAGGTCTTGATGATGGTTTTAGAACGATCATTAATACTGGCTCAGGTGGTGGACAAGAGGTTTTTCATCTACATATCCATTTACTCGGTGGCAACGCGCTACCGTTTGTTTAACTCGTTTGGACAAGTTAACAACTAAACTAATTTTTGACCGCTTTGTCGGAATTTTTTTAAACGAACAACTAGAGAAGAGATTATTATGGGACCAAGTATTTGGCAGTTACTGATTGTACTAGCAATCGTTATTTTACTTTTTGGCACAAAACGCTTAAAAAATATTGGTAGTGACTTAGGTGGCGCGCTAAAAGGTTTCAAGAAAGCGGTTAACGATGGTAACAACAAAAAAGAAGAAATACAGCAGGACGATAGTAGCGCCGATGTGATTGAAGGCGAAGTAGTTAAAGAAGAAGAAAAGGTAGAAAAATAAAGGGCCTTTTCAATGAGTTTTGGTGAAATATTTCTAATTGGTATAATTGCTTTAATAATACTAGGGCCCGAACGACTGCCAAAAGCAGCGCGCACGGTAGGGCTTTGGGTTGGCAAGGCTAAACAAAGCTTCGAATCGATCAAGGATGAAATTGACCGAGAATTGAAGGTTAAAGAGCTTCAAGAACAACTAGAAGAACAAAAAAAAGTACTTGAAACGGAAATGGGTGCCAATGATATCGAAAACTTGAAGGAGCAGTTAACGGATACCGCTAATACCATCCATTCAGGCTTAAGTGATCCCCTCACAACAGAAAAAACCGAAACAAAAACAACATCACTAGAAAAATCAAATAGCGATAAAACCTAAAGCCATCCCATGACGGAATCAAAAAAACAATCGAATATCGAAAAAGATATGCCATTGCTCTCTCACCTACTTGAGCTGAGGGACCGGTTGCTGCGTATGGTTTTGTCGGTGGTAGTGGTTTTTTTGGCCACTTTTTACTGGGCTAATGATATTTACTTGGTGCTCTCGGCGCCGTTATTAGAGCAACTGCCCGATAGCTCTAATATGATAGCAACCAACATCATCTCACCATTTCTTACCCCGTTTAAAATGACCGCAGTGCTTTCGGTTTTTGTAGCTATGCCCTACATATTGCACCAGGCATGGGGATTCGTATCTCCTGGTCTTTACCGACATGAAAAACGATTTGCCTATCCATTGCTATTCTCAAGCGTTCTGCTGTTTTATTGCGGACTTGCATTTGCCTATTTTGTGGTGTTTCCGCTTGCTTGGGCCTTTCTCACTCACGCTGGACCAACGGGCATTCAAATTTCACCAGATATAAGCAGCTACTTGGATATCGTTCTAAAAATGTTTTTTGCCTTTGGGATCGCTTTTGAAATACCGGTCGCTACTATTTTATTGGTTTGGTCTGGCTTAACTAGCGTTGAAAGCTTAAAGGAAAAACGTCCTTACGTTATTGTCGGCGTATTTGTGATTGGCATGTTATTGACGCCACCCGACGTTATTTCACAAGTTTTACTGGCGGTACCGATGTGGATATTATTTGAACTTGGACTGATATTCGCGGTCATGGGTAATAAGCAAGCAGATACCGATAAAGCTTCATCGACATCAGATAAAGAGCACTAATACAAACATAGGCCTGACAATGCAGAACAGAAAACTAACCGCTTCATTCATTGCACTAACCACACTGCTAATAGCGCCAAGCATTTGGGCTGACCTGAAAAGTGATGTTAGTGCCTGCCAGCAGGTAGCCGATAATACCAAGCGACTAGCTTGTTTCGATCAAATTGCCTTAGCGGAGCCTCGCGCTGATCTAAACACTGTCTCTGCCACTAAAACAGCCACTGCTAGCATTGAAGCTGCTGAAAAAGAACAATCCCCGAGCTCGACCAAAATTGAAGCAGCTACACCAGTAAAGCTAGCCCAAACGCCAATAGCTAAGGTGCCTGCAGTTGAACCAAGCTCCGCCCCAACAGTAGTTAGCAAACAAAATAACACCAAAGCCGACAGTATTTCACCATTAGATGCTTTCGGCCAATCGGAAAAAGTTGGCGTAGAATCTATAACTTCAAACCTTATTGGCAAATTTTCAGGTTGGAAGAAAGGGCAAAAGTTAAAGTTGGAAAATGGTCAAGTATGGCTAGTTGTAAGACAGAAATCGGGATACTTAAAAGTAACAAACCCCAAAATCACCATATCCAGGGGTTCTTTAGGCTCATTTGACGCAAAAGTAGAAGGCTTAAATGCTCGGGCAAAGGTTCGTCGCTTAAAATAAGTAATTCACCCCAAAACCAGTCAAATGATAACGCTAGTCGAGTGTTAAACCGGCTCGACCACTTCTTTACACCCTGCTGCGGTTATTTGCCGATAAATATCGACCAATTATTTCCCTAAATAATAATTCCTCTGCTACATTTATTAATAACGCATAAATATGTGTCGTTCTATTGCGCTACGTATTAGAAATTTTGTCTCCCAAAATTCTGCAGCATGAATAAAATGACGACTTTAATGGCTTGAGCCACAAAAGAAAGGTGATTAGGACAATGTTTTTCGGTAACAAACAACTCGTTGAAGAATTAGAAGCAAAAAATCAGCAGCTATCACGTGAGCTATCGGACTCTAAGCAGGCACTCGAAGCGGCACAAAATGAAACTAACCAGCTCAATATACAATTAACGGAAAAAGACGCTAGTTATGCAGAAATAAAACAAATGATGCTGCTAATGCTTGATTCTATGCATAGTGTTGCTGATATTAGAGAGTCGGTAGGTAATTTAGCCAGTCGTATTATTGAAAAAGACAAAGCGATGAGCAACTTAAATGAAGTGTTTAATTTATCGACGGAAGTTCTCGGTAGTATATCTTCAACGGTTGGCGATATTGGCTCTAGAGCCAGCCAAAGTAGCGAAAAAATGGGCTCATTGCGTGAAGTTTCGGACAGCATCGCAAACTTTGTAAGTGTCATCACCAATATTTCAGACCAAACCAACTTGCTAGCGCTAAATGCGGCTATTGAAGCAGCTCGTGCCGGTGATCAGGGTCGTGGATTCGCGGTAGTAGCTGACGAGGTTCGTTCGTTGGCACAAAACACCGGTAACGCGACTAGTGAAATCGGCAGTTTGATAGATACTATCGATAGCGATTCAGAAACCGCTGCAACTCAAATCAACCAGCTTTGCGAATACACGGAGACAATTTCCGAGCAGAACCAGACATTAGGTGATTCCTATAAACAAATCCTGGATTCCTCTAAGGAAATGCGTGACGTCATTAACCAATCCGCTCTAAGTGCCTTTATACAAACCGTAAAGCTCGATCATATTGTTTGGAAAAGCGAGGTATATTCAGTCCTTTTTGAAAATTCCAGTAAGTCAATTGACGACTTCAGCCGTCATACTGATTGCCGCTTAGGAAAGTGGTATTACCAAGGCGACGGGAAACAATATGCTGGCCATCACTCTTATACGGCTATTGAAGAACCCCATAAAAGAGTTCATGCGGCAGGAGTAGAAGCGATGTTAGCCGCCAAAGCTGATGATGCCTTTGCAGCTCGAGAGTCAGTCAAAAAAATGGAAGATGCCAGCGCCGAAGTCTTCAGGCATTTGTCCTCGTTGGAAAATATATAAATAGCCGTAATTTCTCACCGCAATTACTCACCGCAAGATTCCGCAAACAGCCTATTCAATCGAGTAGGCTGTTTGCGTTTTGAAAGGCACTAAAGTTAGCTTTGTTTTATTGGGTTAAAACGCCTATTAAATTTAGGGTATACTTCTAACAAACAGCAAAGCACGCGATATTCAAAAGCCGTCGACGAGAACTCATCAGCAATGGAACCAACCGCAATTTTTTCTAAACTGCTGGAATTATTAATCCTGCCACCAGGTCACAACCTGTTGTTATTTGCTATTGCTTTTGGGTTATTATCGAAATCGCGGAAACTCGCAATTAGCTTATTTTTACTGTCTTTTACCTCGTTGTTTTTATTATCACTTCCCATAGTATCCAGTAGTTTACAAGAAGGGCTCTATGCTCACCCGGCGCTGCCTGCAACAGAAATCAAGCGTATTAGTCAGCAACAACCTCAAGATATGGCGATTGTGGTACTTGCCGGCGGGAGAATGGAACGATCTCCCGAATATGGAGATATTGATACAGTAAGCTCAAAAACATTACAACGAATCCATTTCGCAGCCTGGTTACACCGAAAAACGGGCTTGCCTATATTGGCTTCTGGCGGCAGTGTTTACGGAGAGGCGACCGCTGAGAGTGTCTTAATTAATCAAGCGATGACCTCTGCTTATGGCATCTCGCCTAAATGGATAGAATTCAACAGCAAAAATACCGAAGAGAATGCTGTTTATTCGAGTGAGCTTTTGAAACAAAATAATATTCAACAAATATTGCTAGTGACCCACGCCAATCATCTCGCACGAGCTAAGCAAGTCTTCGAAGAACAAGGACTAATTGTCATTCCTGCACCAACGGTATTTGATAAACACCGCAATAAATGGAGCAGTTACCTTCCCAGTGCTCGGGCATTAAGCGAAACCCAAGAAGCTCTGCACGAATACATCGGTCAGCTTTGGTATCAACTATAGCCAGCCACCGGTTGCTATCCGCACTTATTTTAACTAACAAGATCTATTGAGGCTGCCACACTTCAAACCGCAGAGGTATTGAAAGATTGAGCCCCTTTGGTTGGAGCTAGTTAATCTGTTTTTAGGTAAGAACGATTGGCTTGAGGCAATACGCGGCTGCGGCGGTGTTCGAAAATCAAAGAAGTTTCAACATTCTGAATTTCTTCTCGTGAAGTAAATTCCCTAAAAATTAACTGTCTTAGGTGAGAGGTATTGTAAACCGCTAGATGGACATTAAAGTCATTTTGCCCTCCCATATGAAATACTTGAATAACTTCCGGCAACCTTAACAATTCATCACGAAGATTATCAGCCAGTACTTCAGTATGTTTTACCATCTTTACAGCGGCCATCGCTTCGATGTGTCCCGCAAACTCCGATAGGTTCAACTCGCATTGAAAACCGCTGATAACGCCCTGCCTCTTAAGCCTTTTGACCCGCTCTTGGCAGGTAGAGGGTGCTATACCGACTTTTTCAGCCAAGTCCTTATTGGTAATATCCGCATCATTATACAGAGCAGAAACAATATCAATATCAACGTTATCTAAGTTTTTCATGAGAGGGCCAAAGGTCAATTCGTGTACTAAATCAATTATGACCTTTTTACCCAAAAACTTAAACCGAAACTAATTTAGTCTAAGAAAACTCTTCCCCTCTAAAACCTAATTAGTAAACCGAAATATTTGCGAAAACTTCATTCATAGGGATAAATCAATCAGAAAATAACATTAAAGCGACTTCTAGATCGGCACAAAAACATGTCAAAACCACTTTTTGCTAGCTATAAATCACAATAGCGAAACTTGCTATTTATACTCTTTGATTTTCCAGTTAAACTGCTCTACTAATCGCTTATTAATCTAATGAACCGTACCATGTCTGATACCAAGAAAAGTTTTATTGAATTAGCTATTCGCCGTGAAGCGTTAAAATTTGGCGAGTTCACCTTAAAATCTGGTCGAACAAGCCCCTATTTTTTTAATGCTGGCTTTTTCAATCAAGGCGAAGACCTCGCTATACTTGGTGATTGCTACGCACAAACACTAGTCGATTCTGGTGCTAAGTTTGATATGTTGTTTGGCCCTGCCTACAAAGGTATTCCGCTGGGATGTGTAACCGCGGTAGCGCTTGCTAAGAACCATAACAGCAATGTTAGCTTCTGTTATAACCGCAAGGAAGCCAAGAATCATGGCGAAGGTGGAAACTTAGTCGGAGCACCACTAAAAGGTGATGTATTAATCGTTGATGACGTCATTACCGCGGGAACAGCAATCAGAGAGTCAATTGACATGATTCAAGCGGCTGGTGCTAATCCGGCGGGAGTTTTAATCGCTCTTGACAGACAAGAGCGAGGAAAAAGTGAACTTTCCGCGATTCAGGAAATCGTAAAAGAATACAATATGCCGGTTTATGCTATTATTAATCTAGATGACTTGCATAGTTATATTGCAAAACAACCGGATTTGAACGCCTACCTAAACGCTATTTCCGAATATCGTGAGCAGTACGGTGTGTCAACATAATCGAGACACGAAAATATTTAACATGATTAAAAAGAGCAGTATTTTACTTATTCTATTAACTTTGATGATTGGCGAGATATCCGCTAAGAACTATTATCGCTATAAAAATAGCGAGGGCGCAGTCGAAATCAAAGATAAGATCACCAAGGAAATGGAAGAAGCTGGTTACGATGTAATAAGCGAACTTGGCAAACTTATAAAGCATGTTGAACCTACCAAAACCCTCGCTGAAGTTGAGGCTGATCGATTAAGAAGAATAGAAGAAAGAAACAAAGAGATAGAGTTTCAGCAACAATTGCGCCACGACGCTGATCTATTGCGCCAATTTAGCTCCATCGGTGACATCATCCGAAACCGAGACTCTCAACTGCTTGCCCTTGAACAAAGAATCAGGATTCAGCATAGTAAAGAAGATTTGCTCAAGTTACAGTTAGAAGACCAACAAACCCAGGCAGCAACCTACGAACGCCTAGGGCAAACGGTTGCAAAAAGTCTACTTGCAGACATTCAGGCCTCACTGGACCAAATTAAAAACACCCAGGTAAACACCGAGTTTCTTGAAAAAGAAAAAGTTCGCGTTGAGAAAAGCTTCGAAAGAGACATTATTCGCTACAAAGAGCTCGAAGGCGTCAGAATGGCTCTTAAAAAGAATGCGCGAGAAAAACAGGGAACAGAGCCAGTTATCTATGAGTGTCCTGATAATGCCGCTTGTAACCGTGCTTGGCAACTAGCACAGATATACGCAAGAGATCATTCTACTGGCAAAATCGAAATTATTACCAACTCATTAATATTAACAAGCAGACCAGAAACTACCACAGACATCGCATTATCTTTTTCAAGAATTCCAGCACCGGAAAATAAAATGCAGATTGTTTTAGAAGTATCCTGCTCTCAAGAAGAAGCCGGAGTCGCTTTTTGCCGAACAGAGAAACTAAAGCTTATTAGAAGCAATTACCTTGATTACGTGAGAACTCGTCTATAAAGCCTTTTTGAAAGCTAGTTTAAGCTCTGTACTGATTATCTAAACTGGCGGACTAACCTGGTTTTCTTTTAGTCATTAGCCGTTTCTTAGTAACCAGTTAGCAGTTTCTTAATTCTTAAATGCTCTCGTTAACAACTAACGAGAGTATTACTCTAGATCGATATACCACTTCTTAATAGCCGCCACTGTGCGTCCCACAACGCTGTAGGTTCAATCTTAAAGCGAGATCTTACAAACTGCTGTATTCTGCCTTCTAAAACCGATGTCACTAATTTGGCGACTGCAGCCGAGTCTAGGCTTGAGTCATTATTACGAATAGCATCATCTCTATGAACTTGCTTAAGCACCAATTCAATACGATCAAAAATCTGCGAAATGCGATCTTTTAGTCTTTGGGTTTCTCCTAATAGAACTTCGCCGGTTAGCAAACGGCTAATACCGGGATTTTTTTGACAGAATCCTAGGACTAATAAACTAATTTTATTAAATTTAGTCGCTAAATCCTGTTGCTCGCCGGCAATCTGATTAATTCGGCTAAATAGTGACTCTTCTGAGAAGTCCAGCAATGACTCATACATACGAGCCTTGCTTGGAAAGTGTCTATACAATGCAGCCTCTGAAACACCTACTTGCTTAGCGAGTCTTGCGGTTGTTATTCGGTCTGACAATTGCTCTTCTAGCATCAAAGCCAAATTTTGCAGAATATCTTGCTTACGATTTATTTTTTTATCACTCATCACAGCCCCCTAAAAATCCAAATTTAAACGACTGTCGACCATTAACATCTGTTGTTTAAACAGCTGCTTCATTTGGTCAATACTTTCTTGGCTTTCGCCTTCGAACCTAATCACTAAGTTAGGGGTTGTGTTTGACGCTCTGACTAATCCCCAACCATGTGAGAACTCAACTCTAACACCGTCAATATTAATCAGTTTACCGTTACCAAAAATACCTCGATCGGCAAGCTGCTCAACAAACCGATGTTTTTTATCATCGCCGATTTCAACGTTGATTTCAGGGGTTGCCATACTGTTTGGTAAGGAGGCGAAAACATCTGCCGATTTACGAGTATCTGCCGAAAGTATCTCTAATAAACGAGCTGCGGTATACAAGGCATCATCAAAGCCATACCAACGCTCCTTGAAGAATATATGACCACTGCACTCACCAGCCAATAACGCCCCTGTTTCGCGCATTTTTGCCTTAATCAGCGAATGTCCTGTTTTCCACATGATCGGGTGACCGCCATTATTGGAAATAACCTTAGCCAAATGTTTACTGCATTTCACATCGTAGATAATGTCAGCGCCCGGATTTCGAGAAAGAACATCCATTGAATAAAGCATCATTTGTCTATCCGGCCAAATAATATTGCCATCCGAATCAATCACTCCAAGCCTATCGCCGTCGCCGTCAAATGCCAACCCGATATCCGCCTTTTCTGATTTTACCAACTCGATTAACTCTCGCAGGTTTTCGGGCTTACTTGGATCAGGATGATGATTAGGGAAATTACCATCGACTTTGCAATAGAGTCCGATCACTTCACAACCTAACGCTTGCAATAATTGAGGTGCCACTTTTCCTGCCACTCCGTTACCACAATCGACGGCTACCTTTAATGGTTGAGTAAGCGCAACATCACTGGTTACTTGACTGATATAGTCTTGCATTACTGAGGTCGTTTCCTGACTTCCTTGCCCCTTCACCATATTGCCAGTATCAATTCGTTTTTTAAGCGCCATGATTTCATCACCGGATAGCGTATGTCCGCCAATCACTATTTTTAGGCCGTTATAATCCCTAGGGTTGTGACTTCCGGTTAAAACGACACCACTGTTTGCGTCCAGGTAATGTGTTGCGAAATAAAGCAAAGGGGTAGGCACTTCACCAATATCTATTACGTCACGTCCGCTCTCTTCCAAGCCGCTTTTTAGCGCTTCAATTAAGGATGGACCCGATAGACGACCGTCTCGAGCTACAACAATGCGTTGTTCGCCTCGTTCAAATGCTTCACTACCAATTGCACGACCGATCTCCTTCACAATATCGGCATCTAGGGTTTCGCCAACAATTCCGCGAATATCATAGGCTCGGAATATTGAGGCCGATAAAGTTTGAGATTGTTGTTCCTTTTTAGGAGAAATGACTTCTAGCGCTGAGGACTTGTCTTCAAGGGCTGCTATCAAAGAGCTAGGCGTGCCATCACTTTCTAAACTGAGTTTTTCTTCGTTATCCGAGCTACTAGCTTCAGAAGATTTGCTCGAAGGTACAGAAAAGTCTTCGCGGGAAAGAGTTTGCGACATATCTGTAAAAATTTGCAGTTGGTAATCTTGTATTGCAATTGGTCTATTAGAATTTGAGCTATCGATTAACCAGCGTAAAAAGCCCGATGCATCGCTTCGTACTTTGGTTTGTAAACTTTTCAGACCAAAAAAACCACCAATCGCGACTAACGAAAGCACCAATGCTAAACCGCCAAAAAACAGCATTAATTCTAGCTCAGAAGAAAACTTAGCCTTATCCGCGGGCCAGAAAGCAACACGCCATTGGGTTGAGGTAAGACGAGCGGTTCCTAGTGGTTCACCAACACGGTGCACAGCATCGCCGATGCCAGATATTTTACGATTTTGATTAGCAAAGCTCTGTAAAAACTCATAATAACCTGGAACCAACCGTTCTTTAGGTAATGCTTTTTCAAAAATATCAAAGCTGACACCAATAAGTGCCACTTTGTCGGTACTTCCAATCCGTAATAAAACCGCAACGTGTTCATCCTTAGCGCCAGCATTAATCGCCTCATGCATAACCCGGTTATTATTTTCTAAGCTACGCATTAACTGTAGAGTCACATTAGTAATACTTGGATTAGAGTTGGAGTCAATTTCGTGAGTTGAGGCATCTAAAATTCGTACACCGTTTACCAAGGTTAAACGCCCTTTCAAACGGTTTTCAATAACCGCGAGTTGTGCCGGTGATGCCTGCTTGATTTCATCAATAAGAGCCGGGTCACTTAACACGGTTCTGGTTGATTCTCCAATCGAATCTAAACGACTTAAAACCAACTCCATATAGGAAGTCATCGTTACGTTAACAAAGGTAGAGTTTCGCTCAGATGCCGGCTTTATAACCACTAAATAATATTGAACAATTGCTACGAAAATAATCGTCAGTACACACAAAAGCAAATAAGGCAAAGAGTAAGACAGTAACGTCTTCGACTCGAGTTTGGGAACCTTCACTTTCTTATCTTTTTTAATTTCTATTTTCACTAAGTTCTCCGCCAATCAAAACACTTTCAAAAATCAATTTCAAAAACACTATTTTCTAGAAAAAATCATCGATTCTATTACGGTCATCGTTAACGACTATGGTCAATATTAATCAACCGATAATTTCATTCATTACAACCTGTCACTTACCTGCTGAATTATATCGCTGGCTATCTTTTCCTTTGATGCCGCCGGTAACTGTAATTGCACACCTTTCTTATCAAGAATAAGAATTCTATTATTATCGCTATTAAACCCTAAGGAAGGCTCACTGATATCGTTAGCGCAAATCATATCGAGCTTTTTTCTTTCTAGCTTCGATTTAGCAAACTGTTGCAAGTTTTCACTCTCTGCAGCAAAACCAACTACGAACGGCTTTTTAGATTGAGCGGCAACCCAGCTAATGATGTCAGCATTTTTCTTTAAAGTTAATTGCATATCATTATCGTTTTTCTTAATTTTTTGAGTGGCAACATCTACTGGCGTATAGTCTGCGACCGCCGCACACCCAATAAAAATGTCACAACCGACAAGCCTATTTTTAACGGCACTCAACATATCCTGTGCACTTATTACGTCTACTTTATCTACCGCATAGGGGGTTGTTAAATTAACAGGTCCCGATACCAAAGTGACATGAGCGCCCTGCTTTTGCGCTGCCTTAGCCAATGCATAACCCATCTTCCCCGAACTATGATTAGAGATAAATCGAACGGGATCGATTGCTTCTACGGTAGGTCCTGCAGTTATTAAAACCCGCTTACCTGCCAGCCCATTACTCGGTAACGAGTTTGAGCCTTGTCCTTGTTGATAGTCAACAAGTTGCTCTGCTATCTCAAGAGGCTCTAACATCCTTCCAAAACCAACATCACCACAAGCTTGCTCACCACTAGCTGGCCCTAGAACGTGACAGTCCCTGCTTACTAATTTACTAATATTTTCTTGAGTAACCGAGCTAGCCCACATTTGTTGATTCATAGCTGGAGCGATAAAACATTTTGCCGAACTAGCAACCACTACGGTCGATAACAGATCATCACATATTCCAACTGAAAGCTTAGCAATAGTATTAGCGGTAGCCGGGGCTATTAATATCCAATCCGCCCATTTGGCAAGCTCAATATGCCCCATAGCCGCCTCTGCCTCTCGGTCAAATAGCGCGTCGTGAACGCTATAACCTGATACAGCCTGTAAGGTCATTGGGGTTATAAACTCGGCGGCGGACTCGGTCATTATTACTCGCACATCAAAATCACGCTCTTTCAACCGACGCACTAAATCTGCAGATTTGTATGCCGCGATTCCACCGCAAACACCAAGCAAAATTCTTATCTTTTTTTGAGGGACTATTTTTGACAAAACCACGTTCCAAACATTATCGTCGGTGGACGACTTATTATTATTGGCTCAATTCTCGATCGCTGACTGTCGTTGAAAAGACCTACAGCCAAGCTCAAGCGCTAGCATTGCTACGCTAATTGAAATTTTCATACTAAGAAAATGAAGCAAATTTATCAAGAAAACTGAATACTAGCCAATTAAACAAGCCTATACAGCCGAACTAATCACTTACTTACTTCAATCATAGCAAACTAAAACCATGATTTCTCACTCTTTTTATAGCAATTTTCCTACAGATAAAAAATTAACCTAACGCTAGTATCTATATCCTTAACCATTGTGGTTAAGTGGCAATCAAAAAACCATCAATGCTACATGACTTTGATATAACAAAAGGAATTGTTATGACCTACCTTGATTCTTGGCTAGACGACGAAAAACCCCGTGAAAAACTCTTAAAGCGCGGAGCCTCTGCACTTTCAGACGCTGAATTATTGGCCATATTTCTTAGAACCGGCACCAAAGGTAAGAATGTCATTAAATTATCCCAGGAGATCATTGGCTACTTTGGCTCAATACAAGGCTTGCTTGTCGCAACCGAACAACAATTTTGTGAAATAAAGGGGCTTGGAAAAGCAAAATATGCCCAGCTACAAGCTAGTTTAGAAATGAGCTTAAGATTCACAAACGAACAAATTAGTTTACAAGATGCTATCGAGAACCCAGAACAGGTTAAAAACTTTTTAAAACAAAAGCTTACAGGCCAGGTTAATGAGCAGTTTGTGGCACTATTTCTCAATAATCAGCACCAAGTGGTAGCTTATGAGGCATTATTCTCTGGAACTATAAACGCGGCGTCGGTTCATACCCGAGTCATTGTTCAGCAATGTCTTAAGCATAATGCGGCGGCTTTAATCGTTTGTCATAATCACCCATCAGGAGTTACTGAACCAAGCGTTTCTGATATCAACATTACCCAGCAAATTAAGTCTGCGATGGCGCTTATCGATGTACGCTTATTAGACCATTTAATCGTCGCAGGAAAACAGGTGGTATCACTTGCTGAATTGGACCAACTTTAGGGGCTAGGCTCCATCATTTGCGAAGATCTTCGTTCGATCACGAAAAAATCGCTTCTAAGAGCAATATTTGACCGATTTTGTTGTATTGTCAGCTCGATTTTGGTATAAAGTGCGCCCTTTCCGCGACAGGAAGGAAAAGCAGCGTTTTAGAGTTGCGATGTCGCCTTGGTCACAATGGCCATAAAAAAGAATTTTTTGAGTGTACGGAAAGCTAAAATCCGTGGCTTATTGAAGAATAATTTTTGATAGAAATTTGTAAAGAAGAGGCTAAAGTCATGTCACGAGTATGTCAGGTTACCGGTAAGCGACCAGTAGCAGGAAATAATGTATCCCATGCAAAAAACCGCACACGTCGTCGTTTTTTGCCAAACCTTCACTCTCATCGTTTTTGGGTAGAAAGTGAAAACCGTTTTGTTAAATTACGCGTTTCTGCAAAAGGCATGCGTATCATCGATAAGAAAGGCATTGACGCGGTTCTAGCAACTGTTCGTCAAAATGGCATTAAGGTTTAAGGAAAAGCATCATGAGAGATAAAATTAAATTAGTTTCATCTGCTGGTACTGGTCACTTCTATACTACAGATAAGAACAAAAGAAGCACTCCGAACAAATTGGAATTCAAAAAGTACGATCCAGTTGTTCGTAAGCACGTTATGTACAAAGAAGCAAAAATCAAATAGTGATTTTTGTTTGGTAGCTTACTAAAAGTAAGGATTACCAATACATTACGAGTAGCCTCTAAGAAACCCGGTCTTCCGGGTTTTTTGCTTTCTATCCACCAAACGCTGCTAGCAGCTGCTTTTTATCAATACTCGGTATTTTTTCGCTAAATGACCCAGTTGTTGTTGGTTAAGCTTGGCAATATCGATTGATGTTCCATCCACATACGCAAAACCATCGGTCAATAGTAAACAATGCTGTCCACTCAAAGGTTTAGCTAGATAGTTAGCTATATCATCGCCGATTTGAGCAACAGTAACCGCAAAACGCATACGACTTGATGACTGTTGAAGACTTTGGCTATAAACCTCATATTGCGGCCCGTTTAACCCAGCGCAACGCACAATTAATACTGATTTAGCTAAGCGAGTAATACAACCCTCGGCTACCACTAGCGCAGAGGCTCTTTCCGAGTTTGCCAAAGGTTTATTATTAGCGTAAACCAACCCTGTCTGATAGCCCTCATAAACGCGAGTTGAAGATATGTAAACCACCTTATCTATAGTTATAAGGCCCTTTTCAACCTGTGCAGTGATACCTTGTAAAATATCATTCCATTGCCACTTCGCGGGGCGACCGGGCGCAATACAAATCACCAACAGTTCAATATGTATAGGCTCAGCTATTAATTCCGATAATTTATTAAAAAACAGCCCATGAGTTGCGTCTATTCTGGCGAGTACCGGAGTTTCTGAGAGTTTATTCAGAGGTTGACTGTTTTGCAACGCGTTGATTATTGCCTGTCCGAGCCTACCACTTCCAACTTGTACGTAGTTATAGTTTTTCATCACTTAGGTTATCTTTGGCAATGAGAACAAAAGGCGGTATTGCGCTGGCCAATCGTCAACTGTTTGAGGGGGTTACTGCAAACAACACAAGCTTCGCCCTGTCGACCATATACGTTAAGGGTCTGCTGAAAATAGCCAGGTTTTCCGTCTGCTCCCGTAAAGTCTTTTAGGCTGCTCCCCCCCGCCTCAATTGCTTTCGCTAATACTTGTTTAATAGCTTCAATTAAGCTTTCTAGTCGCTTTTTAGAAATTCTGTTAGCGGCACGACCAGGGTGAATGCCGGTTAAAAATAGCGCTTCCTGGGCGTAAATATTGCCAACCCCAACGACCACCTGGTTATTCATAATGAATGCTTTTATCGGTAGTTTGCGCTGTTTAGCGAGAGGCCAAAGGTAATCAATATTAAACTCATCCAGCAGCGGCTCAACACCTAGACTAGCCAATAGCTTATGTTGCTGTCCTGCGGGGGCAAGCAGAACACTACCAAAACGGCGAGGATCGTTAAAGCGGATGGTTTTACCATTGCAAAGAACCAAATCGAGGTGATCGTGCTTTTTTGGCTTTTCCTGTTCAATAATTCGAAGGCTGCCAGACATACCTAAATGAATCATAACTTCGCCAATATCAGTGGCTAGCAACAAATACTTTGCGCGTCGCTCTACCGATGTAATTTGACGACCCGATAGCTGCGCTGAGAGATTTTCATCGACCGGCCAGCGCAATCGTTTTTCGCGCACTATAACCTTCTCTATACGCTGACCTTTAGCGTAAGGCTCTATACCTCGACGAGTAGTTTCAACTTCTGGTAGTTCAGGCATAATTAAGTCTCATTTTGATTCAACAGTCTGAAAATACGCAAGCCCATAGAGTTTAGATTACCGTAGAACTGTAAAATACGGGGTAAAAGCGTTTAACCTTCATTGATTGGCACCAATTGTCGCCATTGTGTCTCCGGTAGCCATACAAACTGCTCGTGCGCGACGAAAGACAACAGTAGCCCTGCTTGCCCTGCTTTACTACCTGTTTCTATTTTTACGACTAAAGGCATTTCACTATTCGATAAATAAAGTAATACCATTTGCCCTTTCGACGGCTCAATAACCACATCTTCAACCCCCTCGGCAAGTGGCTCATCCAAGACTAATTGCCAACGCTCGATAACCGAATTCATATCAATCACACTTTCGCCAGCGGGCGCAGCGCGCCACTCCTTCTCAATGAGCGACCATTGATATCTGCCAAAGTCTATTTTTACCAAATGGTTACTCGCTTCTTCGGTTATCGCTTGCTGAGCGCTTTGCTCGGAGGATTGCGCTGCCAATTTATTTTCGGCTTTATCAACACCTTTTTCAATAAAGCGCCCCAAAAGCGTCAACGCGAGAATCAGCGTTGAAATGGTAATTATGACAATATTCAGCCATTGCTTTTGGTTGTTTTTGTTACTCATTGTTAAATTAGTTTCCTAAAACGTAATTTAATAACGAAATAAACAAGCGCTAAAATGCCGGGAATCAAAAATGCAAAAAACCAGCTAAAAAGCCAATGGCCAAAAGTGTTTACTCGTATCGCGTTATCTTGATAAACCTGATTTTCTTCGGTTATTGACTCGGAGGAAAGATAACTGATCAAGTTCAATGAAAACTGTCGGTTCGAATAATTATTAACCGCCGCGTCGGAGATAAAACTAGCATCACCTACCACCACCATTTTCTGGTTATTGGTTCGATGACTGATGGCAAACGCTGAAACAAATGACTGTTGCAATTCTCCTTGCTGCGCGTCAAAAGAAAGGGTTTCCGCTTGGCTATTATATTCATTCCAAACGCCTTTATGGGTAACAAGAATCGGCTGCTGACTATAGTCAGGCTGCGCTAACTTAAGCCTCAATCCGGTACTCCAAGGAAACGCTAAGAAACTCTTAATGCCAGTATTAACCGGGTGCTCTAAAACCTGATCAATAATTAAAATAGCGGGATGCGGCGTACCGCTTTGATATCCTTGCCAATCTATTAATGTTCCTTTCACCTTGGCTACCTGAGTGAAATCCTCTATTGCCGCCGGTAATTGATCCCCTTGTTCCCGAAGTACCAATAGGTTTCCCCCTTTATGCAAATACTGCATTACAGAGTCTACTTCACTCGAAAGCCAACGCTTTTCACTGGCCGCTATAACTAACAATTTTGTATTACTGCTGATCACTGGCTGCCTACTCAAATTCTGAACTGCAACCGGCCATCCTAGGGATTTTAGGGTGTCGTAAAAGCTACTTAAGTCTCGGCTTGTTTTTCCAAAAGGTGAAGCTTCTCCATGACCTTCAATAAAGTTAATCCAGTGACCACTGCGCGTCGTTAATTGGACAATTAACTTTGTTAAAACATGTTTGGCGGTTTGATTAAAAGGGTAAGCAATATTTTGCTGTTGTTTACCGACGGATATCGCGACAAACTCGCCAGCAAACTCGGAATTAACCGAAAGTTTTTGGCGAGAAGAAAAGCTTAACTCTATATCTGCATGATGCTGCGATAGAATATCCACGGCTCTTTTTATTTCATCATGGTTTTCTTCGTCGTCAATAACCGCCGTAATTTTGATGGGCTGATTCACTTGTTCAATTTGTTCAATCCACTGTTGCTGTAGCGAGTCTCGTTTTTCCTGACTTATATCCCATCTAAAATTGAGTGAATTGCGAGAAGTAACAGAATTGCTAGCATCAAAAAAGTCACTGCGCTGAATAGCAACGAATATCGATAACAGCGTAATACCACAAACAGCGAACATCATATAGCGCTTCCCAGCGCCATCATTAGCATTCGAATAACGAGATACTGCGGTAAAAGCCAAACCGATAAATAACATTAACCAAAGAGCCAACTTAAGTACTTCAAATGGGCTTATTAGGCCGCCTCGCAAATGATAGAAAAACTCAAGAAATGGACTCGTTTCAGCAACAAGGTTTCTCAGCCACTCGTCAAATAATAAAATAAGTGCCGAAGTAAAAATGGAAGCTAATAATGCCATCAATGGCGTTCTTAAAAGAAAACTTATGGTAACCGCTACCACACAAAAAAAACAACTCGCCGCCACCAACCCTATACTGCTTGAAACCAACAACCAACCATCAAGGTCACTTGCTAACCAATAACTAACCGCAATAACCATAAAATAGAACAGCGGTAATAAACTAGCTAACAATGTAGGCAAAGCAAACATTAATAAACGCCGTCCAGCACTTATTGAAGCGTTTACTAAAATCGACTTTTGACCTTGGGCAGCCATGTGTGGCACCAGTAACGAACTAGCAATGCAAAGAGTGACTAGCTGCAGAAGCAATGCTAAACCGGACAGTGGTTGAATAACTTCATTAAATACCGATAGCTGACTAATATTCTGACTTTGCAAATAGAGAAACTGACGGTAACTTAAGCTTGAAAAAGCCCCCATAAGTACCGCCGAAGCGATTATGGCTAGTGCAAGACTGTTACGCGCCAGCAAGTTCTTTGTCAGCAGAATAATCATTGCTTAAGCTCTGCGTCGGCTAATTCGTTATCGACATTATTTTTGATTTCGCCACTGGCTAATAACCGAAAAAGTGGTAATACTGCTTGTTGCTCAGGCAGAAAGAAATGATACTCAGCTAACTCGCGATCAGATGATTGTTTGAAATCATCGAGCTGTTGCGTATTCTCAAAGCAAATATGAATAATGAATGAAGTCACTTTCTTTGAAGAATAATTCAAAGGGTTTACTTCAGAGTCTGTAACAACCGATTGAAGATACTCCGAAGACGTTCCAGAGATAGCATTTTTTAACACCAATAAAAAACTCAACTGACGTTTGAAATCAAAATGAAAAAGAACTTTATACTGGTCGATTAGTATTATTTGGTCTGCAACCGCTAGTGCTTGTTGAACATTATGGGTAGAAAATAAACATAGCTCGAATTGATCAAGCTGGCTAAGGTTTTGGTTAAAACGCTCTTGCTCCATAGGGTCAAGGCTTTGGCATGGCTCATCAAATATAAGGTACCTAAATTCGCCGATAAATGCTTGAGCAATGGCTAGTTTTTGCAAATTACCTTTAGAGAGCTGCGACATTTTTTTGTCCAGCAATTCTGATAATCTCCACTGCTGAGTAACTCTATCAATACTTTGCTTGGTCTGTTTAGCGGACAGTCCCTTTAGGCTTGCGGTTAAACTCAAATATTGATTGGCGGTCATTTCTGCAATAGCCAACATGGTGTCGGCTTGGTAACCTAAATAACACTTAAAATTTCTACTATTAGGCGCTAGAGTCTTATCACTTTGTACACTTGAAAGATATTCAATAGTCCCTTGCTGGGGCAGGCTCTCACCAACAAGCAAACGAATCAAAGATGATTTTCCCGCTCCATTTAAACCTAGCAAAGCGACTCGACTTTGGCTCGCCAGAGTAAGCTGCGGAATTTGCAAACGTTTTTGCGGCGCCAGTGTGTGGCAAAGCTTGGAAATTGATAAACTCGTTTCGCTCATAGCTGGTTTTGGCTAATCACAGGCAGTAAGATATTAAAGGTCAAAGATAGCATTATTGTCCTTATAACTCGCTTAATTTAGACTATATGGTTCAAGCTCAGAGGAAACCAAATGATGGCTCTGCATCACTACACGCCCAATATAACGATGATCACCGGTGGAAGTAAACTCGAAGCGATATTCTCGAATCATCTTCCATTGATTGTTACTATTTTTCCTAAAGCCGATTCGATGTAATACCACACTATGATCAAGAAACTGAACACCAGCCTCCTTACATCGGTTGATACTTGCTCGTAACGCTAGCTGTTTAATTTTTTGTGAATAGGACCAATACCAAGCGATTAACGCCAGTACCAATAAAGTTATCACCTTACCCATAATAAATATAGCTTCCTGTAACCCGCTGCAATTTGCGGGTTATATCGACAGTTAAACCTTTGTCATTTTTGAACTAACTTATAACGAAAAAAGGCGACCAATTAAGTCGCCTTTATACGTACCCTTAAGCAATCTATAACGAGTTGCTTTATGGTTATATTCTATTTAGCTGCTTTAGTTACAGTGACTTGACCAACACCAGCTTTTTTAGCCTGATCAACAACACTAACCAAAATTCCGGTCGCAGAAGTTTCATTAACTTGAACAATAACCGCTGCTTTAGGCTTCTTAGAACGCTCAACCTCAACATTTGCTTGAACCGCTGCAACATCAACTAGTCGACCGCTGATTGAAACATCACCGGTGTCGCTAATTCTAATCAAAATTGGCGAAGTTGGGTTAGGTGGCGCTTCAGATTGGTTATCGTTTGGTCTAACAATTTCAATGCCTGACTCTTTGATAAAAGAGGTTGTTACGATAAAGAATATTAACATGATAAACACAATGTCTAGCATTGGCGTCATATCTACTTCGGTTTCATCTTCAATTACATGTCTATGTTTACGCATTTTCTATCCTGTACTATTGGTTGACCGAGTATTTCATCTCGGATAGCTAGCAAATCGGGTTGTTAGACGGTTTCGCTAAGCCTTTATATTTATTATAGATTCGTTATTTTTACTAACTATAACCATAGCTTGTAGATAAGTCTAGATCAGAATGATGCTTTTAACCGCTAAAGGCTTCACCGGTCAAGCTTTCATACTTAGCAATTAGCCTATCTTTTGATTCAACATTATTCTCATCGAAAGGGATACAGTCTACCGGGCAGACTATCTGGCACTGAGGTTCATCATAATGACCGACGCATTCGGTGCACTTATCCTTATCAATCTCGTATATTTCTTCCCCTTGATAAATGGCCTCATTGGGACACTCAGGTTCGCAAACATCACAATTAATACATTCATCGGTAATTATAAGAGACACAACGGATCCACGCTTAGCGGTTATTTGGCCGACATTGTACCTTAGCTAAGTACCAGCTCAAAGAGTCGCTATTCAAAAAATGGCCGTAAAGGTAGAGATCTAGCGGCCAAATAAGCATTTTCAGCCTATAAGCACTAGATGGTAAAGCCCGCTAGCGTCTTCGAGACTTCAATAATCCAATAAACGCTAGCATTAACAACTAGGCGGTAATCGATTTCATGGCTGACATATACCCTCGTAGTTCCTTACCAACCAATTCAACCGGGTGGGCACAAATTGCCTCATTAACCTCTATCAGCGCAATATTGTCGACCGAAGTAGACTGCTGACCTAATCCCTCTCCTAGGTCTTCAAGGCCTAATTCCGCAACAAACTCTTCGAGAATTGGTACCGCAGAATGAGTAAACAAATAATTGCCGTATTCAGCAGTATCGGAAATCACGACGTTCATCTCATAAAGTTTATTACGTGCGATACAGTTAGCAATCAACGGCGTTTCATGTAAAGACTCATAATATGCAGACTCTTCAATAATGCCGGCAGCAACCATGGTCTCAAAGGCCAGTTCAACACCCGCTTTAACCATAGCAACTAAAAACAAACCTCGGTCATAATAGGACTGTTCCGCAATGACTTTGTCGCAATCGGCTGCCTGCTCAAAAGATGTTTCCGCCGTTTGAGCTCGCCATTTTAGAAGATTTTCATCATTATTCTTCCAGTCTTTCATCATGTTTTCGGAGAACTTGCCGTCAATTATATCGTCCATATGTTTTTCAAACAGCGGCCTAAGGACCAGCTTAAGTGACTCAGATAATTTAAAAGCCCTTATTTTGGCGGGATTCGACAGGCGATCCATCATATTGGTAATACCGCCATGCTTAAGACCTTCGGTTATCGTCTCCCATCCGTATTGAATAAGTTTACGTGCATAACCTGCTTCTACACCTTGGCTTACTAAGTGCCTATGTCCAACAATGGCTCCGGTCTGCAGCATTCCACAAAGAATGGTTTGCTCCCCCATTAAATCAGATTTAACTTCTGCAACAAACGACGACTCTAAAACCCCAGCACGGTGACCTCCTGTTGCCGCGGCATAGGCTTTGGCAATTGCCAACCCGCACTTTTCTGGATCATTGGCATTTGGATCATTTTCCGGGTGCACCGCGATTAACGTTGGCACCCCAAAGCCTCGTAAATACTCTTGCCGTACTTCCGTACCCGGGCACTTAGGTGCGACCATAATCACTGTTATGTCGGAACGAATTTGCATGCCTTCTTCAACAATATTAAAGCCGTGTGAATAAGCCAGAGTCGCCCCTTGTTTTATAAGCGGTAGCAGACTGTTAACAACGGCGCTGTGTTGTTTATCAGGCGTTAAGTTAAGAACTAAGTCCGCTTTTGGAACTAATTGCTCAAGTGTGCCAACATTAAAACCATTTTCACTTGCCCAGCGGAAGGATTGTCGTTTTTCCTCAATTGCCTGCTCACGCAGCGCATAACTAATACTAAGCCCTGAGTCTCTCATGTTTAACCCTTGATTAAGGCCCTGCGCTCCACACCCAACAATGACCACATTCCAATCTTTAATCAGTTCACAACCTTGACTAAATTCCTCAGGCTTCATAAAACGACATTGACCGAGCTGCGCTAGCTTGTTTCGCAACGGTAGTTGATTAAAGTAATTACTCATGATTTAGACTCCAGTATTGAGTGCAGGCTTAACCACTAACAGAACTCGAAAGTTACAGCGGCCTCTTGGTCGGTTAAGCATTGGTTAGTCGTTAATGCTGTTACAGCGTTAAAATTAATAGAACTCGATACTGGTCAGTCTATTATTTCTATCGCATTGCGTAAAATGATATATAATCAACACTATATTGCATTTATCGCAATTACAAAACCGCAATTACAAAACCGTAATTATTGGCTAACAATGACTTGCTCAAAAGGTCGCAACAAAAATGGATATCAAATCTCTCAAAATATTCCAACATTTAGCACAGTCGTTACATTTTGGTAAAACCGCCAGCAAGTATCACATGAGCCCCTCCACGCTCAGTCGATTAATCCAAAGAATGGAACAGCAACTCGGTTACCCGTTATTAATTAGGGATAATCGAAGCGTTGAATTAACCGATAGTGGTATACAGTTCCTTGAATTTGCCGCTCAACAAGTAATCCAATGGCAGCAATTGGTAGAAAACCTTAGCCAGCAAAAGAAGCAACTAACTGGACAATTACAGATATTCTGCTCAGTAACCGCCGCGTATAGCCATTTACCTAAACTGTTAGACCGTTTTCGTAAAAAGCACCCGGCCGTCGAAATCATGCTAACAACTGGTGATGCTGCCGACGCAATCGGTTTTGTGCAAAAGCATAAGCAAGCTATTGCAATAGCCGCTAAACCAGAACATCTTTCCAGCAAAATTACCTTTGTTCGCATTGCGGAAATCCCATTGTCTATCATTGCTCCAAGACAAATAGACAACATGACTAGTTTGCCGTCAGCTAACAGCCAGCAGGCTATATCGCAACACAAACCCTGGACTTATTTACCGACAATAATGCCGGACCATGGTCCCGCCAGAAAACGTTTCGAGACTTGGTTAAAGCAACAGGTGGTACAAAAGCCGAACATCTACGCGACGGTTTCAGGGCATGAGGCATTAGTCAGTATGGTGGCGCTAGGGTGTGGCTTTGGCATTGCGCCTGATGTTGTGGTTGATAATAGCCCCGTTAAAGACCGTATTAGAAAAATCGAACATAAACACTTCATTTCACCATTTGAACTAGGAGTTTGCTGCAATCATAGAGCAACCGAACAGCCCACGATTGCGGCCTTGCTAGAATGCATAGATTCAAATGAGTAGATTCAAATGCATCAAAATGAAACGAATAGAATTAAATACTCAGTTATGTTTTAGTCAGTGTTAACAACGATGGTTAACTTAATCACGATACGGATTGATAGCAGTGGTCATTAACGACAACGCTTATATAACTGCAAGTTATAGCCAGAACTTTATTTTTCACATTTTATGGTTGATACTTTTTTTATTACTATGATACAAATACAGCAACTAGCGAGTTTGCCGAATTAAGGTAAAACTATTAACTGTTTTTTGATGGACCTAACGTTCATCTTTTTAAGCGCAACGAATTAATTTTTATTATTACAATTATTATGAATCAATTTTCTTTAGTCATTATTAGCATTCTCATCGTGGTGGTCATTAGACCTCTGCGGGGAAATGTGTTGCGCTAAGAAAATAATTTAGTAAAAAGACAACCAGACCCCCGCTCCGAAAGGACCGGGGGTTTTTTTTTGAATAAATTTATACTGACAGTTAGGCATTAAAGTCCATGAACAAGAAAATGACTAATAGCGGAGCTAATCAAACACTTTCGCTATTACAACAATATGGAGTAACCGATATCTTTGGATATCCCGGTGGTGCCATCATGCCAATGTATGATGCGATTTACTCCAGTGAAATTACACACTACTTATGTCGCCACGAACAAGGCGCAGCGATGGCAGCCATAGGTTATGCCAGAGCAAGTAACAAAGTGGGAGTCTGTATGGCAACCTCTGGACCAGGGGCCACTAATTTAATCACCGGTCTAGCGGATGCTATGTCAGACTCTATTCCGGTGATAGCCATTACCGGCCAAGTCTCTACCAAAGCAATGGGGTCGGATGCATTTCAAGAAGTCGATATTATAAGTCTCAGTTTAGCCTGCACTAAATATTCATTTCAGGTTAAGCGATTAGAAGATCTTGCTGACTGTATCCATCAGGCCTTTAGCATTGCAACCAGCGACCGACCTGGGCCTGTACTAATCGATATTCCCAAAGATGTTCAAGTTGCGGTATCTAATAAGCCACTCGAGTTAGTTTATTCTAAGCGACATTTGATCGCTAAATCCACACCGCCCAAGCAGAAAAATGGCATCAATGAAAAGGCGCAATATGAAAAAGCTAGCGAGCTAATTGCCTCCGCGAAAAAACCAGTACTTTATGTTGGCGGTGGTGTTGGTATGGCTCGAGCCGATGAACAGTTAGCGGAACTGATGCAGCTATTGTGCGCTCCAACGGTTGCCACTTTAAAAGGGTTGGGTAGCGTTCCATACGACCGAAAATTGTATTTAGGCATGTTAGGAATGCATGGTACCAAGGCCGCTAACATGGCAATCCAACAATCGGATCTGCTAGTCGTTCTAGGTGCAAGATTCGATGATCGCGCGACCGGCAAGTTAAACGAATTTGCCCCCAACGCAAAAGTCATTCATATGGACATTGATCCAGCGGAAATTAACAAAAGGCGCACCGCCGATGTTCCATTATTAGGGAGCCTAAAACAAACCTTAGCAACTTTAATTGAAGTGGTGAGAGAAAACAGAGCCAATGACGCGGAGCGCCAAGAATGGAATAACTATTGTGTTTCCCAAATTGAAACACTAGAGAAAAGCGCCACTGAAACCAGGAGGTCGGAAGAAGGTAACGGTTCAATCGACTCTAAGACCCCTTCCACTGCGGTTACGGCAATTGATGCAACTCAGTTGCTTTATAGGCTTAATCAATTTCTAGCAGTTGGGCCCGAGATGCATGTGACTACCGATGTTGGTCAACACCAAATGTGGGCTGCGCAGTATTTACAATTTACCCGCTCTAACCAATTTATTTCAAGTTGTGGTTTAGGGACTATGGGCTTTGGTATTCCTGCTGCGATCGGTGCGCAAATTAGCAAACCGAATAGTCTGGTAGTGAGTGTAACCGGTGATGGTTCTTTCATGATGAATATGCAAGAACTTGCCACCATAAAGCGCTACAAGTTACCGGTTAAAATTCTATTGCTTGATAACAGCCGGTTGGGTTTAGTACGGCAATGGCAACAACTATTTTTTGAACAACGTTATAGCGAAACGGATTTGTCAGATAATCCAGATTTTGTTGCTATTGCAAAAGCCTTTGAAATCGACGCGCAAACAATTACTCAAGAAAGTGAGGTAGTTGCAGCACTGCAAAAGATGACAGAATCAAAAGGTGCTTACCTACTGCATGTACGAATCAATATATTTGAAAATGTTTGGCCACTGGTTCCGCCGGAAAAAGCCAATCATGAAATGATCGATCGCGTATAACCATTGCATAGCTTAGAAACACAACAGACTGGAGAAAAAACATGTCACAACAAACGGTAAGCATAACCGCTCAAAACCAGCCAACGGTATTGGAGCGACTTTTTCAAGTCACCCGTTTTCGAGGCTTCACTATTACAGGCTGTACCGTGTTCAGTCGACAAAATGAATCGGTATTAGATATTGAATTAACATTACAAGATGCGATGGATGCAAGTAATACAACTGAGAGAGCTATTGGTAACTTGTTTAACCAACTCTATAAACAGACTGACATAACGACTGTCAATTTAAAATCAGCCAACTTAAAATCAGTCAACTTAGAAACATGCCCAGAAAATAGTCAAATGGCTCATCAAATCAGCTGACTATTGAACGGATAACAACTATTAATGCACAATGATGAAAAGTACTTAGTATTAGGAAAATAACAAATGGCAAATAAGGCAAGCTCAAATTTAATTTGGTCTAATGGTGAATTTATTCAATGGAAAGATGCGACCGTACATGTAATGAGCCACGCGTTACATTACGGCTCCTCGGTATTTGAAGGAATACGCGCCTACAAAACACATAAAGGCACCTGCATTTTTCGTTTACAAGAACATGTAGATAGACTTTTTGATTCAGCGAGAGTTTATCGTATGACGATTCCTTTCACTAACCAGGAAATTGTTCAGGCTTGTAAACAAGCCGTTTCAAAAAACCAACTAGATTCTGCCTACATTAGACCGTTGGTTTTTCTAGGCGAAGTAGGTATGGGCCTACGGCCACCTTTGGATGCTCAATCCGATGTCATCATTGCAGCTTTCCCATGGGACGCCTACCTCGGTGAGGAAGCAATTGAACAAGGCGTTGATGTCGGGGTTTCTAGCTGGAATAGACTGGCTCCAAATACCATGCCAACGGCAGCTAAGGCTGGTGGAAACTATCTATCGTCACAACTGATTTCCTGCGAGGCTGCGCGCCATGGTTATGCCGAAGGTATTGCGTTGGATAGCAATAACTATGTTAGCGAAGGTGCCGGTCAAAATGTCTTTTTAGTTAAGAAGGGAATCATATATACACCTCATAATGCCGCGTCTATTTTGCAGGGATTAACTCGAGATTGTGTGATGCAACTAGCTAAAGATAACGGCTTAGAAGTTAGAGAAGAGACATTATCAAGAGAGTCGCTATATCTAGCTGATGAAATATTTATGACTGGAACCGCTACAGAAGTGGTACCCGTAAGAGGCGTTGACGGCATGATAGTTGGCGAGGGTAAACGCGGTCCGGTGACTAAACAGATTCAAGAACAATTTTTTGGGCTGTTCACCGGAGAAACCGACGATACTCACGGTTGGTTAGATCCGGTATAGAAACCGGTTAACAAATCGAGTAACAAAACGATTTAGATTATTAGATAGTTAAAAAAAATTAGGAAAGCTTGTGCCAAAACTTAGATCAGCAACCACTACCCAAGGCCGAAATATGGCTGGCGCGCGAGCGCTTTGGCGTGCAACAGGAATGAAAGACGAGGATTTTGATAAACCCATTATTGCCGTCGCTAATTCGTTTACCCAATTTGTTCCTGGGCATGTTCACTTAAAAGATATGGGACAGTTAGTTGCTGGCGCAATCGAGCAAGCGGGCGGCGTGGCAAAAGAATTTAATACTATCGCGGTAGACGATGGTATCGCCATGGGCCATTCCGGCATGCTCTATAGTTTGCCCTCTCGCGATCTAATAGCGGACTCAGTTGAGTATATGGTTAACGCTCACTGCGCCGACGCAATCGTTTGTATTTCAAACTGCGACAAAATAACACCGGGTATGTTAATGGCTGCAATGCGGTTAAACATCCCAGTCATCTTTGTCTCCGGTGGTCCGATGGAAGCGGGAAAAACCAAACTGTCGGATCAAATCATAAAACTGGATCTGGTAGATGCCATGATAAAAGGGGCTGACCCTAAAGTAGGTGATAAAGAAAGCGAGCAAATCGAACGTTCTGCCTGCCCTACCTGTGGTTCATGCTCGGGTATGTTTACAGCCAACTCAATGAACTGTTTGGTTGAAGCGTTAGGTTTAGCGCTACCCGGTAACGGCTCGATGCTTGCCACCCACAAAGATCGAGAAGCATTATTTCTTAAAGCTGGAAAACAAATAGTAGAGCTCGCCAACCGCTACTATAAACTTGATGATGAATCCGCTCTACCTAGAAATATAGCCAATAAAACGGCCTTTGAAAATGCCATGAGCTTAGATATTGCGATGGGCGGTTCAACCAATACCATACTGCATTTATTAGCCGCAGCCTTAGAAGGCGAGATAGACTTTGATTTACAGGATATAGATCGATTATCCCGCCAAGTTCCCCATTTATGCAAAGTAGCACCATCGACACCAAAGTATCATATGGAAGATGTTCATCGAGCCGGTGGTGTTGTTGCTATCTTAGGAGAGCTTGCGCGCGCCGACTTATTGGATACCAGTGCAAAAACAATCTTGAATTACTCGATGGGCGAACAGATAGAAAACTATGACGTCGTTAAAACCAAAAACAAAGATGTGCTCGATTTCTATCGTGCCGGTCCTGCCGGAATCAGAACGACCCAAGCCTTTAGTCAAAGTTGTCGCTTTGATAGTTTAGATCTCGATAGAAATAATGGCTGTATCCGCGAAATTAATTCGGCGTATTCTTTAGAAGGTGGACTAGCAGTACTTAGCGGTAATATCGCCAGTGACGGTTGCATTGTTAAAACCGCTGGTGTCGACCAAGACAATTTAACATTTAGCGGTCCCGCAAAAGTTTTTGAATGCCAAGACTCTGCGGTAAAAGGCATATTATCTGGTGATGTCGTCGCCGGTGAAGTTGTCGTCATTCGATACGAAGGTCCTAAGGGTGGACCCGGAATGCAAGAAATGCTTTATCCGACCACCTATTTGAAATCGATGGGTTTAGGAAAAGACTGTGCACTAATTACCGACGGACGCTTCTCCGGTGGAACTTCCGGTTTATCAATCGGACACATATCACCGGAGGCCGCTAGCGGTGGAGCCATTGCCTTAATCGAAAATGGCGACCTTATCGAAATAGACATTCCGGCTCGGTCAATCAAATTAAAGGTCGGTGATGAACAGTTAAAGCAACGCAAAGATTCTATGCAATCAAAAGGTGCTAATGCCTGGCGTCCAACAGATAGAACCAGACCAATTAGCTATGCTCTTAAAAACTACGCCATGTTGGCGACTAGCGCCGATAAAGGTGCGGTCAGAAACAGGGAATTATTAGATTCATTTAGCAACAACCTAGAAACTTGAGTTAGAAAACACCATGTCTCAATTAGCACACAAGATCAATCGCCATGTTACACCGGATGCTAACGGCGTCGAGCAACAAGTCAAAGAACTGGTCGAAGAGCAAATCGAAGAACCGGTCGAAGAAAAAGCCGATGACGGCATGGCATTTCTACAAAGAGTCTTGTTAACTTCAGTTTATGACGTTGCTATTGAAACCGAACTGACTGCTATGAATAAACTTTCAAAGCAATTGGGCAAGTCTATTTATCTAAAACGCGAAGACCAACAAGTCGTTCAGTCCTTTAAAATTCGTGGTGCTTACAATAAGTTATATCGCCTTTTACAAGACGCCAAACAACATAACGTAATGAGTGCCTCTTGTCATAATTCGAACCATCATTCGAGCCATGATACAAGCTATAAATCGAGTCATGATACTTGCGATAGTTCTAGTTCTCAATCTGAAGAAATAACCGAAGTGGTCGCAGCATCAGCGGGTAATCACGCCCAGGGGTTAGCTTTAGCTGCGCGCCGCTTAGGCATTAAGGCAACGATATTTATGCCAATTACAACTCCGGCAATAAAAGTTGATAATGTCCGACAGTTAGGCGGTAATGTTAAATTATCCGGTAAAAACTTTGATCAAGCCCAGCACCAATCTTATGAGTATGCTAGCAAATATCAGCTACAAGTTATCCCGCCGTTTGATGACTTAGATGTGATCGCCGGACAAGGAACAATCGGTAAAGAGCTCATTCAGCAACTTCCCGACTGTGATGTAATTTATGTCCCTGTTGGTGGTGGTGGCCTACTTGCTGGCATTGCAACCTTTGTTAAACAACTAAATCCAAAAATCACTATCGTTGGCGTTGAGGCTGAAGATTCAGCTTGCCTTCAAGCGGCGTTTAAGGCGGATAAACCCGTTAACTTGGAACAGGTAGGACTGTTTGCCGATGGTGTCGCTGTTAAAAAAATCGGCGTAAAAACCTTTGAGCTTATTCGTCAATATTGTGACGAGGTGATAACGGTTAATAGCGATGAAATTTGTACCGCGATAAAGGATATTTTTGAACAGACCCGAGTGATCGCTGAGCCTGCCGGGGCGCTTTCGTTAGCGGGTCTAAAAAAGCGACTAACACGGTCTAAAAAAGCACCTCATCTAAATTCAGATGAGAAAAAACAAGTGGCAATATTATCTGGCGCTAATATGAGCTTTCACAATTTAAGGTATGTCTCAGAGCGCTGTGAACTTGGTGAAAAAAAAGAAGCGGTCTTTGCGGTCACCATACCGGAGCAGAAAGGTAGTTTTAGAAATTTTTGTCGCTGCCTAGAGGGACGTTCAATCACTGAATTCAACTATCGTTACTGCCAGCAAGATTCTTCCGTTGTTAATAATAAGCAAGCGCATATTTACGTGGGAATAAGAATCGGAAGCAATAATAATGAAAGAGAGAGCCTAATCAGTCAACTATTAAAGCAAGGCTATCAAGTAGAGGATTTAAGTGAAAACGAGCTAGCAAAACTCCATATACGGCATATGATCGGCGGTAGCGGAATACCACCGAAAAACGAGCGAATTTTTCAGTTTCAGTTTCCAGAATACCCAGGAGCATTAGAGAATTTCCTCGATACCTTGGGCGAGCATTGGAATATATCTTTATTCCACTACCGTAATCATGGAGCAGCT
This sequence comes from uncultured Kangiellaceae bacterium, assembly GCA_905479925.1. Taxonomy (GTDB): domain Bacteria; phylum Pseudomonadota; class Gammaproteobacteria; order Enterobacterales; family Kangiellaceae. The sequence continues at coordinate 5,691 of CAJQOL010000001.1, read as the reverse complement.
TTCGGTCAGGTTCTCGCAGGCTTCCAAGTAAGCCATGAACAGCAAGTGGATTTTTTCGAACATTTAGAGAAACTAGGTTATCAATGGTCAGAAGAAACTGAAAATCCAGCTTACAGGAAATTTTTGACTGCAAGATAATCCTCATCATAAGCTTTGGCGGACTGGCAGTGATTATCCCGCAGAACGCCATTTTCTTTTTTGAAGAATCGACTTCATCCACCGAACGGTTCAACGGTCAATAAGGCAAATCACGCAGTTGACTTAACGTTCAAATTAAGCGAGGATTTGCTCCAACTAACTGTAAAATAATCGGCCTTCTTCGCCGAAATTGATATCTCGCCAATGACAAAAAAAATCAAACATATTGGAATTGTCGGTTGCTCCGCTGAGGGTGCAGCGCTTTGTTATAAGACAATCTGCACCGAAAGCCCTAGCTTACTCGGAGAACATAGGCACCCCGAAGTTTCTATGCATACCCATTCCTTATCCGAATACGTTAGCTGCCTTAATGATAATGATATGGAAGGCATAGCAGGGCTGATGCTTTCCTCGGCGAACAAGCTTGCAAGCCAAGGTGCAGATTTTCTAATTTGCCCTGATAATACGATTCACCAGGCTTTCCAACGCCTAGAGAAAGCCTCTCCTTTACCTTGGCTTCATATTGCTCGAGTAGTTGTTGAAAATGCCAAACAAAATGGTTTTAGAAAGCTCGGCCTATTAGGAACAGAATGGTTGGTTAAAAGCAGCGTTTACCCCGATGAAATAGAAAAGGTCGGTCTTTGTTATCTTCGACCGTCAGCTGAAGGTATTACCGAGATCGGTCGAATAATCATGGATGAGCTTGTTTATGGTATTTTTAAACCGCAATCTATCGCTTACTTTCAAGACATCATTCAGCAATTGAAAAGTGGAGGTTGTGATGCCGTCATATTAGGGTGTACCGAGATCCCACTGATTATCAATGACTCAAACTCGGCACTTCCTACGTTAGACTCAAACCGGCTATTGGCTGAAGCTGCGATTGACAGAGCCATCAAGGGCTAATTACGATTGACCGGCTTTTCAACTTATAACGATATGACTCTACAATAGAGTCATACTCAAAAAGCGATCACCTCCAAAACTAACCACTTCCTATATTTAGACACAAAATCTGGTTTAATGCCTCATGAGAATATTCCTTTAACGTTTGTTTACAACTGCTCGGTTCATTTTAATATTCATGTATTGTACTGTAAGAAAACTCCAGAATCTGTTAACGCTTAAAACGAGCAAAACAAATATGAAGAGAATACATGTGAAAACTGATTTAATAGCTTCTCATAAGCGCTTCTTTTTCACCTTGATAGTGATGTGCATTCCATCAATGGCTATCGCCGCTCCCCTTAACGATAACGATTCTCGAATCAAGGCTTTTGAAAACGGCCTAGTTGATAGATCCGAGCGGGGCCAAAAGGACGCGCAACGATGGTCGATAGAAGAGCGGCTTAAAGCGCATGGCGTTCCCGGAGCAAGCGTTGCGATTATTGAAGATGGCAAAATTATTTGGTCTAAAGGTTACGGAACTAAACTTAAAGGTACTAATAACCCGGTAGATTCAAAAACCGTTTTCTCGGTCGGTTCGGTCAGCAAGATGATCAATGCTGCCATCATTTTAAGACTGGTAGCTGAGGGAAAACTCGATTTAGATAAAGATGTGAATCACTACCTTAAATCTTGGAAAGTTCCGACAAACCAATATACCAAGCGTAATAAAGTAACCCTACGAGCAATCCTTTCTCATACCGCCGGTTTTAGTCAGCACGGTTTTGCCGACTTTCAGCCAGGCGAAAAGCTTCCCAGTGCGATAGAAACTTTAACCGGCAGTTATCCTGCAAAACACTCAGCAGTTAGATTGATGTTTACTCCAGGCACGGAAATGGACTATTCCGGTGGAGGAACAACCGTAAGCCAAGTTTTAGTCGAAGATGTAACCGGACTCTCCTACTTACAAGCGGCAACAAAATACGTTTTCGAGCCGTTAGCTATGTCACGGAGTACTTTCCAAAATCCACTTTCGCCTAGCCATGGAAATATCGCAAGAGCGCACGATAGTAATGGCAATCCAACGGCGTTACCACGGGGTTGGGAAGCGATGCCGGAAATAGCTGCTTCAGGGTTATGGACAAGTGCTGATGATCTTGCGACCTTTAATATTGCGCTTTTAGTCAGCACTAAATCTAACAACGATTTTCTGCCGCCCGCTATTGCAAAGGATATGATGACTCGCGTAAAAAACAGTTGGCATGGTCTTGGCCCAAGATTAAATGGCAAAGGTGAAACAAGGGTCTACTCTCATGGTGGCGCAAACAATAGTTATCGAGCTTGGATTGAAGGACAGCTTGATAGCGGAAATGGTATTGTTGTTCTAACCAATGGAACCAACGGTCACAGAATACACCAAGAATTGCGTAAATCCGCAGAAGACGCTTTTTCTTGGGTAGTAAAATCAGATGGTGGCTTTGATAGGCCCAAGCTCTAACATTAGCCCGTTGCTAATAGCTCAAAGAAAAGAAATGAAAAGAAAAGAAAAGAAAAAATAACGATTCAAAACCTTCTAAGCAAAAACCATTGAGGCGAATAAAACACGATTGTCTTGCTGCCAGAATAAATAGAAATTCTACTATCGATGAAACAAGACCACTTCTTTTTTAGTCGAAGCGACCGTTGTAATAAGCAACCGTCTTTCAGAAAAAATAACACTATCAATATGCTTGAGCGGCTGATTGATTCTAAACAATTTCTTAAGCTGTTCGCTGTCAACGTCATAACGCCATAACGAATTATCTCTATCATTAAGCAGTAACGTATTTTCATTGGCCAGAAAAATAGCAGACAGTGTCATTCCTTCCGTTCCTGCTAGAGGTACTGCACTATTGTCTTTCCACTGAAAAATTGTTTTGTCGTTACCGCTAACAAAAAAGTCTCCCGAAGAAGTCAATTGAGCCCAACTAACATCTCCTTGATAGAAATCTTGGCGCTGCATGGTCTTAAGATTAAGTGATATCACTTTCTCTTGTTGTTGCTCGACTATTTCGATTAGAATTTGATCTTCCGATGGTGACTGATAGATGTCTAGTACTTGGTAGTCAGTAGCAATACTGGTCATTTCTCCATCTAAATTGAACAAGGTAATTTTTCCATCAATTAATGCAACAATGAGTCGACCGTCGAATGACCAGACAATCGCATAAATCTGCGGATTATCTGTAAGATGACTGAGTTGAGTCGCCTCACCGATTTGGTTTGACTCATCGCTATCAATAGTAGAAAGCCATATTTGCTGTGAACCACTTGCATCAGAAATATAAGTGACTTTATTTCCGCCAGGCTGAAATTTAGCCTCTCTGTCGGTCACTATCGAACGGTGAATCGTTTCAAACTGGTAAGCCTTATCAAGATCGATTGAATCCTGCCATTCCACTAACTGAATATCCTTATCAAATATTCCCATTGAGGCAACAATACTTTCGCCATTTGGATGAAATACGGGGTCGGAAATCGTCTGCATCGTAGCTATCGAATGTTGAACGAATTCGCCATCGGTATCTATTTCGAACAGTGAATTTCCTCTAGCCGAAATTAAGTAGGGGTCCGTCGGATGCCATTCGAAATACCAAGAAACAATCGATGAATAGCCTGCCGGTGGCTTAAGTTCAATTAGTTCCGATTTTCCATCATTTAGATCCAACAGTAGCATACTCGCTTTTAACTCTAAATTATGCTGAGTAACCGCTAGAGTATTAAGCATTTGGGAATAAGATAAAGAATCAAACTCAAAACGTGAGGTTTGGTATAACTGTTCGAGTTTCCCCGTCTTTTGGTTTAGAGCAACGACTCGACTCTCTCGTCCGCTGCTTTTCTCGAAGAACGCGACTCGTTGGTTATCTAACCAAACGGCTGCTGAGTAGTTCTCCCCATTGCACGATTTTAGTATTTGGGGATCTTGTGGTTCGCTTTTAGCCAAGGCGAAGTTAAGTGTTCTAATATCACGACAGCCTTGAAAATCGGACTTCATTGAACAATGGGTCACGTTGGAAAAAGCGAGCTGTTGACCGTTAGGCGACCACGAAGGCGTTCCATAAATCCCACTTGTTTTGGTTAGAAGGTACTCTCGGTTCTCTTCAAGATCTTTGGCCCAAATTTCGTTTTCACACAAACCAATGTAACGTTGAAATGCAATGTACCGCCCATCAGGAGAAAAGGTTGGCGCATACTCCTTTTTGTCAGTGGCCGTCAATGCGGTTAACTTATCAATGGGCAAATCAGATTTAGCAGCAGTTCCATTCGAGTTCGTTAGCATAATGAACAGAAGGCCGACGATGATTAATCCCGCGGTTCCTAAAACAACCAAGGAGCGTCCTTTAAATGGAGCTTGATCAACCTTTGCACCAACCGCGGCTGAAGCTGATTGTTGATTCGACGATAGATGTTGCTGCCAACTAACATCAACCAACAAGCTATATCCCATTTTGGGGTGAGTTTTGATGATTCGTTGCTCTTTAGCGCTGTCGCCCATAGCTTTTCTAAGCTGGGTGATACACCGCTGTAGGGTATTTGGGGCAACGCTCACGTCCTTCCACACCTTGTCGAGGATCTGTTGATGAGTAACCACTTCCCCCTGCTTTTCAGCCAGTATTAGTAGCACCTGCAACACCTTTGGCTCCATCGAGACAATGGCATCCTGAGCTACAATCTGGGAACGCCCCATATCAACTCTGTACTGACCAACATAAAACTCATTCATAAAATAAACATATCACTTGAAGTTGTGGTGTTCTGCATCGGCGTTTTTCAACAAAACCGCTAATATCGTCGATTCATTTCCGACATTATCCCTGATTATACCGCTAAAGCACAGATGATCCATGCTAGACAACGCCTCGCTTCCCTTATGGCACAAGGCATCAGCTTTATATCAGCTTTTTATCAGCGGCATATCATTAATTTGTTGCTGGTTTGCTAGACAATCGAATCACTCGACTAACGCTGCTGGGTTACCAAGCACCAAAAAAGTCATATCACATCAATTGCTAAGGATTTAACCATGATTCAGTATTTTTACAAAATCGCCATTGTCTGGCTGATTGCCTTAAGTTTCTCGCCTTTGAGCAACGCGGCGGATTCTCCTTCCCCGAAAATCACATTTACCAAAGTTAATGAACAATTTTGGGTACTGCATGGAGGCAATGGGCTGGGAGCTAATGTTGGTATGAGCGTCGGTGAAGACGGTATTTTGTTGGTTGACGCCATGAATATTAACTCCGGACAGCTGTTAATTGACGCAATTAGGACAATCTCCGATAAACCGATAAAATTTGTAATCAACACTCATCAACATCGTGACCATCGTGGTGGTAATGAGGCCTTAGTGAAAGCAGGCGCCACAATCGTTTATCCCGATTATTTAAAATATGCATCCGGCTCAAGTACACGATACCAAGGAGCAGAGCGGGAAATTCAATTTAGTAACCAGATGTCGATTAAATTTAACGGCTATATCTTCGACCTTTACCATATCAAGTCACACACTTGGAACGATGTCATTGTAAAAGCTCGGAAACAAAATATCCTGTTTACCGGTGACAACCATGCAACTAGCTGGGGACCGAATATTGGTGTACGCGGCAAACGTAGCGTGAAAGATGTATT